>JBGCER010000657.1:0-2964 GCA_045106515.1 Myxococcota bacterium
GTTCGAACCCTTCTTCAGCACCAAGTCTAACGACCAATGTATCGGCCTTGGAATGGCATTATCATCCGAAATTGTGGTCGCCCATGGAGGGAGAATCCACGCGACCAGCACCCCTGGGGTCGGGAGCCGATTCGACGTTCACCTCCCCTTCGACACCGGGCTGCCCCTCGGCACCGCCCCCCCGATCCCAAAGCTACCAAGTGGCAAACGCATGCTTGTCATCGACGACGACCCCGGCATGGTGAGAGCCTATCGCCGCATCCTTCGCGGCCGATCTGCCGTGGTCGTCGATAGCGGACGCAAAGCGCTCGAACTCTTGGCGCAGGATCCGGAGTTCGACGTGATTGTGTGCGACCTAATGATGCCTGATATCGACGGTCCAGATGTCTTTCACGCACTCTCCGAGCGAGCCCCGCACTTGGCGGCCCGCATGGTCTTCTGCACCGGAGGGGCCATCACACCACGAACGCGGGCGTTCGTCGCCACCGTAGGCAACGAAGTCCTCGACAAGCCACTGCGCCCACAGGATCTTCAACGACTCTTTGAGGTTGGCGGCGGCTGACGGTCACGTAGGTTGGGACAGTGTGGGACGTTTGCCGCGCGTCGACGACAGCTACATGCTTTGCATGCCCGGCCCCGCCCGCCACAACCCGCCCGCTTGTTCGCGGGCCCTGTACCGCTTCGGCGCGGATACAGGACTAGCCACCGCCGTAATTCTAGGTGGATACGCCGTCTTGGCCGGCGCAGACCCAGGGCACGCGCTGTTGTGGGGAGCGGTGGTCTGGTTCATGTACTTGGCCGACCGACTGTCCGGAGGCGACGAAGATGTCGTTGTGCGCTGGCCGACGAGTCGACCGGGAGCCGCATGGCTCGTGCTAGGGACGCTCGCAGGGGTCGTCGCGGCAGGGGTGTGGGTCTACCCAGATGTGTTGTGGGGCGTTGTGGGTTTGGTCCTCGTCGGCCTGACCTATTTCGTTCCGGTGCCCATTCTGGGTCGGGCCAAGGAAATCCCAGGTGGAAAGGCTGTGTTCGTCACCACGAGTCTGAGCTTGGGGTTGCCCTTGGTCGCGGGCACGCCTTGGGGGCTCGAAACGGTGGTGGTTTGGTTGCTGCTGTTCGCCAACGCTTCGATCTACGACGTTCGAGATCTGCAGCACGACCGCGCCGCCGGGGTGCGCACATTGGCCGTACTCTTGTCGCGGCGGTCCCACACCGCGGTGCTCAGCATCGTCTTGCTGGCGTCCGCCCTCGGCGCTGCGATGGTAGGAGGCGCCGTATTGGCAGCCATGATCCCCATCGTGGTCATGCACCTCGCAGCGACACTCTGGCTAGAGAAGCGCGACTTCACTGCCATGATGGGTCCAGGACTCGATGGCGGCACAGCCTTGATCATCGTCGCCCAGCTCTCTGCGCTTGGGTAGGCCTGCGCCCCGACAGCCACCCGCGCCGGAAGGGCGTGAAAGACCCAGAAACACCATGAAAGGTAGGGGCCGCATAGGTCTCTAGCAGCTGACGGGCGGGCCCCCCCCACTTCCCCGATCAGAGACAGGAGGTCGTATGAAGAGGATGGCAGTGGCGCTGAGTTTGGTGTTGATGGCCTGTAACGAACCATCGATTATCGAGGGTGAACCGGGACCAGCGGGCGAGATGGGAGCGCAAGGTCCCGCGGGCGCAGATGGAATCGACGGCGAGGACGGACAAGACGGCGCGGACGGCGACGTGGGTCCTACTGGACCCCAAGGCGCCTTCCCCGAGATGTACTTCCGCACCGGTGAAGTCATCACCCTCGAAGCCGAGGCCAGAGTCGAGGGCGAAGCGGTGTGCGACGAAGGCGATCTAGCGATGGGCGGCGGCTTCGATTGCCAGTTCGCCAGCGGGTACACCATCAAGCGCCAGCAGTGGATCCAAGAGACGGGTGATCAAGGCTCGGGGTGGATGTTCTGGGTCGAAGGCGGTCGCGGCGGTTGCTACGCCAAGGTCGTGTGTGCCGACCTGACAAAGTAGGTCGGAACGCCGGAACCGGGGAGGAACGCCTACCCGATCGCTGTGCAGGCCACGTGGCTTGCACAGCCCTTTTTTGGGTGCCGTCCAAGACATGGTGAAAGACCCCGAAAGAAGCGGTAAGCGGCTGAAAGGCACGTACATCCTATGTTGTTGAGGTCAGCCAGGCACACGCTCGGCGCCCCCCTCACACACTGGAGTGGTCATGTCCTACCTACGATTCTTCCTGGGCCTCATGGTCTGCCTTTTTGCCCTCTGGCCTGCAGCGGCATCCGCCCAAAACGCACCGGTAAAGGGATACAACGTCGCAGTCGTGTACTACTCGGGCGCCAATGGCGCCTCGGGGTCGTTCGTTCAGGCCAACGGCAGCCGTTGGCAGGAGTTCAAGACCGGTCGTACCGCAGCCCACGCCTCGTTCACCGAAACCGGCCGCGACGAGTGGTCGGTGTACATGACCAAGGCCGACGGTGCCAGGATCCAACTCGATTTGTGGACGAAGAAGGTGCTCGTCAACGGCAGGGAACTCTACAATGTGCGTACGTCCGAAGCCCGCCGTCCCCAAGCCGTACGCCCCCCCAACAACGCCACACGATGCGCCGTCGAGAACCAGCGATGCGCCTTCTCGGGCACGGCAAACGTGTACTACGGTGCCCAAGGCAAGTGGGCCGTGCGCTCGGCCAACGGAAGTATCAGCTGCAATAATGCCACGTTCGGCGACCCCATTCACGGCGTGGTGAAGAGCTGCTTCGTCGTGCAAAATCGCGCACCCGTCGCTCCCCGATTCACAACGAATCGCGTCTTCGTGCACAACGGCGCCCGCTGCCCCGCCGGAAGCCGTCCCGTGTCGATGCGAGAGGCCCAAGCCCAGACCCGCGCTCTGTGCGACAAGCTCGGCCAATGGCACATCGCCCGCCTCAACGGCATCGGCGTGATGATGGGCCCCGGCTACAAATGCGCCATCAA
>JBGCER010000658.1:0-4770 GCA_045106515.1 Myxococcota bacterium
TGCTCTTCATCGGTCGGGTGAGCGACCCCAGCGTCGCCACTCCAGAGTACACCCAGCACCAAGCAACTTAACGGGTCATAGCTGACCCGACCTACACATCCTCGGTGGCGCTCGCATCGCCACCGATGTTGAGAGGACACCCCATGCGCACCATCGCCCCACTTCTTGGCCTCGCCTTCTTCACCGCATGCAATCCCGACGTCCCCGAGGTCCCGCGACAGGTCACGGACGCCGACCCAGAGGTCGCCCGCGTCGCGCTCGAAAACAACGCGTTCACGCTGGACATGCACCGCGCCATGCTGGCGGCGGACCCAGCGGTACAAAACCTATTTCACAGCCCATTCTCGATGAACGCGGCGCTGTCGATGACCTATGCCGGCGCCCGAGGTGACACCGCCACCGAGATGGAGTCCGTGCTGCACATGGAACAGGACAAGGCCCATCACGAGCCGCTGGGCGCCCTGCTGCGCGACCTCGATGTATCCGAGGGCCGAGACTACTCGATCAACATCGCCAACCGGATCTGGGGCGACGAGTCGTACTCCTGGGACGCCGGCTTCCTCGATCTCAACCGCGACGAGTACGGCGCGAGCGTCGAGCTCACGGACATTCAAGGCGATCCCGACGGCGTCCGCAATGAGATCAACGACTGGGTCGAAGACGAGACCAAAGACAAGATCGTGGACCTGCTGCCCCCCAACAGCGTGAACGCAGCCACGGCGATGGTCTTGGTCAACGCCATCCATTTCGAGGCGGACTGGGCCGAATCCTTCGACAAGGATCAGACTGTGAAGGCCGACTTCAGCCGTCTAGATGGGTCCACCGTCGCCGTCGATATGATGAACCTGAGCACCGACGTCGCATACGCCACAGGCGATGGGTTCCGAGCCGCGGGCCTGGATTATGGAACCAGCGGCGAGATGCGTTTGTGGGTGCTGCTCCCCGACGCCATCGACGGCCTGCCACAGGTAGAGGCCTCACTCGATGCCGCGACCCTCGACAGCCTGCTGGACAATGCCGAGACGACCAACCTCGCCGTCGCCCTGCCCAAGCTGGAGATGAAGAGCGAAGCCAAGCTCAAGAAGCCGCTGTCCAACCTGGGCATGCCCACGGCCTTCGGCGCCGGAGCCGACTTCAGCGGCATGGCTGAGAGCGCCGCCTTGACCATCGACGAGGTCTACCACCAAGCCTATGTGCGGATCGACGAGGAGGGTACCGAAGCCGCCGCCGCCACCGCAGTCGTCATGACCGACAGCGCAGACCCCGGGCAGCCGCCCGCGTTCACCGTCGACCGTCCGTATGCCTTCGCCATCCGCGACGAGCTGACCGGTGCCCTACTCTTCTTCGGCCGCGTCACGGACCCGAGCGCTTCCGCACCCAAGTAGTCCTCGATTCACACCCGCTCTTGCAAGGTCACCGGCCCGGTTCGACACACGTCGAGCCGGGCTGTTCGGCTTACAACCCAGGCAATCCGAGCCGAACTCGGTATACGCTCGTCCGGGCGGTCATGTACAACGTCCGCCCGTCGGGCCCACCAAAGGCCGTGTTCGCCGGCTGCTCTGGCACGACGATAGTGCCGCGCAGGGTCCCGTCTGGTGCAAAGACCACCACACCCGCCGTGGCTGTGACGTAGAGGTTGCCCTGCACATCCACCGTCATGCCATCGGCACCCGCGACTTGGTTGGTGAACACCCTCGGGTCCGAGAGAGCACCGTCGGTGCCGACGTCAAAGGCCACCACATCGCCCTTCTTGGTGTCGGCCAGGTACAGCGTCTTGCTGTCGGGGGAGAGCACCACGCCATTGGGCCGCTCGGACAGAGGTCCTTGGTATTCCACGTGCAGCGTGTCCGAGGTGTCGACCCGAAATAGCCCGACAAAATCCAGCTCTTGGGGTCGCCCTTCGAGCCCATAGGGTGGATCGGTGAACCACAGCGTGCCGTCCTGGCGGGTGACCACGTCGTTCGGCGCGTTCAGCTTTTTGCCCTGCCACGCATCGGCGACCGTCTCGATGGTGCCGTCCGCGAGCGTGCGACTGACTCGGCGGTTGAAGTGCTCTGCGGCCAATAGTAGCCCATCGGGATCGAAGAAGAGGCCATTGGCCTTTCCGGAGTCCGCGCGGAACTCCGTGACCGTATCATCGGCGTCCAAGGCCAAGATTTTGTTCGCGGGAATGTCCGTAAACAGCAGGGTCTGATCGGTGCAGCTCCAGACGGGGCCCTCTACGAAGACAAAGCCCGTCGCTGCCTGAGTGACGGTCAGATCGCCAGCGAGCGGGTCTACGTCCCCGCCCGGGTCGACGGTGGGCGCACAGGGATCGGCGTCGGTGTCGGCGTCCGCGTCGGTGTCCGTGTCGGTGTCCCGGTCGGTCGCGATGCCGGTGTTCGTGACGCCACGGCAGGCGCAGCCAAGGGAGGACGCGCCGAGGCACGCGATGAGGACGAAGGAACGAGTACGCATGGCCTCTCCGGGGTCGGAGTATGACAGGGGCTGAAGCAGGGTGTGGCTTGTTTGGGGAGGGCTGGTTGGCGGGAGCCGTGACGCGGCAGACTAGCGACGCCCGATCAAAAGGCCCATCGATAGTTCGGTCAAGAGGAGATGTTCAATGCCGAGATTAACGCCATCGTAGGCCTCGATATAGCCCACATCCCGCAGCTCTAGGCGGCCGATGAGGCGCTTGTGCTGAAGACGAAGTCCCACGCCGAGTGCGGTGCTGGGGTGGACCTGGTTGGCGGTGGACGGGATGACGCAGGGCCCATTGTTGTCGCAGGTAGTGGATTCAAGGTCGTCCTGGGTATGAACGACCCCAAACCCCAGCAAACCGTACAACCCAATGGTGGAGGGCTTTGCCGCGCGACCGAACGTCCCCGTGATCGGCGCGAACTCTACCCGGCCGGCCACATGGCCCATGACCACCGCGAAGTCTGGCGAAACGGTCCGCACATCGATCAGGTTTCGCGTAATCGACGTCCAGTTGGATTCGCCAAGATTCAGGTAATACGCCCCTTCTACGCCGAACGCAAACACCGGAGACACGTGGTGTATTAGCCGCCCGCCTACACCTCGCCGCACCACGGTGGGATCAAAGGTGCTGTGGCTCAACGCCCCTGCAAGCTCCGTCCGGTGGGCCAGCGCCTCGACCTGAACCTCTGCCTGCTCCGCTGCCAGCGCAGGTGCGCTGATGAGCAACGAGAAGAATACACCTACTACCTGTGTCATGGGTCCCCCGGAGTGTGGTGTAGGTTGGCATTGAGGGAGCAGAGCGTCAATGGGAATGTAGGCGAGTTCCGCACCCGACTTGCAGAGTCAGAGTGGCAGCGCCCCACCGTTCGAGCTGTCGATCTACCGCTTTTCTAGCAACTATTCCCACGCAGCGCGTCCAAGAGGTGCGCAACCCGCTGCAGATGCGCCTTGCTCGCCTCGTGCTGCACGCCGGGGACGAGCTTGGCGGACGTCTCTGCCCAGAGTCGCAGGACGCTGGACCGGATCACCTGATTGCCCAACTGCACCTCCATCAGGGCACGTGCGGCGTCTAGGCGATCCATAGTATTCGGGGGGATCTCAGCCACCATTTCCGGGATCAGGCGCACCAACCGCTCGCTCCTCTCGATGGCGTCGGGGGCGTGAGCGAAGGCGGGCCCGTCCAACAATTCATAGGGCACCTGGGCCAGGTAGTCTGGGCTGTGCGGTAGGGGCAAGGCGTCGGCGCCGATGGCCCGGAGAAGTCGCGCGTGGGCCGCAACCCCCTCTTTAAACTCCACAATCGCCAGGCGATTCTCCAAGCTTACCGCGCTCAGATCGATGAGCGAGAGCTCTCGCTCCACGGCCAGCGGGACCATGAAGCTCGCACGGTTGTAGGGACAGTTGATCGCCAATTCTCGGCTCGCCCCCGCCAATACGGCCCTGTCCGCCGCGGGCAGCGATTCCACATGGGAGGCCAGCCGATCCAGCGTCTGGGTTCCGAAGGCCACGTCGGTGGACATGCGCTCCACGTCGAGCGACACGTCATGGACCGTCGACTCGGCCCCAGCCGGCACCGTCAGGCCAGCAGGGATCGACGCGGAACAGCCAATGAGGAACGCAAACACCAAACTACGCATGTGAGACTCCATCCCAGCGAGGCTGGGTTTCGCAGGGAAAGAGGAGCGAATGGCGCTCCTGTTGGAAAACTAACATATGTTGGAAAAGCAACACATAGCCATGACACCGGATGACAGAGCGGGCTCCCCCACCCCGATTACGTCAACGGCCGGTGCCTCAAAAACCCACCGAGCTCCTGCAATGCGCTCGTACGCAGGTGTCCCTCTTTCCACACCAGTCGAAACCAGTCGGCTCGAGGCTCCACGTCGGGCATCACGGACACGAGCGCGCCCGACGCCAGATCGTCGGCCACGAAATATCGAGGGAGAACGCTCACTCCCCGCCCTGCGAGCACCCATCGGCGGATGGCGGCGATGGTACCCAGATAGCGCACATTTCCGAAGGACCACTGGGCTTCAGCGGGGGCCTGATCTCGCCAGTATCGGAACAGCGGTAGGTCAGCGCTAATGTCGACCAGCACGTGGTTCCCGGCATCCTCTGGGCCCCGAAGCGGCGCTTGAGCCAGCCGCTGCGGGCTGGCCACAAAGGCGTAGCGCTCGTCGTGGATGGGCAAGGTGGTGAGTCCGCTCGCCACCAAGCGCATGGAGCCCACGACCGCGTCCACCTCTCCGCGCTTGAGGGCGGCGAGCAGATCGGGCGTGTCGCCAAACACCAGGTGAATCGTCCAGCTTG
>JBGCER010000659.1:0-16696 GCA_045106515.1 Myxococcota bacterium
TGGAGTGCGTCGTGAGGGATCGGGGCTAGCGCTTGCGCCGACGTCGGCGACGTCGGCTACCAGACGCCGCGCTCACTTGTACGGGGCAATCCCCGCCGACCATGGGGCCCCACCGAGCCCGAAGGTACCGTGCGAGCTCTACATTGCTCGGCCTGCGGAGAGACGAGTCCGAGATGAGGATGGCGCGGGCGTCGGCTCGCGCCTTGGCCAAGGTGTCCAGGTCTTGGCGTGGATCCAACCACCGCACGTTCGGCGAGGGAGCCGGCTCACCCACCAACATGTCGTCGAGCCCCCGGGCGTCGAGCTCTTGCAGACTCACCGAGAAACCATCCGCGCTCTTCGCAAATCGCTGAACGCGCTGCAACCCAGCCTCATCTGGCTCTTCTCCCGTGATCAGCCAACAAGTGGGTGGGTATCGACCGACCGATAAATGACCCCGAACCCGATGTAGGCGAGACAGGAGCATTCGGTCGGCTTGCTCGATAATCACGACGCTGGCTTTGGGCACGGTCGGGCCCGCCTCGAAGTGTGTTGTGGCCATCAGCACATCGATCCGGTGGTCACGAAAGTCGGTGTACGTGCGATAGCGCTCTTCTCGGCTCATCGCTCCATGAAACAGCTTGACCCGTTTGCCCGGGAACACACTTTGTTCCAACGTGCTCAGGATTCGCAGCGCCTCTCGCACATCGAGAACATCAGCCCCGCGGGACATGGGGAACACAACCACCGCTTGTTGGCCCTGCTCCACCGCCTCTGCGGCTGCCGAGTAGGCCTTTTGTCGCTCGTCGGCCGTCACCACATGCGCCGGCACCGGCTGACCTGGGAAGTTTCGCAGGATGGTGTGGTCATAGGTGGGGTACGCCGCCAAGAGTACGGGAGACGACACCGGTGTAGACGTGACGATCAGCACGTCCGGCGCCGGCGACTTCAGCGCAGCCACGAGGGGCTGAATGCCGCCGAACTGGTCGCGCTCACCGGCCACCACCAGGCCTAGGCGGCGATACTCGATGTCCGCCTTCAGCAGATCGCTGGTCCCGAACAGCACGTGCACTTCGCCGCGCCGAATCGCATCCCGCTGGGCACCGCTAGGATCCTCGACGTAGAGCCTAGAGACCAGGCCAAGGTCTCGGAGCAGGGGCTCGGTGAAGGCGTAACGCTGCTCAGCCGTCGCTTGGTCAGGGGCAATAATCAGCACTTGATGCTTGTTTTCAGCCACAAGAGCGGTGGAGAGCAGAACGACAAGCCCTTTGCCGCCGCCGACTTCGCCGGTGAGCACTCGCCGCATGGGTCGGGAGGCACGCAGGTCTCGCTTCACTTCCTCGAACGCCGCTTGTTGCTCGTCCGAAAGCTCCACATCCACGCGCCTGAGCATCCGGCTCGACAGGCCGTGCAGCAGGGTGTGAGCGAGACCCCGATCGCTCGCGCCATTGAACCGCTCCCAGAACGCGGCCAGCTGTACGAGCAAGGCCTCATCGTACGAGAGCCGGGAGCGAGCGGCGGTAGCCCGCTTGCCCATTGTATGGCCTTGAACGATCGCTTCGGCAAGTTGAGGCGACTGAGCGAAGGCGCCGACCAGCGGCTCCTGCAAGAGTCGGATCGAGCCCATCGACTGCCGAACAAGGCCGCGAATCACGGCATCATCCACGCCGTCCACCCCATAGGTGGCCAGGCGGACAGCATGCTTTCCATCGTCGGTTCCGAGCTCAGCATCGTGTAGCTCGAACACGCCTTCATCTACCTCGACCGCCTGTCCCACCAGAACCACACGCTGCTCCGGTTCCAGCAGAGCCGTCATCCACGAAGGCGCCCCACCCTTCCATCGCACGACCGTCACGCCCGCACCACGCAACTTGACGACCGTCTCCACGGTGCCATCGGCGCTGGCGACCGTCTTTCGGGACCGAACTCGGCCGCCCACCGCAACCCGCCCCGCTTCGGTCAAGCGACCTGCGCCCAAAACCGGCTGCACCACGTCCTCGCCAACCGGCGCCAGCATCACTAGGTCCGCCACCGTGTTCAGGCCGGCCGCTTCGAACGCACCGAGCCATCGGCCGACAGCCCCATGTTCCCCACTCGGGAAAGTGAGCCCAGCGATGGGACCGGCGAACGCATCGTCGCCCAGCCTGAGCGCGCCCCTGTCCGTGTTCGAACTCCGAGGCTCGCTTCGAGACTCACGATTGGAGCCCGCCTCGAATGCAGACTCTGCCGCATCATCTTTTCTGGCGCCGCCACGACCGCGACCGCGTCCACGACCCCTGCCCTTGCCGGAGCCTCGCGATGAGGATTTCGTATCCCTACGGTCCGAAGTTCCTTTTCCTCGACCACCAGAACCGCGGCGCTTCTTTCTTCGCAGGGGTCGCAGCGGCAGTCCCAAGAGGGCGTCGATTCGGGCCAGCGCGGACGCAAGCACATCCCGGCGATCTTCGGAATCGGCCGAGTCATCGTATCCGGAGAGGGCCTCGGCCATCTCATCGAGAAGCGTCACCGCAGCTTCAGGCGGGTTCGTCGCACGAGCCTTGTCCAGCCAGAGCGAGCCAATCACCCCGAGATACTGAACCGGTCCGCGCTGTGAATACGCAACAACCCGCCGCAGCGGAGACAACGCGTCATCCAATGCTCGCAAGTCTATGGCCGTGTCTTCCGCTTCCGAGCTCACCGACATGCACCCTCCGTGGCCGCGTTGCGGTCACCGGTCGCTCTACTCGTAACGGACCTCGATGATCTCCCAGCGCTGGGGACCACCCGGTGTGCCAACGACGACTTCGTCGCCTTCGTGCTTCCCGATGATCGCCTTGGCGACCGGCGCCTTAAAGCTGATCTTTCCGTTGGACACATCCGTCTCGCGCTCTCCGACGATTCGCCAAGTGCGCTCATCTCCAGACTCAGAGTTTTCGAGCACGACAGTGGTGCCAAACACGACCCGGTCGCTCTTGGGCAGCTTAGACACATCGATGATCTGCGCGGAGCTCACCAAGTGCTCAAGCTGCCGAATGCGGCCTTCGATCATGGCCTGACGGTCCTTGGCGTCCTCATACTCTGAGTTCTCGCTAATATCCCCGTGGGCGCGTGCTTCTTCGATGTCTCGCACCACCGCCAGTCTCTCGTGGGACAACGCGTGACGGAGCTCGGCGACGAGGGCTTCATAGCCTTCGGGGGTAACGGGGTTCTGCTGCATGTCGTCCTTCTGGAGATGACGGGGCGGCGCACTTTAACAGGTGTACGCACCGTGCTCTAACAACTACAACAGGTCGCCGTCGGCGTCGAGGGTGGCGACTGAGTCGAAGTGCAAGGGCACACGGGTGTTCGCGACTGGCACATGCAGAGCAACAGCCCAATGGCAAGCCACTTGGCGCGTACCATCAGGGAGCCGGGCCATGGAGCAGTCGCTATCCGCAACCTGCATTCCGATTCCCTGGTGGTCCAACTCGTACTGCAGCCGCGTCTGGGCAGCGTCATCGCCAAAGTCGCGCCAGTCCAGAGCGACGGTGCGAACCACCCAGTCTAGGCGCGCATCATCACGCACCCAAGGGTAGACCCAAGCGCCGGCCCCAAGGGCCACCGTGGCGACCACACCGACCATGATCCAAACGGCGATGGTAAATCCGCGACGCATCCGCTCTCCGTCCCACATCCTATCGCGATCGGCGGACAGAATCTGTCCGTTCAGCTTCGGTCTACAGAGAGGACCGCCAGGAACGCAGCCTGTGGCACTTCGACATTGCCGACCGCCTTCATGCGCTTCTTGCCCTTTTTCTGCTTTTCAAGCAGCTTTCTCTTGCGGCTAATGTCGCCGCCATAGCACTTGGCCGTGACGTTCTTTCGGTAGGCCTTGACCGTCGACCGCGCGATCACCCGGGTGCCGATCGACGCCTGAATCGGGATATCGAACATTTGCCGGGGGATATGTTCCTTCAGCTCTCGCACCATGGCGTTGCCCTTATGGTAGGCATCGTCGCGGTGACAGATGAGCGAGAGCGCGTCCACGGTTTCGCTATTGATGAGGATGTCCACGCGGACAAGATCATCGGCCTGCCAGCGAGACACGTCATAGTCCATGGAGGCGTAGCCCTTGGTGGACGACTTGAGCTTGTCGAAGAAGTCGAACACGACCTCGGCGTAAGGCATGTCGTAGACGAGCACAGCCCGGTCCTCGCTGCTGTACTGCAGGTCGACCTGGACGCCGCGGCGATCGTTGCACAGCTTGAACACGGCGCCGAGGTGTTCAGCAGGAACGTGAATGGTGACTCGGGCGATCGGTTCATCGATATGAGCCAGATCGCCAATGGGCGGAAGCTGGGATGGACTGCGGATTTCGAGCATCTCGCCGTCTTTGGTATGTACCTGGTAGACCACGCTCGGCGCCGTGGTGATGAGGTCCAGGTCGTACTCGCGCTCCAAACGCTCCTGCACGATCTCCATGTGCAGCAAGCCCAAGAATCCAACCCGGTAGCCGAGGCCAAGCGCATCGGATGATTCCGGCTCGCTGCTGATGGCCGCATCGTTCAATTGAAGCTTGTCTAGAGCGTCTTTTAGGTTTTCGTAGTCCTTGGAGTCTACGGGGTAGATCCCCGAGAACACCATCGGCTTGATCTCTTGGAAACCAGGCAGCGCCTCCGTCGCGCCGTCATGGGCCAGCGTCACCGTGTCGCCGACCTTGGCGTCCCGAAGTTCTTTGATCGAGCCAACCATAAAGCCGACTTCACCCGCTCGAAGCGCTGGTTTTTCGAAGGCCGCCGGAGTGAATACGCCGACTTTTTGGGCCTCGTACAAGGCGCCAGTCGCCATCAACTTAATGCGGCTTCCCTTCTCGATGACGCCGTCCATCACCCGCAAGAGGATGATGACGCCCACATACTTGTCAAACCAAGAGTCGATGATGAGCGCCCGCAATGGCTTGCTTTCGTCCGCGACGGGGGGCGGGATTTGGTGCACGATCGCTTCGAGAAGCTCGGGCACACCCAGACCGGTCTTGGCCGACGTGAACACCGCACCGCTGCACTCCAAGCCAATGCCATCTTCGACCTGTCGAATCACATTGTCAGGATCCGCGCTGGGCAGGTCGATCTTATTGACCACCGTCACGATTTCGAGGTCCTGATCGAGCGCCAAGTAGACGTTGGCCAAGGTCTGCGCTTCGACGCCTTGGGCGGCATCGACGATGAGCAAGGCCCCTTCACACGCGGAGAGCGAACGGCTGACTTCATAGGAGAAGTCCACGTGTCCTGGCGTGTCGATGAGATTGAGCTGGTAGACCAACCCATCTTGAGCCGTGTAGGACATCGAGGCTGTCTGAGCCTTGATCGTAATCCCCCTCTCCCGCTCCAAATCCATGGAGTCCAAGAGCTGGGCCTTCATGTCTCGATCTGCGACGGCTCCGGTAGCCTGCAAGATGCGATCAGCGAGAGTCGACTTACCATGGTCGATGTGCGCGATGATCGCGAAGTTTCGGATGCGGGAAGAACGGTCCAAAGCACGACCTCCAAGGGAGTCGTGCCGGGCTAACCGGTCGGTGTGCGCCCGTCGCCGATCCCCACGAGACCGTGGTCTCCTTGACACGCCTCAGTGCCGGGTTAGTCGCGCTGGTCGTCAGGTCCGGGCATCCCCGGCCCGCTTGGAACCTCGGAGAATACTGTGCCCCACCACAAAGATGCCATCAAGCGTCTCAAGCAGAACGAGAAGCGCCGTGAGCGCAACCGTCACTTCCGCAGCCGCATGCGGAACCAGATCAAGAAGCTTCGCGCGGCTGTCGAGTCCGGCGATGTCGAGTTGGCTCAGACCGAGTTGCGCACCGCAACGAGCGTCATCCAGCGCGTCGCGTCCAAGGGCGTGATTCACCGCAATCAAGCGGCTCGCCGTGTGAGCCGCCTCAACAAGGCCGTCAAGAAGCTCGCTCTGGGCTAGGTGCCTTGCACGAGATCTCTCGTGCAACGCCAGCCTTCGACCGCAGCCCAGCCTGTCCGAACCCCCACCCTGGGGGCTCGGATTTTTCTGCTTAGGCACACAGGTCGATCACCAGGGACTCCAGCACGCGGTGACGGCCTGCAGGGCTACTGTTCATGGCCCGGTTGGCTTGTGCGAGGCGCTCTAGCACCTGGTTCGGCGGTGGGGCATGGCGAGCTGCAGCCTTGAGCGGGCCCACCTCACGCCATTGCAATCGCACGGCGCCGGCGACTTGTTTCTCCGACGCTCCCGCCCGAAACATTTGCATGGCGCGCAACACCTTGCGGAGCTGCATGCACACCATCGCGAATAGATAGTGTGGCTCCTGGCCATCATCCATGAGGCGGTGAAGGGCGCGCAACGCCAGCTGGGCATCGCGACGGGCAATCCCAGAAGTAAGCTCCCAAACTGTTTCTTCAGCCAAGGCGCTACACACCTGGACCAAGGCCTCGCCGGTCACCGGTTGGCCAGGGCCCACGTAGGTCGCCACCTTTTGCAGCTCCTGCGCCAGCCGGCCGAGATCCTCACCCACCAGCTCAACCAGCAGTTCGGCCTGGCGGCGGCCCAGATCCACGCCGAGCTCAGCAGCATGCTGGACCGCGAAGGCCCGGCGGTCGATGTTCGCGCCCTTGACCGGCACAACAAAGCCAGACTTCTTTGCGGCGTTCACCAAGCGAGGTCCCCACGACTTCGATCCCTTCTTCGCGCGGGGGAAGGTGCCGGCGACCGCGATGAACAAAGTGCTGGGGTTGGGCGAAGCCATGTACTCGACGACGGCTTCGCACAGGGCTTCTTTCCCCTGCTCCAGCTCCCGTAGGACGACCACTCGAAGGTCAGCCATCATCGGCACCGTGCGAGCGGTCACCACGGCGTCAGCTGCTCGATCATCGCTAGCGCGCCATCGCCCGTGGTTGAAGGCTGGCAGCCCGCATCGCTCTACGCCCCACTGCTCCACGTCGCGGACGGCGCGCTCGATGAGCAGTGAGGTGTCACCGTGGATGTACACAACCCGACAGCCGCCATCAAGGGCAGCTTGAAGCTTCGGATTTGCCGGCAAGGCGCCTGCTTTGTTCGACCCCATGGCCATCGTATGCTCCCGTGCGAGGCCAACCTACCCCGCCCGGGCCCGTGCGACCGCCGACTACGCGGTTGACAGGGCCGACGTCCAACGGCAGCATCTGAGCATTGTCTAGGAGACGTCTATGCCATTCATTACGCCCGCTCAGGTCCCACTCTTCGGGAAGACTGCTCGCGGGCGCCACGTTGGAACCGCCGTCGTTGGCTGCGTTGTAGCGCTCGTCGCGAGCCTCGTGGCCATCACTCCAGCCCAAGCTGGGCCGCGCAACCTGTCCGATGCCTTCGCGGCAAAGTCTCGCCACGTGGAGATCGACATGACTCCACGGCTGCAAGACGATGCGCCCACCGGCGATGCCCTGCCAGTTCAGGAGGGGTCATCGGGTCGGAACTCGGACATGGAGCTCGGATTCCGTGGTCGCTACCTCTGGATTCCCGATGCCTTCATCGACATCTGGTTCGCGGACGATGATGTGGCTGGGTACGTCTACTCGGAGCCCCGCCCTGGCATTCAGGCCTATGCGGCCGGCCTCGAGTTCGTGATCAAGAACAAGGTCGAAGAAGAAGGAAATGGCGGCAGCAACGGCATTTTCTACGTCCAGTACATCGATAGCCTGATGAAGGAAGGCTACTGGGACGACAGCGACGACTTCCGCGATGACGGCGACTTCATCGCCCCGACAGACAACCTGGGCATGCTCGCGATTGGCGCGGACTACGCCTACGAAGTCCACATGGTCAAGACCATGGACACCAATGGCAATTTTGGAATGTCCATGCTCGTCGGAGGCGGCGTCTTCTTCGGCTACGTGTTCGGCGACCTGCCCTTCTGGCGCCCCGAAGGCACCAAGCTGTCCTTCGAGCGATGGCAAGACGGTGATCCGGACAACGGGAGCAAGCTCCCTGGGTTCCGAGTCTTGCCGATGATCGACATCAACCTGGGCTTCCGATTCAATTTTGGAGACCGCTTCGTTATGCGTGTTGAAAGCGGATTCCAAGGCATGTTCTATGCTGGCGGCAGCATGGGCCTCATGTTCTAGGACCCACCGGTCCGAACCCCAACTGGGTCGCCGACTCTGCACGGTTGCGAACGCGCGACCGAAGAGTGGCGACCCAACCGCCGAGGGGCTATAGCCCGGCGGCCGAACGCCCCCGAACCGTCTAGGGTGGGGGCGCCACCTGATTTTGCGAGTCGAGGAGACACACTTGATCCTGGTAACCGTTCGTGAAAACGAGCCCTTCGAGAAGGCTCTGCGTCGCTTCCGCCGCAAGGTGGAGCGTGAGGGCATCCGCAAGGACATCAAGAAGAACAGCTTCTACCTGAAGCCCGGTGAAAAGCGTCGCCTCAAGCAGCGCCTGGCCGAGAAGCGTCGCCGCAAGGCGTTCCGTCGCGCCGCTCGTCGCGCAACGCGCACGGTCCGCGGAAGCTAGCTTCTCGCGTAGTTTTGTGGCTCCTAAGTCACCCAGCTCAACAGGCTTATGTCGCCTGATGAGCTGGGTGAAGTAGGTTGTGGTTCGAAAGGTGAGGGCCCATGGGTGCTGAGTCGCTATTCGCTAGCGCCGCTGGTGGATGGAACCTCATTCAGCGCGACCCCATCGGGATCTTATTGCCTTCCGCAGCCAGTCTATTGCTGCATCTAGGCGTAATGACAGGGGTCCAAGCGGGATGGAATACCCTGGGCCCATGGTCGCTCGTCGCGCTCTTTTGTGCACTCTCAGCGGCCCGAATCGTCCTTGCCACCCCACTACGAGGTCTAGCGATCGCGGCCGGTGCCAGAGAGCGAGGGCACCACTTTTCTGTCGTGGCCCAGACGCCCTCTCTCGTGATCGTGTGGCTGGTAGCGGCGGCTGTTGAAGGGGCCGTGATCATCGCTCTCATGAGCGGAGCCGTGTTGCCCGCGTGGTGGCTCATCGCGAGAGGCTCCTACTGGGGCGCCATCGTGCTGGTCGCATCAGCGGCCCCGGCGCTGCTCGTTCTCACCGTGATCGCACGAACCGCGTTCGCGTACAGCATCATCGAGGCAACGGTCGGAAAACGGGGCCCGTACAACGCCATAAAATTCGGACTTCAGCGAACGGGCCGCGACTGGTTCAACGTCTTGTGCATCGAACTGATGGCTGAGTTGGTGTTCGGCTTCGGCGCTCTGCTCTGCGGGGCCGGCGCTCTACCTGGCCTGCCTCTCGCCGACCTGGCGCTGCTCCACCGGTGGACCGACCCCAACGAGGAGGAAGAATGAAACCGCTGGTGTGTGCCGCGCTCGCAGGGTGCAGCGGCGCGATGACCCCAACCGCCCCTTCCGTGGAGCATGTGCCCCAGAGCCAGGCGCAGGCCTTGTCGGACGGCGGCCGGCAATTTCGGATCGACTCCGCAGAGCTAGCCCGGGTCATGACCGCGCCGTCCGCGCGGCCGAGGGTGTACAACGTGTGGGCCACTTGGTGCGGTCCGTGCATCGCTGAGATGCCGGCGCTCGAAGCCTTCGCAGAGGCCCACCCAAGCGTCGAGCTCTGGTATGTGAACACCGATCACCCAGGGGCTGCCGAAGCCAAGGTCGACCGAGTGATCCAAGACCAGGGACTCGCCGACCGCTCTCACCTGCGGCCCGCCGAGACCGCCACGGACCTCACCGCATCGATTCCAGACTTCCCCAACGTCCTTCCGGTCACGCTAGTCGTGAGCCCGTCGGGAGCGCGGAACCAGCTCTTCGTTGGAGCGGTGGATTCCGAGCTCTTGGCCCGCACCCTACGCAGGTCTGACAGAGCGACGCCTTGACCCCGGCGCAGATGTGGCTCACTCTGAGGGCCCCGTGGCTCGGAGTTCTGATGTATCGCATGGCGCCCCTTCTTCTTCTACTCGCGTGCAACGGTTCGGCAGATGATCCCTCAGACCCCAGCGATTCGTCGGACTCCACGGACTCCACGGACTCCACGGACTCCACCGATGACACCGACGATGTCGGGGACAGGGATTCCGACGGCGATGGCCTGCTCGACAGCGAAGAAGCGGAGATCGGGACGGATCCCGACAAGAAGGACACCGACGCCGACGGATTCAGTGATGGCGACGAAGTCAACTCGGGCACAGATCCCCTGGACCCGTTGGCCTACGAGCGCTCTACGACCGGGGAATGGCCGGACCTAAACAGCTATGCCACGACGGACGTCCCAGAGGGTTGGCGCGTGGGAGATCGGTTCAAAGACTTGAGCGGAACCGATCAATACGGCAACTCGGTCAACCTCTACCAGTTCTGGGGCAACGTCACGCTCATCGACTTCAGCGCCGGATGGTGCGGTCCATGCCGCGTCTCGGCTGCCGCCGCCGAAGGGGAGTTCAGAAGCCGGGTCAACCAGGGTAAGGGCTTCTTGATCGTGCACGCCATGATCGACGACAACGTCCAGAACGGGACCCTCTCAGACCCCAACTTCATCAGCCAGTGGGCACAGCAATATGAGCTGACCTTCCCGGTGATCGACAGCGCAGGGTCCTCACAGGCGCTGGGCGGTCTGGGCTCAACCGGCCTGTTCACCGGTGGAATCCCCTTCTTCGTCTTGGTGGATGGAGATATGGTCATCCAAGGGGCGGCCACAGGAAGCGGGGCTGAGCGCTCACTGTTTAGGACGGCCGACACGCTGTTGTCGCAGTAGGCCGAGGCTCACACATGACCATGGAACCCTGTGCCCGCTGCGGCACTGAGACATCGGCAGACCTGTTGATCCCCGCCGCCTCCGGCGGCAGGGTCTGCCTAAACTGTGAAGAAGACCTAGACTCACTCAAGTCCCTGCGGCGCGGCGTGTGGATGACAGTAGCCGGCGTACCTGCCCTGATCTTGACGAGCTTCCTGCTGCTCTGCATCCCATATTTGGGCCCGTTCATCTCGGTCGTGTTCAGCATTATGGCGCTGTCCGGCGCATGGCGTGCCTTCAGCCTGTCGCGGTCTGTGGGCGCGGATCCGGCGGAATACGGCGTGTCCGAGACCGCTCCAACAGCGCTCCTCGTCACATCCATCGTGGGCGCCATCTTCGCCTTCGTCATGCTGGCGATCGGGCTGCTGCTCGCGTTCACAGTGGTGGTGGCACTGCTGGTCTCGTCATGAATCGACTTGGCGAGATCGCGGTCTTTGTCCGCGTCGTGCGTTCCGGGAGCTTCACGACCGCGGCCCGCGAACTCGGGATCTCCAAGTCTTACGCCAGCAAACAGGTACGCGCGCTCGAAACCAGACTCGGCGCGCAGCTTCTGCTGAGGACAACGCGGGCCGTCCACGTGACCGATGCAGGGCGGGCCTTCGCCCTGCGATGTACCGAAGTGCTGGACAGCCTGAACGAGGCCGAACACGAGGTAGCAGCGCTCCAAGACGCCCCTGTCGGAACCCTCACTGTGTCCGCCCCCGTGAGCTTCGGCGTCAGCCACGTCGCGCCTGTGGTCGCCCAGTTCATGGCCACGCATCCCGAACTGCGCGTGGTGCTGGAGCTCACAGACGCCCGAGTCGACGTTGTTGAGGGCGGCTACGACCTGGTCGTCCGACTCGGCGCGCTGTCCGACAGCTCGCTGCTCGCCAAGAGAGTCAGCTCCCTTGACCTTGGACTCGTGGCGAGCGCGTCGTACCTAGCCGAACGCGGCAGGCCTGAACATCCCGATGATCTGCGCGGTCATGACGGTCTCAACTACGGCATCCTCGACACCCCATCGACGTGGACGCTGCGCCACCTGCAGACCAATGCCATCGCGCGGATCCGGATGAAGGAGAGGATGCTCTCGAACAATGGACAAGCTCTATTGGAGGCCGCAAAAGCCGGCTGCGGGGTTGCCAGCTTGCCGCTCTTCATGATCGAGACGGCGATCGCAAACGGTGAGATCGAACGGGTGTTGGCGGATTGGAGCACCATGGACTCCAGCGCCGCGACGTGGTTGGTCTTCCCACCCAACCGCCACCAGACGGCGAAGGTCAAGCTTCTTGTCGACGCCCTGTCCGCTTCATTCTCTACGTTATAAGCAGTGAATGGGGCGACCGGCGACTGGAGGCGTACGCTGCCAGCCCCACCGGGTCTCCACTTGGGAAACACGGCTCGGCTCACGTATATGTGGGGTGCAACACCCTGGATCAAGGTGGCGCCGGATGGGATTTGGCACGCGCGCAGGTGGCCACAGGGTGTGTCCACCCTTCGCATTCAGCACAAGGCCGACTGCTTGGTCTTGGATGCGTGGGGCGCAGGCGGCGAACAGAGCCTCGATTTTGCACCTAAATGGCTTGGATTCGATGGACCCTGCCTCGCGGACGTGCCGAAGCTCGATCCGATCATCGATGTGCTGCAACGCAGCGTCCCGGGCACGCGGGTCGGCCGGACCGACGAGATCGTAAACCGCCTATTCAGCGTCACACTCGGGCAGAAGGTGACAGGAAAGAACAGCAAAGCCGCCGCGTATCGGCTCGCACGAGACTGGGGCGAGTCCCCCCCTGGCCCACACCCCAACCTGTGGCTCTTCCCGGAGCCGAAGCGGCTGGCGGGTGTGCCGTACCACCACTTCCACCCCCTGGGCATCGAGCGTCGACGTGCAGACCTGCTGCGCCTGATCGCATCGCGGGCCGGCGCGCTCAACCGAGCGCTGGGTAAGGCCCCAGACGCGGCCCAGGCGCACCTGCGCGCCCTACCCGGCATTGGCCCTTGGACATCAGCGATCGTCGTCGGCTCTGCGCTCGGCGATCCGGACGCCATCCCGGTCGGCGACGCGCACCTACCAAACTGGGTCTCGTGGCACTTCGCCGGTGAACCGCGAGGCGATGACTCGCGAATGCTCGCCTTATTAGACCCGTATCGGGGATATCGAGGCTTGATCGCCCGGGCGTTGAAGCTCAGAGGCAAGCCCCCACCCCGCTACGGCCCCAAGTCCACTGGTCGAGACATCCGCGAAACCTAAGGCAGATGTAGCTACCGCGTGAAGAACAGGCCCTGCCACGCCCTGTGCAGGTTACCGGTGCCCCGTCGCCCGGATGGCGGAACTGGCAGACGCAGGAGACTTAAAATCTTCTTCCCGTAAGGGAGTGCGGGTTCGAACCCCGCTCCGGGCAACGCCTCCGCCCCTCAGCCCCCTGGCGCCTCTTGGCCGACTCCCCTTCCGAAGACCTCACTGGTGCGGTCGTCGGCCTCGTGCAGCGTCTGGCACGCAGGGGTCGCACCGAGATTTCGAAGGGACTCGACGCAGGCCGGCAACAAATCGAGCTGCGGCAGGCTCGCCGAGACCTAGAGGCTTTTTGGGTGCGGCTGGGCAAGACCGCCGCGCGCCTCTCCGAAGCCGATGAGATCGACCACCCGGCCATTCAAAAGGCCGTGTCGCGGATCCGCGCGCTGCAAACTCAGATCGACGAGCTCGCAGAGGGCTCGGCGGATCTGGACCCAGAGCCGCCGATTACCGAGTCCCACAAAGAAACAACGCCGACCGAATAAATCGGTCGGCGTTGTAGGTGGTGGAGCCAGGGAGGATCGAACTCCCGACCTCTTGAATGCCATTCAAGCGCTCTCCCAGCTGAGCTATGGCCCCGGTCGCTGACGGCAATGCCATCGAGCCCCCGGCTTCTAATGAAGGCCGCAGTGGTGCGCAAGTCAACGCGCAAACAACCGCAACGAACAGCCGGGTATCCGAGCTACTCGGTGACGATCGAGCGGTCGACGATGGGCTTGATCGTATCGGCCACGGCCCCCTCGCGAGGAACGTGCAGCAGGTCTGCCAACCGACTCGTCGTCTCGCGCTGGCGAGACGCCAGGACCCTGGCCATTTGATACACCAGCTTGTACGCCGCCAAATTGTCGTTTTCAAGCAATGCGTCGAAGGCATCCTTATGAAAACGGAACGCTGTACACGCCGTACCCGCGCGAACGGTGGCCGAGCGGGCGGAGCCATCCAAGATGGCCATTTCGCCGAAGCAGGCTCGTGGCCCCAGCTGGGCGATGGAGCGGGTCTCGATTCCGGCGTCCTTTAAAACTTCGGCGGCGCCCTCGTACAGCACGTACCAAGAGTCGCCCCGGTCCCCTTCTCGGAACACCGTCTGACCCTCGCGAAGTCGTTGCACTTGCATGATATGCACGATCTCCGACAGCTCCGCGGCATCAAGATCGCGGAACATGGGCGTTTCGAGCAGAAAGGTAATGATCGCTTCCAGTGTGATCTGCGTGGCCACTGCGCCTCCAAACGGGCCGCTTATCTACCATGGTTCCGACCCCGCCGTCGCCACCGGTACGATGAGCCACAACAGAGGTGACTGATGTTCTACGAAGTGAACTTCGATGAAGAGACCCGGATCATGTTCGAAGGCCAAGCATCCGGCGCGATTGCGAAGGGGGGCCAGCGAAACAGCTTCATCCCCGACGACGCGCTCGACAACTGCATCGACGTCATGAAAAAGGTGGCGATGCGCCTGGCGACGGACGTGGCGCCGGTCATCGACGGCACCGTTTGCTCGATGGAGGTCGAGTTCGGTGTTCGTGCAGATGGAAACGGCACCGTCATGATCGCCCAAGACCCGCGATTGGGTCAGTTCCGAGTGGTCATCAAGCGCCCGATCATCAAGCGCAGTAGTTAGGACCCATTCAGGCGGGTACGGGCGAGCCATGAAACCGGGCCACACCATCGGACCTTGGACGCTGGAAGCGCCGCTGGACACACCTACAGCGGCTGCGACCACGGGCTCGGGTCACGCCAGTGATGGCACGCGAGCGTCAATATGGCGGCTTGCGCCGCCGAGCCTACTGGACGCGTGGCGCAGCGCGTCCGCGCAACACCCAGCGTGGCTCCGTCCGAGCGCGTTGCCTGGTGACGGCGACCTCTCCCTCGCCTCCGCAGCGGCCCTCGACCCCGTGGAGCCCGCCGCGCTCCAAGGGCCCGAAGCCGCCTCAGTGGTGGCGGCCATCGGCGCTCGACTCGGCGCGGCGCTGCGGGACAGCCCGAAGGGGCTTATCGAACACTTTTCGGCTGAAAACCTTAGTTTTGATGAAAGCGGCACGCTATTTCTAGTCCCGTCGACCCACACGCTTCCTCCCCAGGCGGACCCGTTGAGAGCCCCGGAGTGGGCCAAGGGCGCACCGTCGGACTCGGCGACGCTGCTCTTCGACCTTGGGGTTTGGCTCTACCAACTCGCGACGGGCGCCCCTCCGGTCGTCAACCCGGAGCGCGGCGGGTTGCCGAATCCGCCATCCGCTGCCCAGCCGGATCTGCCCGCCGAACTCAACCGCGCAATTATGACTCTGCTGTCTGCCAACCCCGGAGAGCGCAGCGGGGCGCTGGCAGCGCTACACGATCTGGCGTCGCCCCTGCCAGACCTGCGCCGCCTGGCGGGGCGGAGTACCGCCCAGATCCCCGACGCGCTTCCCAAGCGTCCCGCCCGGTCCGAGGTCCAATACACCACCACCGGAGGGTCCCCCGCCCGGACCACGGCGTCGCCAAGTCTCGCTGCGGTGCCCGCTGACGCGCGCCTCACACCGTCCCAGCGCAGTGAGCTCGCCGGTTTGCTAGGCCTCCCCATGGCGCAGGTGAGCGCCGCAGAGCAAGCAGGCCAGCCTCTGGTGGTGCCCCTCGATGGACATGCCCTGCCCGCAACGCCGCTCAAAAAACCCAGCTTACTCGCCCCTCTTGGCGCCACAGGGCTGGGTGCGACCGGCGTAGGCCTCATGGCGGTTGGGGCCGTGGTCGCCATCGCCACGCTCGGAGTTGGCCTGGCGGGAGTCGCCCTCGGCGCTGCCTTGACTGGCGTCGCGGGGTGGATGGCCACCTCGTGGTGGACAAACCAGAGCCACTACAACCGCGCCATCGACAACCGCCGCGTCCTCGAGGGCATCAGCGAACAAGCGGCCGCCCACCCGCTCGTAGGTGCCGCCCGAGCCAGACTATTCCGGATCCGCGCCGCTATCGCCGCCGGACACCTGCCCGAGGCCGCGGAGATCGATGTTCGAGCCGGGCTCGATGAAGTCGACGACGACCTGGACCTGCTGGCACGGACATGGGACGCCGATCCGAGCCGCCCAGAGCCGGACCCCCTGTCCGCCAAAGCCGCGGCGATCGAACAGGGCCTCGTCGAGCTAGAACAGCTGTTGCGTTCGGCTGAGGTCGAAGCCACAACCGAGGTCGGTTCTGCCATATCCGGCCTCATCGCGGCGGCCCGTCACGCTGCGGATGCGGTCTCCCCCGACGACGCAAAGGCCCGAGCGCGCCGCGCGAACGCCGCTTCAAAACAACGCTCCTAGCTTCGGAACGCCACTCATGACCCAAAAGGGCCGCGCCCGCCGACGCCTCATCGCCCGCCTCGTGCCACGGGGCCGGCACGTCATCGACGTGGGCGCCGACCACGGCATGGTCGCGGACTCCATCGGGGCCATCGCCACAGAACGGATGCCCCACCGTCGGGGGTCGGCGGCAGACCGAACCGGGCCGGCGGGGCTCACCTGGGTGATCGCCGATGGGCTTGCTCCGTTCCGGACGGTGGACGTGGCCATCATCGCTGGCATGGGCTCGAAGACCATCGAGGGCATCCTGACCCGAGGCCCCACGCCGACGACCCTCATCGCCCATGCGCCCGATGACCCTCAACGTCTGCGTAAATGGCTGGCGAGCCACGGGTGGCGAATCGACTCCGAGCGGCCCGCCCCGGAAGGCCACCGGCTCGCGGAATCGCTGGACCTGCACCATCTGGTAGGACAG
>JBGCER010000660.1:0-6101 GCA_045106515.1 Myxococcota bacterium
CCAGTCAGCTCCGCCACGCGGTATTGCGCGTCTCGCTCGCGGATGGAGCCCGGGAAGCGGTCGATAATGGCCTGGTAGGCGGCGCGCGCTTGTGTGTATTCGCGGCGTAGGGCCTTGATGTTCGCCCGCTGGTAGGCCACCTCCACAGCCACCTCTCCCGATTGACGCTCCGCCTCAGAGAGGAGGATCTCGGCGCCATCTAGGTCGCCCTCTTTGATGCGCTGGGCGGCGTCCTCCAGCAGATCTTGGGCGGGTCGCACGGGGATCGGCCGCGCAGGTTCGGTGGCGATGACGCCGTAGAGCGCCACGACGGGCGCCTCTGGACCGTCCATCGCGAGCGACAAGCCCAACACCATCAGGGTCGCGACCAACCGGGTCGGGCCCGGCTTGGACGAGGGAGAACCGCTCTGTCGGCTGCCGCAATGCGGGCAGCGGACGCTGGGAACGAGCGATGAGCAATCGGCGCAGAGGCGGGGCATACGGCTCCTAGTCAGGGTCGTAAGGTACGACGTCCCCATCATCGGTGGGTTCCCAGGCTACTGAAACCTGGGGTTGGGGTGCGAAAAACCCTCCTCCCTTGTGAGGAGGAGGGCTGTCAGATGGACGGGGCCGAGAAGGGTCCCCACCTCTTACGAGGGGGGCTTCATATCACCGCTTCTGGCTTCCCTCTCACAAGGGCGTGCGCTCCACGGCGAGGGACGAATCCCAGGGATTCAGCATGGGGGGAGCCCGTTCGAGCCGGCTGGTCCGCACCTCCTGACACTGTCACCGTACGGCCGAAGTGGCATCGAGGCAAGGGTTGGTGTAGTCGGGCCCAGCGGAGGCGAACCATGGACGGAGCGACTGCGTTGGTCGTCGCTTACATCGCACTACACGCGCTTCTGTGCGTGCATGGGCTTCATCGTGGCTGGCTGCAGCTCATGGTGTGGCGCAGCGCACCGGAGCCCGTTCCGCCTGTGCCGACCGTGTGGCCACGGGTGACGGTGCAGCTGCCTGTGTTCAACGAACGCAACGTCGTACAGCGGATCATCGAGGTGACAGGGCGCTTGGATTATCCGGCCGATCTCCTGGAGATCCAGGTGCTGGACGACTCCACCGATGACACGACGGACTTGGCTCAACTCGCGTGTGATCGCCTCCGGTCCCAGGGCATTGACGCCAGCGTGGTGCATCGCACCGATCGCACCGGGTTTAAGTCCGGCGCCCTCGCTGAGGGGCTGGCAGGGGCCAAGGCGGACCGAATCGCCATCTTCGATGCTGATTTCATGCCTCCGGCGGACTTTTTGAAGCGCACGGTGCCCTATTTGGAGCAGGGCGTGGGCATGGTGCAGGCGCGGTGGGACCACCTCAATGACACCGCGCACCTGCACACGCTGTTGCAAGCGATGCTGCTCGATGGCCACTTCAACGTCGAGCAGGTGGCCCGATACCGCGGGCGCCGGTGGCTCCAGTTCAATGGAACAGCGGGGATCTGGCGACGTGACACCATCGAAAAGGCCGGTGGTTGGGAGCACGACACGCTCACCGAGGACCTAGACTTGTCCTACCGCGCTCAGATCGTTGGCGAGCGCTTCGTCTTCCTCGATGACCTGGTGGCCCCTGCCGAATTGCCCTCCTCGATGGCGGCGTTCAAGGCGCAGCAGCATCGTTGGGGCAAGGGAATGGTCCAGGCCGCAAAGAAGAGCCTGGGCCGAATCTGGGCGTCCAAGGCAAAGTTTTTATTGAAGGTCGAAGCGACACTACACCTGACCAGCGTGTTTGCCTGGCCGCTAGTGGCCGTGGTGTCCGTGCTGCTTCCTGTGGGCGTATGGGCCCGCGAAGCCGACCTTCTGCAGATTCCATGGGCGGTGGACCTGGCGCTCTTCGCCACGGCCACCTGCACCATCTTCTCCTTCTATGTGCTGGCGGCGATCCGGGCCCAGCGGCCCCACTTGGCGCTGCGGCTCTTCTTGGTGCCTATGGCCATGGGATTGGGTGTGGGCTTGGCCATCGCACAGACACGCGCGGCTTGGGAAGGCCTCTTTGGTGAGGTCGGCGTCTTCGTTCGTACGCCCAAAGCCGGAGATGCGGCGACGAGCTCCTACCGGGCGAAGGTCGATCCGGTGGTGGTGATCGAGCTTCTGATGACTGTTTGGCTTGGGGGGACGGCCGTATGGGGTGCGCTGTCCGGATGGATTGGAGCGGTGCCGTTCCTGGCCCTCTTTGCGCTTGGATACGGCATTATCTCCGTTCAAACCTCGGTCGAAGCCGCCCAGCGTTTTCGGGCCTCCAAGCCGGCTTCCACCCCAACGGCGAGCAAGGCCGGCGCCCAGGTGACGGCCCATAGCCACGGGGGCTCAGACCAAGCTCCGGTGGCCGCGTCGTACCCAGAGAGCACGCCGTAGCTGCCTAGAAGGCTGATCCCCACGACCGCTGGGCTCCATCGCCGACACAGCAGGCCTGGAACCAAGAGCCACAGGCCGTACCAAGGGTGAAGGGTAGGGGAGAAGGCGACAAAGACGGCACCCATGGCCAACCAGAGCGACGCTGGGCTGCGCCACCATGCGAGCAGGGCGGCCACCCCGCCCAGCGCGGCGAGGCCGATGACGGTGGGACGGGCCCATTCGGGTCCGATGGTCCAGGTGAGCGGCACGAAAATGAGGCCGTTGAAGGACCAGTTCTGCGCATAGTTGGCCAGGGCATTGAACAGCTCCGGGCCAGCGGCCAACACCGGGACGGCGGCCAAGATGAGCACCGCGACGCCGCCCACCACGCCGATGAGGGTGGGCCGAAGACCGTCTCGCCACGCGAGGGTAGGCAGCACTACGGCAGGGAATAGCTTGGTTCCGAAGCCGAGTGTGGCCAGGAAGGGCCCCCAGCGTGGGGCGGCGCAGGCCCAGGCGAGCAAGGCGACGGCGGGGGCTTCGATGTGGGCACCCACGCCGGACTCCAGCGCTGCCAGTGGATGCAGCGCATACAGCAGCGTAGGCCAGCCACCCCGGCCCCACTTCCACAGCGCGCCTACGATGGCAAGATCGGCGATGGCGGCCCAGAGTTGGGCCGTCCACGATGCGCCGCCCGTGACCGCTAACAACACGAACCAGGCCAGGGCCAACGGCGGGTACACCGACGGAACATCGGGGTGGTTCACCTGCTGCTGAAGCACCGGATCGAGGCCTACGACGTCGGCGGGCGCGACCAAGAAGGGGTTCTGACCCGCCAGCAGCATCTGGCCCTCCCACAAATAGCGAAACAGGTCGTCGGACAGCAGGGCGGGGGTGCCGATGAATGGCGTCCGAATGGCGATGGCCAGCAACAGGACTGCGCTCCATGAAAGGTTGGAGCGGCGGGCCGTCCATGCGGCTGCAAGGGCGCACAAACCCCACCCCCAGCCCATCCATACGATGTGGGCGGCTTCGGTTCTGGACGGACTCCAGTGCAGCATAGTGGCGGACCACCCTGCCCACCCGATACACACCAACGCGAGAGCCCAGGTCCACCTTGGCGCCCTCGAACCGGCACCCCGACGTTTTCCGTCATCCCCGCTTGGTCCCGGTCTTTCCACCGAAAAGTCTCTCCGTGTTTTCGGGCCCAGCGCGCGTCGCTGCCTCCCGACTTAATACCGCCCTACGACTGCGAGCCTCCTAATGACCGCTGCTAAGACTTGGTCCCGACCCTTGGTCCTGCTCTCCCTCGGACTCGTGCTTGTGCCCTCAATGCTGGGTGCGCGGGGCGGATGCAAGCGGGAGTGTGGCTGCCGCAAGGAGTGCACCACCGACGCCACCGATGACACCGACTCCAACATGGACGGCGTCCAGTTGGGCCGGGTGCTTCAGGTCAGCCGGGTCATCCCCGACCAGATCGAGCCGCAGACCGGCTTCTCCGCCACGATCTTGGGGGCGGGCCTTCAGGATCGCGCCACGGTGTCGGTGGGCCCATATGACGGTTCGAACGTATCTTTGACCAGTGAGTCCCGGCTGTCCGTGGATGTGCCTCCGCTGCCCGCCGGCTTCTACGACCTGACGGTCACCAACCCCGATGGCGAGTCCGTGACCTTGCGTCGCGCGCTGACGGTGCAGGAGTCCACCGCCGGCGCTGGCGCGGAATGCTCGGAGCTGACGGTGCGTTTTGGCTACAACGAAGACGGACTTACATCCCAAGCACGCGGAGCCATCGATCCCCTCGTGCCGTGCTACCAGAACCAGCGCGGACTGATCCGGCTGGAGGGCCACTCCGATGAGCGCGGCACGACCGACTACAACCTGGCCCTGGGTCAGCGCAGAGCCGACGCGGTGCACCGCTACTTGGTCACCAGTGGTGTTCCTGTGAGTCGTCTTCGTACCGTGTCTTTTGGCGAGGAACGCCCCGAGGATCGCGGTCATGATGAAGCGGCGTGGGCGACCAACCGCCGCGTCGTCTTGTTGGTGGAGGAGTGATGCGCAGTCTGTTGTGCGTGTTGGCCTTGGCGGCCTGCGTGCCCAAGCAGGTCAAGGAAGTGCAGGCCGCGACTGCGTCGCAGGTGAGCGTGATGGGCACGCGCCAGGCGGTGCTGGAGAGCTCTCTGAACGAGAGCGAAAAGAAGCTCGACCAGGTGCAGGCGAGTCTCCGGGTGATCGGCCAGGACAAGGGCGACCTGCTCCAGTCCCTCGATCAAGCCAGCACGTCGGTCCGCAGCCTTCGCGGCGAGCTCGAGACCCAGCGTTTCGCCCTTGAAGATCTGCGCCAGCAGTTCGACGCCTTCATCGAGCAACAAGAAGCGCGGCAGCTCTACGACGAGGCCCGGCTGGCGCAGGTTGAAAAGGCGCTGGGCCTCAACCCGCCCCCACGTCCTGCGGTTGGCACCGACCCTGTCGGAAGTGGAGCGGGCACCGAAGGTGGAGGAACGGAGCCCGCTTTGGAGCTTCCGCCCACCGCTCAGGGCAAGCTCGATCGGGCCATCGAAGAGATGAAGGCCGGTCGTCAGGGCACGGCCCGCACGGTGTTGGAGCAGACGCTGGCGGCCCACGAGGGCTCCAGCCTCATCCCCGAGGTCTTGTACCGCATCGGAGAGACCTGGTCTAACGCCGGAAACTGGACGAAGGCGGCCCGTTCCTACCAGGTGGTCGTGGACAAACACGGCCGGACCGAGTGGGCGAGTTGGGCCATGCTTCGTCAGGGCGAGGCCTTCGAAGCCTTGGGCAACGTGGATGGGGCCAAGCTCTTCTACGAAGACGTGCAGCGCCTGTATTCGAAGACCGACGCCGCCAAAGAGGCCGCCGAGAAGATCAAGGCGCTGCGCTAGGGCGCGTCTTTCGTCGCGGCACCTAGGTTGCCGGGCTCACGCTCGGGCGCTAATGCTGCGGCGCCGATCCGCATACCCGCCAATCGGGGAGCGGCCCATTGGGCCTGCTTCCCCTTTTTTATGCCTGAGAATCATGGACCCACTGACCCTAAGCAACACCGTTCGCGCTCTGATCGGGCCCGCTGTAGAGCGGCTCGAGTACGATCTCGTGGCGATCGAGTGGACGGGAACGGCGGGCCGGCCCGTGCTTCGGGTGTCCATCGATCGACCGTCCACGGTCACGGGCAAAGACGGGCAGACCGGCATCACAGCGCGCAGCTGCACCATCGTCAGCCGCAACATCGAGCCCCTGCTCGACGCGGCGGACCCGGTGACGGGCTCCTACACCCTAGAGGTGAGCAGCCCTGGCATCGAGCGCCCCATTCAGCGCCTCTCCGATTATGACCGCTTTGCCGGTCTCAATGTTCGCATCCGGCTTGAGTCCGGCGCCCCTCGGCGCCGATTCACCGGTCGCATCATCGGCACCCGCGACGACGACGTGGTCATCGAAGCGGACGGCGAAGAACACTCTTTCCACGTTGACACCATCGAGCGCGCCCACCTGGACCTGACCCTCGAAGAATTCGAGGCGATCGGTGCCCAGGCCAGCGCATCCCCAGGAGCTGACACATGATCACCAGTGACCTTGAGCGCCTCGTCGACGCGATCACTCGGGAAAAGAACATTCCCCGCGATGCGGTCATCGAGATTCTGGAGAGCGCCATGGTGGCCGCGGCACGCCGTCGGTACGGCATGACGCCGGACATCGAAGCGGCCTACAACGACGAGCTCGGTGAAGTCG
>JBGCER010000661.1:0-9228 GCA_045106515.1 Myxococcota bacterium
TGGAGCTCGCGAATGGGGGGCCGGATGGTCCAACCCAAGTCGCCTCCATGTTCGGCGACGCCGGAGTCGATGGAGTGCCGCTTGGCCGCGTCCAAGAAGTCCAGCGTACCGGCCTGGAGCTGCTCGACGAGCGCCTTGGCCTTGTCTTCCCGCTCGACCAGAATGTGGTGAATCCGAACGTTGGGCCGATTGAGTCGGGACCCGAGAGCATCGTACCGGGCTTGCACCTCGGCAGCCGTGATGCGGTCTGCGGCCAGCTTCTCGATCATGATGTTGGCCATGATCTCGCGTTGGGCCACGGCCATCGCGTCGAGCACGTCGGGATCCTCGTGGAGCTTGGCATCGATGGCCTTGTGGTAGAGGAGCTCTGCGTAAGCCAGCGTTTCAAGCAGGTTTTTCTGCTCTTCGATGTCATCTTTGATGCGCTGTCGTTGGGCTTCAGGACCGTGCGAGAGAGACACGTCCAGCATTTTCCTGGTTACAGGGTGGCCTTCGACCTGAACGAGGGTTTCGGTGCCCACATCCATGGCGCCTGGAACGGGCGGTGGGTCGGGTTCTGGCTGGCACGCGAAGAGTAGGGTGATCGCCATGACATTCAGGCGCAAGAGACCTCCGAAACGTAGGCGGACCGCGTATCTCATGCCTGTCTGGACCTCAACGCCGGGCCCATTGTGTGGGTGATTGGGCACGGGCGCCCGCGCATCCATTTTAGGAAGGGCTAAATGCAACACCTGTTTGGAGGTCCACAGCGTGCCCACGACTCCAGCCCTTCCCCCCGGAGTGTCCCGCGATGCGGGTCGATACCGCGCAGTGCTCTGCCGGTCGGCCTGGCGTGGTCCTCGGGGTGTGGAGTACGCCTACGCGGCTTTGTCCGTGTTTGGGCTGATGGCGCTGTTGTGGATTCCGCTGATGCCCGATGTTGTACGCGGTTTAGTGGGCGGTGAGCCTGCGGCGGAGGGGTGGGCGATCGTGGCCCTCTGCCAAGGTGCTGCGTTGCTCTTTGGGATCGCGGGTGTGGTGTCTTTGGTCACCATGGCCCGGCGGTGGATGCCGGGTCGGCCGGTCACCATCCTGAGCATCACCGGGGAAGGGCTGGCGTTGCATCGAGACGAACGCCCAGATCTATCGGTGGATTGGACCGGCGTGATCGGCGCCTCGGTGCTCTATGATGACCACGGCGGCCCCCACCTCCGACTCAGCCTGGGTTGGCCAGATGGGGATGGCCATGTGCGGATCCACCTGGTGGACGAGCTGCTGGACTGTCCGGGCGAGACTCAAATTTGGGTGGTTCGAACTGTGCAGTCGTGGATCATGCAGGTCGGCGAACGCCCCGAGCACAGCCTGAGCCCGCCCGCCGATGCGGTCACGGCGCCGACGTTCCGGAACCGCGATGATGATGACATCTTGGACCGCGTCGTGGATGCGGTGCCGCGCGGGGTCAACGAAGCCACCTATCGCTCAGCGATGATCGCCCTTGTTGGCGTGGTGGCCGTGGCGCCGGCGGTGGCCCTGGCCGTGTTCTTTACCCAGACCGTCGAAGTCAGAATGGAGATCTTGCCTCTGTTGGGGCTCGTCGAGATCGGCGCGGGCTGGCTCTTGGTCATCGCCGCCGTGGTCTTGAGTGTCTTGGGCCTCAACACCGTTCCAAGACGGCTTACGGTGGACCACCGCGGCTTGACCCTCTCAGGAAGCCACGCGGTCAAGCCCGTGGAGCTGCCCTGGGAGGGGCTGTTGTGGTCCCGCATCGAAGAGCTGGGCGCTCATGGCTCGCTCCTTCGGCTGACCCTGGACCCTGTTTTGGCTCCAGATACGGTGGAGCGCGATGAGTTTGGGCGCGCCGTCATCGAAGTTGGACACGGACTTCCCGCGGAGGACCTGGCCTGGCTTGAAGGAGAGCTCGAAGAGCGCAGGCGAGCCGCTACGGCGCCTACTTCACCAATACGGCAGTCGACACATCCTGGTGGGCCCGTCACCTGATCGCGCTGTTACTCCTTCGTATGGAGGTGCAATGGGCCGGTTCCATGAGCGGGTGATGGGCGTCTACTTCGACGATCTCGACCCATATCAGATCCTCCACAATGCCCGGTATTTGCTGCTTTTTGAGCGAACGCTTGGCTCGCTGTGGCAGGAGATGGGCTTTGGCCAACTCCAAGAACAGGCCGAGGCGATGCACTTGGTGCGGGCCAACCACATCCAGTACGACCGGCCGGTCAAAGGCACGGGCGACGTGCGAGTCCGAGTGTGGATTCAGCGTCTTGGCCGTACTTCTCTCACCTTCGGCTTTCGGGTCATGCCCATCGACGAAGACGTCGACTACGCCAGCGGTCATCGCGTTGTGGTGCACATCGACCCGGACTCCTTTCAAGCGGTGCCGTGGGATGAGTCATTCAGAGGCAGGGTCGCGGCTTGGGTGATGGAACAGGGGGCAGGATGAGGCACTGGCTACTGGTGATGACGCTGTTTGGCACGGCCCTTGCGGGCCCACCCGAGGACTGGTCTGAGGTGCCACTCGAACCGGAACCCGAGAATGCCGACGGCCAGGGAGATGATGATGAGGTCGTCGTGTGGGGCACCGCCGCGACCGGCGCGGCCCATTCTGCGGTCTTGCGCACGTTCAAGGAGCAAGGATGGACCGTGCGTCGGCGCTTGGCCGATGGCAGTGTGGTGATGAGCGGGCCATCGGGATGGATGGGCTCGGCGCGCTTTAGCCCAGTGGGTTTGGTGACCTTTCGCCGACGCTGGGTCTCGTTCTCGCCCGTGCGCGAAGTCGCGAACACCCCAACCGATGGCCTTGAAGCGCTCAATGGCCGACGTCGTGATGACGCGGGTGTGTCCACCCAGGGCGGACTGCAGGGTCCCACAGGCACGCGAAAGCTCGACAAGATGCGCGAACGGCTGCTCTATCAAGTGGAGCCTGAAGTTCGCCAATACCGGAGAGTGCTGTCGGAGACCGCCCTTCAACAGACCCTTGCGGTGCTGCCCGAACGTCTCGATGCGCTGTGGTTGTCGGGGCAGCCGCTGGCGGTGGGGCCGACCCTGGCCACGCCGGCCGCGCGCCGGCAAGCGGTATTGGACTACTGGGTGACGCGGCCAAAGACCCGAGAGGGTCGCCTTACCCTGCGGACTATCGAAGACTGGATCGGGGAGGTGATGCAGAGCAGCCCCACCCCCGCCACGGCAAAGGAGCTCTCAGAAGCGGCCGCAAAACGCGGAGATGGCCGGCACCCGACCGGCGGCACCACGCCCTAGTTTCCCCGACGTGTGGGGCCCGTCGTTTAGTTCGTGCAAAGCCGACACGGTGGCGCGCGGTTTTGCATCGCTTGGGGTATCCTGCCGAGCAACCTCGGGTCCGGCGGGCCAGAGATAGGAGGCGAAATGCGGCATCTTGCCACGTCTATGGTGTTCATTCTCGCGTTGTCCGGTGCCTGCACCGACGGTGGAGAGACCGATACCGATGTCAGCGACACGGACACCGACACCGACACCGATACGGACACGGACACGGACACCGACACCGACACCGATACCGATACGGATACGGACACGGACACGGACACGGACACGGACACCGATACGGACACGGACACCGACCCGCTGGGTTGCGACGACCAGGGCCGCTTCAAGTGCGAAGGCGGCTCCGAGGTGTGCGCCCGAGTCTGCGGCACCATCGCTCGCGAGGACTTCAAGTTCTACATCGACGAGTTTGCGGCGCTGCACCAGTTCGACTGCTCAGTGAAGGAGCCGGGCACCGCGGCCCGGTTGGCGCTCAGCAATGGCCGGGATCAATACCTGTTGATCAACCTGACTTTGGGCGAAGTTGGGGCCTTCCCAGTGGGCGACCTCGAAGCCAATGCCCAAGTCGACTTTGCCAACACCAGCGGGAGTCCCGCCTTCGGCACCGTCGCCGACGATGCAGCCAATGAGGTCAAGGTCTTTGGCAAGGGCACGGGCCAGATCTTCGCCTGGAACGAAGCGCCCCCGGAAGACGATGGCATCGTGCTTGGCAAGATTGAGGTCACGCAGGTCTACAAGAAGATCAGCGGCCGCGTGGACCCGGGCGATGCCGATCCCAAGGATGGCAAGGTGACCATCGAGTTCCAGGGCAAATGTGACGACTAGCGGCGCGAACTAGCGAGTCAGCTAGTCGCCTATAATCGACTTTAGTGGGCTTGTTTCGGCGAGTGTTTTGAGCCGATCGTTCATCCAATCCGCTTCGCGCTTGGCTGCGCGCTCGAACGTGGTGTGCATGCCGCGGTGGAACAGGGCGTGGGCCGAGTAGGTTCGAACCGGCTCGAACCCCCTGGCGAACTTATGCTCGCCCCCGTGACCGGGTTCGAAGGCTGAAATACCTCGTTCGATGCAGAACTCGATGGCGCGGTAGTAGCACAGCTCGAAGTGAAGGAATCGCACATCACCGAGCTGGCCCCAGTAGCGACCGTAGAGGCGGCCCGCCTTTAGGACGTTCAGGGAGCCGCCGATGAACTCACCGCCTCGCCGCGCGACAATGGCCACGAGGCGGTGGCGGTAGGACTCGGCGAGGTGCTCGAAGAACGCGGGAGTGAGGAAGCGATCTTCTCCGCCGTACCGCTCTACGGTGTTGGTGTATGCCCGGCTTATGTCGTTCAAGATGGGCGCGTCGGGGCCTTCGATGACGTCGATCTGGAGGTCTGCCAAGGACCTCCGCTCTCGCCGAATGTCCTTTCTCCGCCTGGAGCGAAAGCGGTGCAAGAAGTCATCGAACGACTGATATCCATGGTTAGCCCATTGATATTGGAACTGTCCCCGCTGAAACATGCGCCCTTGGGTCCAACGGGGCAGCTCGGAGGGATCGGGAAAGCAGACGTGCACCCCCTGCGTGCCCTTGGCGGCGCTGGCCAGCGCCCTAAAGGATGCGCTGGCGACTTCGTCTGAAGTCTCTGAGGGGTGAATCAGCAGCCGGGAGCCGGTCACGGGTGTGAATGGCACACCGACGAGCACCTTGGGAAATGTGGTGAGGCCCGCGTCTTCGGCGGCTCGGGCCCAGTGGCCCTGGTAGACGAATTGTCCGCGATCATGCGTCACAATCCACGCGGGAACGGCTCCAACCAAGTCCGCGCCTCGGTGGATTGTGATGGGCCTAGGGCTCCAGCCGGTCGACTCGGCTGCGCAATTTGTGGTGTGAAGACCGTTCAACCACGCGTGCTCCAAGAAGGGGGAGCGATCCCCGACGAGATCGTCCCACTCGACAGGATCGATGGGAGCAAAGGACTCGTGCACGGTGGCGCTTAAAGACACGCACCGACGGTATCCCGCAACAGGAGTGGGGGCCTGAGGACGGGACGAGACATCCGAAGACGTGAGCGGTGGGCACCTTTGAACAAGGACAGAGTCAGAGACTCTGAAGAGGTCATGATGCCCGATACCCAACCGGACGCGATCGCTGCAGCCCTATCCCAGACGGCCAGCCCGCTGCTCTTCGCCGCTGCCGGAGAGGCCTTGGCGCAAGACCTGCTCGATCACGGGCGGGTCTCTCCGAGCCATGTACGGCTTCTCGACTCGATGGATCGTGTCGCCGACGAGGTGAGGTGGGCCATGGTCGAGCAGACGCACGCGCCGCTGCGGGCGTCTGTCGCGGCGGCGGCGGTGGTGCTCGGTCAGGCGCGGCCCAGCCAATCCAGACGCGTTCGGGGCTGGGTGGCTCAAATCATGGCGACGAGCTCTCCTGTGCAGTGGACCCCCGACCACAGCACTATCGCCTTGAGAGCCATGCTCTGTCTGATCGGCGGGGACGTGGCCGGGGCTGAGCGTGCCGTTCGGCTCCTGCGCCAGCGTGGCGACGCCATCGGACCGGTGCTGGTGGAGTGGACCGCTGGTCAACGGGCTCGTGGAACGGATCCTCGCCGCGCCTGGGAGGGACTCCGGGCGTGGGCCCGGCGGGTCGAACAGCCGGTGCCCGCTCTTCTGCTTGTCGCTGCGGTGTTCGCGTTGCCCAACGCACCTGTCATGTCCCATGTGCCTTCTTCAACACGAAGGATCGAGGCACCTTCTATGGGATGAGTCGCTCGGGCGGTCGGTGGACCGGTGGTTGTTGTCAGGGGGCCACTCGCGTTCCCACTCCGGGGCCAACCCCAGCACCACCGGCCGCCCCTTGCGACAGGCGGGGGCTTGTGGGGCTCCAAGCCAATACAGGCATGGCTCTCCAAGCCGATGTCGGGTTGGACGTGTGGGGTCGGCGTTGAGTGATGAGCAGCTCGTCTACGATGGACTCCAGTCGTGTCCATACCTACCGGGCCGGGTCGCGCGGATGCCGCTGTACCGGCAACGACGGCGGCTCACACCCGAGCAGACAGACGTGCGCTTGGCGCGAGCAGAGCGACGGGTGGGCTTCAATCTGTATCGAACCGCCTGTCCCACATGCCAAGAGTGCAAGGGGATCCGGGTCGTGGTCGACGCCTTTCAACCCTCCAAGTCCCAGCGGCGCGTGTGGCGGAAGTGGGAGGCGCTGGGGAACCGGCTTGTGGTGAAGACGGGTCGCCCGAGCTGCACGGATGAGAAACTCGCTTTGTTCAACCGGCACAAGTTTGAGCGGGGACTCTCCGAGGCCGATGGCGAGCCCATGGATGCTCATGGATATGTAGGGTGGCTCCTTCATAGTTGTATGCCGACCGTGGAAATGACCTACCACCTGGACGGCGAGCTCATCGGCGTGGGCTTGGTGGACGCGGGGCAGACCTCCACGAGCTCGGTCTACTTCTACTTCTCCCCCGACGCGGCGATCTCCAAGCTCTCTCCTGGCGTATTCAGCGTGCTGCAAGAGGTCGCGCTGTGCCGCCGCCTGAATCTCACGTACCACTACCTGGGCCTCTGGGTGCGTGACTGCCCTAGCCTATCTTACAAGTCGGCGTACTACCCACATGAACGCTTGGAGGATGGCGACTGGCGCCGCTACGCCAGCAAAGACGCAGATCCTATGGCGGGGTGATGCCGGTCATCTCGGCGATGGTCGGCAGCAGCAGGGGCACGAAGGTGTCGCCGTAGAGTAAGTAGGCGATTGCCACGATGGCCATGCTCGGGCCAAAAGGTACGTATCCCGAGCGTTTTCGAATCAGAAGCACCAATAGGTGCGTGATGACGCCAAGGATGCTGGCAAAGATCATCACGACCCACACGCCCGGCAGCGCGCCCAGGAAACTGCCGATCATCGCGAGCAGCTTGGCGTCGCCGAACCCCAGACCAACCTCGCCTCGGATGGCTCGATAAGCGAAGGCAATTGCGGCTAATCCCGCACCACCAACGAGGGCGCCGAGCACGGACTGTTCCCATGACACGTTCGGGAATCCATCGAACTGAAGCAAGGAGAGCGCGATCGTTCCGGCAACGCCCACCGGGATCATGAAGGTGGAGGTCGGCTCTGGGATAATCTGATGCCGAAGGTCGACGAGGAACGCCACGATCAGCGCCACGGTAAAGGCGCCGAACATCACAAACGCGACCACGTTCGCTGCGTTGAGGTCATCAAAGCTCTGGAAGAACCTCTGAAAGAGCAAGAAGCCCAAAAGGCCGCCGAGCGCCTCCACGAGGGGGTAGGTGGGGGCGATGGGGCTGCTGCAGTCTCGACACCGGCCCCTCAGCCAAACCCATGAAAGGACGGGGACGAGATCGATCCACCGTACGTGGTGGCCACAGCGAGGGCAGTGCGACGGGGTGAGCAGCGAGGCGTCCCGAGGAAGTCGTGCCACAAGCACATTGGCGAAACTGCCAAACACCAGCCCAAAGAGTACGGCAAATGCGGCGTACATCCAAAGGATCCAGGTCTCCATTACGCTCTCAATCGGGGAGTGTGCTGCACGAGGTCCGGGTAACCGGGGACGGGGGCGCTCACCGTCATGCTCGGTCACTCTGGGTCAGCCAAAACGCTACAGCCAGGTGGGTTCCCACCACCCAGAGTGAGCCATGTAGGGCGGAGATCGCCAATGCAGAGGCCGGTGCTCCGTGGAGCAACACCTGTTGCAGGTCAAGGCCGGCCAGGGTCGGAACGAGACAGGCTAGCCCCGTTGTGGTCCACGCCAGCGGCCCGTCGAGGCCCAAGCCAGCGGTCGCGTTGCACAGGGTGGCCGCCCCAAGCCAAACCACGGCAAGGGCGGGCCCTGCGGCGCCTCGGGCGAGGCAGCCGCACAGCGTCGACAGGCTGTAGACGACGGCGCACTCGACTATACACATTCCCAAAAAAGAGGCGGTTGAGAAGGGTAATTCCACACTCTGTGTCGCTGAGATCGCCCACCACGTCAGGGTGAGGGTCATGAGCAGGCCCAGGAGGGTGATCGCCGCGGCGAGCGTCTGGCCGGCCAACCAGTGGCCCCTGCGGAGCCCGTGAGCGAACCAGATCTCAGGGTGGCCGGCCCGAACGGGGGGACCGATTGAGGCGCTACCTAGGAATAGGGCGGTTATACCCAGGGTGATTCGGAGCCCGAGGCCTGCGAGGTCAGCGACCGTGCGCGCTGCGGCCGTCAATCCCAGGGAGGCCGTGAGCGGGATGGCAAGCATGGCCAGGAGGGCGAATGTGATGCAGGCAACACCGACAACGGCAAGGCCAGGTCGACGCAGTCGGCCCCAGGCGATGGCGAAGAGGCCGCTCATGAATGGGACTCCAGGGTGCCGCCATCCAGCGTATAGAGGGCCTCGCACATCGGGTCTAGGTCGGCCCGGCTCGGGGCCGCACACAGCACGGCCGCCCCACCGGCCACCGCCTCCTGGATCTGCTCCAGCATCTGCTCCCGGCCGCGCTCGTCCAAGGCGGTGAAGGGCTCGTCGAGCAACAGGACCGGTGGGGCGTGCACCGTGGCGAGGGCGAAGGCGAGCCGGCGCGTTTGACCCGACGACAGCTGATCGGCTCGGTCGCGGGTGGTGTCGCTGAGCCCGAGCCGGCTCAGTCGTGCGGAACATGCTTGAGGTGTGGCGTGCACGATCCTCTGATGGATCCGCACCACTTCGCCAACGGTGATCGAGGGAAAAACCGGACGATCTGAGAGCCATCCGATCTGGTGCCTCCCGGCACTTGCAGGGTGGCCGGCCACGGTGATCGAGCCCGATGTACACCTGCAGAGGCCGACGATGGCGCGGAGCAGCGTGCTCTTGCCGCTGCCATTGCCGCCGATGATTCCAATGCTTTGCCCTGGCTCTACAGCGAGGTTCAGATTCTGGAGCACCGAGCGTCGACCGCGTTGTACGGTGACACCCTGTAAGTGCAAG
>JBGCER010000662.1:0-3874 GCA_045106515.1 Myxococcota bacterium
CGAGCCCGACGCCATCACCCAAGAAGTCGGGCAGATCATCCAAGAGCACTTCTCGGATCACCCTGGCGCGCTCAACCTGGGCAACCTCCCCGCGACCTCAGCGGACGCCGCAGCGGTCTGGCGATGGGCGCTTGAGTACGCACTTCCCCAGTTTGGTCCTTACGAAGATGCCATGTCCAAGGCCCACCGCAGCCTCTTCCACACCCAGCTCGCGCCCCTGCTGAACCTGCACCGCGTTCTGGCGTCCACCGTCATCAAAGATGCGGAGCACGCCGAACTGCCCATGAACTGTAAAGAGGGCTTTATCCGCCAGATTTTGGGATGGCGCGAATTCGTTCGGCACGTGCACACCGCCACCGACGGCTTCCGCACCCTGGACGGGGTGGCCACCGCCTCAACGCCGGACGCTGGTGCGGCTCCTTCGGTTCTGGGCGCCGCTCACCCGCTGCCAGCCGCGTGGTGGGACGCGCCATCGGGCCTCGCCTGCCTGGACACGGTGGTCGCCGAGGTCTGGGAGCACGGCTGGACGCACCACATCCCGCGGCTCATGGTGTTGTCCAATCTGGCGACCCTGCTCGATATCTCGCCAAGGGAACTCACCGACTGGTTCTGGGTCGCCTTCGTCGACGCCTTCGACTGGGTCGTCGAGCCCAATGTGCTGTCGATGGGCACCTTTGGGACCGGCCCGGTCATGACCACCAAGCCGTATGTGTCGGGGGCGAACTACCTCAACAAGATGGGGGACTACTGCGGTTCATGCGCCTTCCACCCCAAGAAGACCTGCCCGGTCACGCCCTTGTATTGGGCCTTTTTAGCGCGCCATCAAGAGGCCTTGTCCACCAACCAACGGATGAGCCTGGCCTTGGGTGGGTTGAAGCGACGCAGTCCAGAGCGACGGCAGCAGGATGCCCGCACGCTGGAGATCGTCCGCGGAGCCATGGACGCGGGAGACGTGCTTACCCCTGAGCGCCTACAGGCCGAGCTTAGCCGCTCGGAATGAGACGATGGGCACGCCGCGCCCGCCACCCCGCGAGCCCCGCAACCCCGAGGATCAGCCAGAACCCGCTGATCGGCATGAGCACGACGCCGATGACCCCCAAAGCCGCCAACCCCATGGCCATGCCGATGGGCAGCGCCCCGACATGACGCTCGGCCCACGCCCAGGCCGCGCCCATGAGGGCGACAACCACCCCGAAGAGCTCGAACCAGACGATGGCCATTCGCCACGGAGCATCGTCCGGAACCGTGTTGAACACCCCGTCTTGGAGAATCTCCATGAGGTAGGGCGCGCCGACGACGGGACCGAACGCGGTGTGAATGACGCCAATGGCGATCAACAGGTGGCCGACTCGAATGGGGCGCATGAAACCTCCAACCATACGGTAGCGTATGGTGCGCCTTAAACATACTGTGCCGTATGGAGTGAGGCAACATGGCGCTGGTGACTCGGGATGATTGGTGCGTGGCGGCCCTGCTCGCCTTGGGCGAGGGCGGCACATCTGCGGTTCGGGTCGAGCCCCTGGCTCGAACCCTCGGTGTCACAAAAGGCAGCTTCTATCACCACTTTAAGAATCGAGACGCGCTGTTCGAGGCCGCGATGCAGCTGTGGCGTAGCCGCGGCACCCTCGACGTGATCGACGCCATGAAGACCCACACCGATCCCCGTCAGAAGCTTTCTGCGCTGTTGGGCGCGTCGCTGGATGACCTGGCCTACCTTCGTGCCGAGGCCGGTCTGATGGCTGCCGCCGCCGCGAATCACCCGATCGTGGCGCCGGTCTACGCCCAGGTGAGCGCGGCCCGCCTCGCCTACCTGCACGACGTCTACTGCGAGATCGGCGTGACAGATCCGCTGGGCTGGGCTCGCCTCGCCTACGCCGCCTACTTGGGAAGTGTATCCCTGGCTGCCATGCAGCCACCCCTGCTCACCGTCTCTGAAGCGCCGGTTTACCTTCAGCAAATCCGCGCCCGGTTGGTGCCCGACCCCTAGGAGATGTGCATGGCGATTTTCCAGCGACCTCGTCCGCTTCCCGCAGGTCCGGGCCAAGAATCAGTGTGGGACTACCCGAGGCCCCCGCGAATCGAGGCCACGTCTCGTCGGCTCCAGATCCGCTTTGCCGGCCGGTGGATCGCCGACACGCGCCGGGGGCTGCGGGTCCTCGAAACCAGCCATCCCCCCACGTACTACCTACCGATAGAGGACTTCATCGACGGCAGCTTGCAGCCCGTGCCGGGTCGAAAGAGCTTCTGTGAATGGAAGGGCCAAGCCACCTATCTCAACATCGTCATCGGCTCTGCCACCGCCCACGGGGCTGCCTGGACCTACCCGAAACCCACGCCGGGGTCGGGAATGAAGCCGGGGTTCGTGGCGGTCTACGCCGCCGAGATGCACGAGTGCCGCGTCGATGGTGAGCGGGTCACGCCGCAGCCCGGTGGGTTCTACGGAGGGTGGATCACCTCTCACGTGGTCGGGCCGTTCAAAGGGACGCCGGGGTCGATGGGGTGGTGAGATCTAGGGTGTACCAGGCGTCGCAGCCGTGATGGCCAGTGTTGCCCAGTGGTGCTTGCGACTGCACAAACCCAAAGTCCTCGTACAGCCGGCGGGCCTGAGTCATGCGCTCGAGGGTCTCGAGGTAGCAAGACTGAAACCCTTCGGCCCGAGCGCTGGTCAACACCGTGCGCAATAGGCGCGCCCCCAGGCCAAGCCCCCGTATCTCGGGCATGAAATACATCTTTCGAAGCTCGCAGACGCCGGGAGGCCCGTCGACGAGCGGCGCATAGCCCGCCCCGCCCAAGACCGTGTCGCCTCGGAGCACCACCCAGTAACCACACCGTGGCGCTGCGTAGGCCGAGCACATGGCCTCGACTTCGGCGTCATGGAGGGCGAAGCCGGATCCAGAGGCGCCAAAGGCGGGCATGACAGCCCGGATGATCGAGGTCACAAACGGATCGTCACTCGGTCGGATCTCCCGGATGCGGAAGTCCCGGTGAATACGGCTGCGGTGAAGCGCCTTGGCGTACGCGTGCATGCCGCGCAACACCACGTCTTGGTCCGCCTCACCCAGCACTTGAAGCGCGTGGCGCACTTGGGAGTCCGCGTCTGCATGAACCCCCTGCACCACCGCCCGACCTGCACCGGTCAGCATGACCTGGCGCTGACGCCCGTCCGCCGGGTCCGGGCGAGCCTCCACCAATCCCTTGCCCGAAAGAGCCTTTAGACCCCGGCTAATGACGGCAGGGTCAGACAGGAGCCGCTCCGCCAGCTCCGATGGCCTCATGACGCCGCGCTCCGAAAGCTCCAGAAGCAGATGCACCTGGGCATGCGCGATGCCAGCGGGCGCCCACTCATCACGGAGAAAACCCAGCTCTCTCACCATCGTTCGACTGTCCGCACGAAAACCACGCAGCATATTCGGGTCCATGGGCCCTCCTCATGGACCATGGATAATCAATAGTTGATCTTAGTCAAACAAATGAGAGCGAGCCCACGGGTGTACCCACCCCCGTCAACGCCCGCTCCCGTGCCGCTTCACTCACAGACGCTGCTGTCGTCGAACCAGTCGAGGTCGTCCACCACCGCCGTTCCGTCGATCACGTGGCCACCGGGCAGCACCGCTTCGACGCTGTAGCGGCAGCGTCCAATGCCCGCCTCTTCGACGACCACCGCCCCAGACACGGTGAAGGCCTGGTCGACCAACCGGCCTGCGTCATCCCAGGTCCGCAGGCGAGCACAGCCATGGCTCACCACGTCATTGGCGCACCGCTCCCCGTCCAACGGGTAGATGCCTACCGGGCATCCAAATCCCACATCTCCCTGGAAGCGAACGAAGAGCTGACTACCCGTAAAACCAAGCTCCATCGAATCATTTTCGGCGAG
>JBGCER010000663.1:0-11113 GCA_045106515.1 Myxococcota bacterium
GGGCTGCGCCGGTCCCTCTCCTTCGCTCGGGCCTTTGACGTGTCTCGACACGCCGGCAGGCCCTCGCTCGTCGAGAACCCGGCTCGCTCCGACCTCCCTGTGGTTCGTGCGGAGCGGTCGTGAGGGATGGGGGCTAGTGGCGGCGTTCGGTGGGATCCGGAGGCGCTGCGATTCGGATCCCAGGCAGGACGTCGAATGTGGACGGTCATCTCCGTGCTCGCCGGAGCTCTCTTCACGCTATTTGCGTGGTTTCAGCTCAATGATCCCGACCCGGCCATGTGGGTGCTCGTCTATGGCACCACCGCGGCCCTCAGCGTCGCGGCGGGCTTCCGCCGGTTGCACCCAGCCGTATTCGTGACGTGGGCGCTCCTCTGCATCGTTGGAGGCCTGTTCCTGTGGCTGGGGTGGGATGGCGCTTCGAACCCGATGGGTGACGCGAGTCAGGGCCTGTTCGCAGAAGAGGTCGTGCGGGAGGTGGGCGGCCTCGCCATCTGTGTGGGTTGGATGGGCGTCGCCGCGGTTCAGAGTGGGCTTTCGCGGAGGAGGAACACGGTTGATGGGATGGCGAGCGAGGACACGAGCTGAGTCGATCGCGAACGCCAACCCTTGACATGTGCATGGTGATGCACATATTAGGGACCATGACTTCAAGAGAACAAGCGGCTGCAGACTGTCTGTCGATGATGGACGGAGACTTCCTCAAGTCCTTCGCTGAGCCCGCCAGGGTCGAGATCATCAGGGTCTTAGTGCTCCATGGCCGAAGCGACGTGGGCACCATCGCCTCCCATTTGCCACAAGACCGGTCGGTCGTGGCTCGCCACCTGCAAAACCTGGCTCGATCCGGCATTGTACGCGCTGAGAGTGAAGGGCGTCACACCTTCTACCAGCTGGATGGGCCGGCCATTCAAGCGCAGCTCAACACCATCCAGCAGCTGATGGCGCACCTTGTTCCGGTGTGCTGCCCCTGATGGAGTCCAGGTTCCATCCCCTTTTTTGAGTCTCAATATGTGCACATGGACGCACAAATGCCCTAATGGAGAATGCCCCATGTTCGACCTCATGATCACCCTCTCTGTGCCCCTCGCGTTCGGCGTGATGTGGGCGGTTGAGAGCCGGTTTCCGGCGCGAGACTACCCCCGAGTTTCCCGTTGGCCGTGGCTCGGGGTGGCCTTCTTCGTGCTCACCGCTGGGGTGGGAAGCGTGATTCCTCACCTTTGGCACTCTCTGGGGGTTCCCATTGGCGTTTGGGGTTCTGCCGCGCCTTGGCTCGGCGTTCCAGCCGCCATCCTGCTCACCACGGGCCTCACCTATGGATGGCATCGGTCGGTGCACACGGTCAACGCGTTGTGGCTCGCCACGCACCAGCTGCATCACGCCCCCGCCCGTGTGGACATCCCAGGCGCCTTTTTTAGCCATCCGTTTGAGGTGGCGGTGAAGTCCAGTGTTGGCGCGTTGGTGGCGACCGCGCTCCTGGGCCTCGATCCTACGAGCGCCTCGGGAGTGGCCTCGATCATCGGCCTATTAAGCCTGTTTCAACACTGGAATGTCCACACGCCTCGGTGGTTGGGCTGGTGGGTCCCCAGGCCCGAGATGCACGCGCTGCATCACGTAGAGGGGGGACGTGTGGTGAACTTCGGCGACCTGCCCGTGTGGGATTGGGTGTTTGGCACCTTTGTGAACCCGGCGAGCTTCGAGGGCACCGTGGGGTTTGCGGGCGCCAACACGCCAAAGGTAGGCGCGATGCTGCTCATGCGGGATGTTCAGGATTGAGCCGGCGGCTCCATGGCGGCGCCGATTTACTCCAGGTCTACCTGCTGGCTCATGGACACGGTGGAGTCGGCGCGCGGCTGGCGGGCGTTGGTGAAGGGCAGGCTGAACTCCGGGCCCTCCACCGTGGAGAGCAGGCGGACTTCGGCGGGCCCCACGTCGAATTGGGTCAGCGCCGTGGTAGGCACGTCGAACTCGCCGTCATCCCAGGGGCGGCCCGTGAGCGTGGCTTCTTGACCCGTCTTGAGCAGTCGACCCTTGAGCGTCAGCAAGAACTCGGCGTTGGGGTAGGACAAGGCGGGGCGCCATCGGACCGTCAGGGGCACGAAGCGGGAGTGCCATAGGTCCGTGTCGTTGAGCAGCACCACGTCGGCGGGGACGGTCTGCAGGATGCCAGGCAGCGTCATCTGTGGGATCTGGCCCGCGCCGTCTGTGATCAGGTCGAATGTCTGGTTGAAGGGGTAGTCCTCTGGGGCGGTGTCCGAGGAGACGTACCGGGTATACCCCTTACCACTGACGATTTCGCGCGTCAGTCGGACCACAGACTCGTCGCCCTTCAGCCACACCTCGGGCCCGGCATCGAAGGTCTTGGCCGTGGGGCAACCCGGACGATCCCCTGTGTCGAAATCGGGCTGAAGCTCCACCAGGTCGAATCCACCGGCCGCTGGGGTTGGGGGCGGCGCAGTGTCGCATGGGGGATTGAGGGGAAGGAAGAACGTGGCGATCGCTTGGCCATCGGCGACGACCTCACCCCGAGAGTTGGCCTCGCTGTGAACGTCCCACGACACCGTGAGCACCACGCTTTTTAGGTTGGGCACGGTTTCGGTGACCTCAAACGCATCGGTGATGTAGAGGCGCTGCCCGCCATTGCGGATCACCACGTCTCTCGTGCCCAACCCCGCGGCGTTTGAGGCCTGCACTTGCCCGTAGACGATATTGGACTTCACGAACGGGGGTTTCCTGACCAAAACGTGTTCATTGCGTGCGCCGTCATCCCAAATTTCGAGGTCGAGGTCTTCGGACCACTCGATGCCATCGGCAGATATCGTGAAGTCGACGATGGCTCCCTGGGGCACCTCTTGGGGATCGAACTCGGCCACCACGCCTTCGCGGTTGATGTCGAACCCGCCGTAGAGCGTGATGTCGTCGACCGAGACGTCGCGGAGTCCCAGGGTGGCACTGGGCTCGACGGCCACGGTCGCGACGGCGAAGTTCGACTGGACTTGGTCCATGGAGAGGACGCGAGTTCCCTCGCCAAAGTGAGCCCAGGACGTTTCGTTCCACGAGGTGCTCTTGCCGCGGAGCACCACGTCGATCACCTGGCCAGGGCGGGCCGAGGCCGGTGTGACCGAGAGCGACTCTGCGGTGATCAGAACGGCGTCTTGCAGCGTCCGGTCCCAGCCTGCGACTGCGACCGAGACATCTCGGAACCCGAGCTCCGCCGTGTCATCGACCCAAACCTGACTCACCACGGTCTGGGGGTCTTCTACACGCAGGTCTTGGACTTCGACGCCCTGTCCAAACGACAGCGTCGTGTTGCCGTCGGCAAAGACCGGAGTCTGGCTGGTGAGCGTGAACTCCAGGGTGACGCCCTGCCCGGCGATCGATGGAACAAGGCCCATGGCCCCGGGGACCGGCGGCTCTGGCGGCTCGTACACCGTAGGCAAACACCCGAGCATTCCGAGCCACACGAACTGTCGTACCCCACCCATTGCGACCTCGACATTGGAACTTCGTACTTCTTACGCCTCAATGGTGGCTCTCGACGAGCGGATCGTCAAGGGTGGCCTTCGCCAAGTTGCATCGCGGTCCGGTGATGCAGGACCCTTTTTGAGGGCGACACAATATGTGCGAACTGTGCACGTTTTTGGTTGCCTTGGAGGTCGAATGCGCTCTCTCACGGTGTTGATGTTGATGTCGTGCGGGGGTGGCGCGCTGCCCCTGGATTCGGGGCCGACCGATGAACCGATCGATCCCTATGCGGGCATCGAGGCGGGCGACGCCATCGCTCCGCTCGGTGTGGCTCCCGGTGCCCGGGTCGTACACCTGATGGACCTGACCACCGATGGGCAGACCGCGTGGGCCGCCGCCTTCAAGGGGGGGCTGTCGTTTGATGTATCCGACCCGGCCGCGCCATCCTTGCAGGGCACCTCTGTGGGGCGTCAGCTCTACGGCGTCGATCACTCCGGAGCACGAGTGATGTTTAGCGGCCGTGAAGCCGGGGTATTGCTCACCGAGCGAGGGGAGGACTTCGAGCTGTCCCGAGTCGCACGGCGCCGAGACGACGCCGAGGCCTCGGAGCGGGCGATCTTGGTGGGCGATCACGTGGCCATCGCCGCGCTGACGGATGGTGTGATCTTCGCGCGCCAAGAGGATCTACGCGAGGTGTCGCGGGTGACGGAGGCCTGCCCGAACGCCTTTGCAGTGGCGACCGAAGGGGACCTGGTTTTTGTTGGAGATCGGGAGCGCGGTCTGGTGATTTTGGACGCGGCTGACCCCGCGGAGCCGGTGGAGGTCGGGGTTGTGGCGCTTCGCAGCGCAGCCCAAGACTTGACCGTGATGGACGGAATCGTCTGGGTGGCAGCGGGTGGGATTCTTGAGGGGGTGGACGTGTCTGACCCCACCGCGCCGCAAATCGTGGCCACCCTCCCCAGCGGTGGGGTGGCGACCCGACTCGATAGCAGCGATGGCCTGCTGGCCGTGGCGGTGTGGCAAACCACGCGGCTCTATGACGTGTCCACCCCGGCTGAACCCGTGCTAATCGCGATTGAAGACGCCACGAGCAGCGCCACATCGGTGGCTTTAGAAGGGGACTTGCTGCTGGTTGGGGACTGGGACGATCTGCGAACCTACCGGGTCGACCGCGAGGCCCGCAGTGGCGAGATCAGCGCCGACTCCCAAGTGGTCGTCCATGGAGAGGGCCAGGTCTCGACTCGGCTGCTCATTCAAAATCAGGGCAACCTGCCTCTGGATGTCACCGGCGTGAGTTGCGATGATGCGCGCGTGGTGCCGAATTTCGAGGAATTGCGCTTGCTGCCTGGAGAATACGGAGGTGTGGATCTGGTCGTCGAGGCCGGTCAGGGCTCATCGTTCGAGGCCACTTGCGACATCGCCAATAGCGATGTCGATGAGTCGAGCTACGCGTTCCCGGTTCGGGTCAACCCCGTGGGTCTATCGGTGGGCGACCTCGCTCCAGACTTCACTGTGGCGGATCTCGACGGAGGGTTCCACAGCCTGAGCAGCACCCGCGGTCAGGTGGTGATGATCACCATCTTCTCTAGCTTGTGACCCGCATGTGTTGGGGAGTTGCCCCAGCTCGACCAAGATGTGTTTCAGCCCTATGCGTCGTCCGGTGAGGTCGCTGCCTTTGCCATCTCGTCTTCGATCATCGGGACAGAGAATCCAGACGATCTCCGCCAATACGTTGAGGGCCTGGGTCTGACCATGACCGTGCTCGTGGACTACGACGCCACGCTCTACGATGACTACGACTTCACCGATCCCGACGCCTTCGCGCCGTACCCCAGGGAGATCATTATCGGAAGAGACGGTCGGGTCGCATACCTACGAGGAACGCTGGATGTGGAGTCGATGAAGGCCGTGATCGAGGCGGAGCTCGCCAAGTGACCGGGCGCGCTGCAACGCGTGGCTGGGGTGCCCCTCCCGTCGCGCCGGATCGGCTGGCTTTTCCCTGACACAAGCCTTTCAAGGGGGTGAGGATTGATTCGCTTTCGCGCCCGTTTTGCCACACTTTTTAGCCCTTGGCACAGGTGGAGGCCCACTCGACCCAACATCGGGGATACACTGATGGTGTTGGCGGAGGCCCGGTGATGTTTTGTGGCCCACCTCGCACGATAGGACTGGTCGCTCTGGCGTCCTGCGTGAGCGGTACGGCCCCAGATCCCGAGCCTGCGGTGCTGCCGACTCCGACGATCGTGACGGCGCTGGCGTCTCAGTCCGTGAGCCTAGAGGTGTTGGGCTCCGCGAGCTTCGCCCGGGCAGTGGATGGCACGCGGCGCCTTGTGCTCGATGAAAACGCTCTTTGGCTGGTCGATGACGCGTCGGTCGCGGACCCCATCGCCCTCGGCGCCGGTGGTGCGGCGGATGGCGCGGTGCTCGATGGCGGGCAGACCCTGCTGGCGCTGGACGGCTCTCTGTACGTGGTTCGGGAGGGGGTGGCGGTCGAATCTCCCCTGAACGATGTGATTCCCATGCCCGTGGAGTCGGTCAGCACCACCCCGTTTGGGCTGTGGTTGGCTGGGGCGGGCCGGGTGGTCGGGGTGCGGGATGGCCGTGCGACCGAGGTACAAATTGGGGATCGGCCATTGGTCGGCGCCGCTGCCGGCCCCGATGGTAGCCTCTGGCTGGCCTTGCCAGACATCGTTGGAATCGATGCCTTGCAAGAGGGTTTTCCATCCATCGACGGCTTGGCTGGAATCCCGGTTCGCCAGCTAGTGGTCAGCCGAGACAGCACCCTGCTGGCCATCGATGACCAAGACGACCTCCGGTTGCGCAACGGGTTGGGCCAGTGGGCATGGCTCGATGTGGGTTCTGCGGCGTTGGAGCTGGCCGGCAGCCCGTGGAGCGACACCACCTGGGTGCGCACGGAGGCGGGAGCGCTCGTGTACAAGGGCGGCGAGTTTTTGGCGGTCGATGTGCCGGATGGAGCTTGGCAAGACGTCGATGAGTCGGGGCGCCTCCTGCTTGTGGTCGACGGCGAGCTCACCCGAGTGGGTTTGGGGCGACCCGTCGCGTTTTCGGGGCTGCGTCCGGGTGCGAACGTGCCGGTCCGCACCGAGATCGACGTGGTGCCCACGCTGCCTCAAGCGGAAGAGCGCTGGACCGCATGGGTCGACGACCAGCCCGTGCTCATCTCGGCCAACCCCTTTGGCGTCGTGCTCGACCCGGACCAAGTCCTGCCTGGGGAGCATCAGCTCCGGATCGTGCGTTCGGGGCCCGATGGCACTCACACCAGCACGCTGCCGTTTTCGACCGGAACCCTGCCCGACGGGTCGTGGGACGAGGACATCGAGCAGATTGCCCAAGACAACTGTTTCGCGTGCCACGCCGAGACGACGTCTCCCGTTCTTGGGGACGCGGACCAGTGGCGAATGCATATTGACGCCATCATCCGCCGGACCAGTGAAGGTACTATGCCACCTGGTGAAGATGAACTTACCACCGAAGAAATCGCCCGCATTCGCGGGTGGCGACAGGGAGGCTTTCGATGAGAAAGTGGACCACTACAGCGCTGCTGCTCTTTGCGGTGGGCGCCTCAGCTGGGGCGCCAGAACCTGCTGAAGATCTCCCAGCCGACCGCCTCTTGCGATCGATCTCTCTCGATCTTCGTGGCGTGGTGCCCGCCGATGACGAGCTCGCTGCCGTCGAGCAATCGGGGGAGCTCGATCCCGAGACCATCGATGCCTATTTGCAAAGCCCGGCGTTCACCGAGCAGGTCGTTCAGCACCACGAGTCCATCACTTGGTCGCGGCTGCGCTTACAAGGATTCCTCAACACCCAACTATTGGCTCGTCGGGGCGACGTCTGGTTTCGACCCCAACTATCGCGGCGCATCCGGGGAGAACGCGAGGCGTGCTCGGATTACCCTGCTGGCATCGCCGCTGGCGAAGAGGTCACCGAGTGGCGCACGGTCGACGGCGTGAAGGATGAGGGCTGGGTCGAGGTGAGGCCCTATTGGGCGCCGGACACGGTGCTCAAGGTCTGTGCCTTCGACGCGCAAGCTGTGGCTGTCGGCAATCGTGGAAACGAGTGCGATGGTCCTGCGGCACGCGCCGACACGGCGTGTGGGTGTGGACCCGAGCTGAACTGGTGCGTGACCGGTGCGCTTCGCAACCAGATCGTCGCCGGTCTGAGCGCCGACGTGTCCCAGCAAGTGCGCCACCTGATAAACACCGACGCCCCCTACGCGAGTTTGCTCACGAGCAAGGCCACCATGGTCAACGGGCCGCTGGCGCATTTCTACCGCCACTTGGCGCCCCTAAACGCGAACTACAGCAGCCCCATCGAGCTAGATTCGCTGCCCACCTTCGATTCTTTGGACCCCAATGATTGGCGGGTGGCAGAGCGCACCGCGGAGCACTCGGGCATCCTGACGTCCGCGGGTTGGTTGCTGCGCCACCAAACCGATCGCGGCCGAGCGAATCGCTTCTACGGCGGGTTCCTCTGTCGCCAGTTCATCCCTGCTGAGACCGGAATCGGCGGTCTGGAGCAGGGCACGCCGACACCGGATCTGACGTTGCGCACCGGCTGCCGCGACTGCCATGTTCGGCTGGAAGGATGGTCTGCGTACTGGGGTCGGTGGCAGCCCTCGGGCAGCGCCTTCCTCGATGCGGATTCCTATCCGAAAATCAATGATGAATGCCGAGAATGTGCGATATCCGGAGCCCGGTGCAGTTTGGAGTGCCGGCGCAACTACGTGTCGACTGAGACTCACCCCGACGAGCGCGCCTACCTGGGATGGATGAGTCCCTACGCCTTTTTGGAAGGAGACCAGCTCGAACATCCGGACATTGGACCTGCAGGTTGGGTCGATGAAGCGGTCGCAGATGGGTCCCTCGCCCAGTGTGCCGCCACCAATGCCGCTGAGTGGCTGCTCGGTCCCGACACCGCGGTGGACGAGGCTGAACATGCGGCCTGGACCCAGGCCTTTGTAGATAGCGGCTACCAATATCGAGCGCTGGTTCGCGCCATCGTGCAGAGCGACCAGTACCGGAGGGTCCGATGACATTCCGACTTCTTCCATTATTCCTGCTCGGTGGGTGCCTTGGCACGCCGGAGACGCCCGCGGTCCCAGACCCCGTGGACCCTGTCGCGCCCGATGTGGGACACGATGACCTGGGCGACGTGGACGTAGACCCCGAGGCCGACACCACCTCTCGCGCTCGTAAGCGCATGACCATCGCCCAAGTCCGCGATTCCATGGAGCGGGTCAGCGGTGGGGTGGTGTGGAGCCGAGACGGTCGAGTGCGAGATTCGGAGTGGAACCGCTACACGGATACGTTGGGCGTTCCGGACTACATCGAGCGGACCGAGGCAGACCTGACCCCGTCCGTCCTGTTCCAGAAGTTCATCGATGACGCCGCCAACGCCACCTGCACCGACTGGCTGAGCCGGGCCGAAGCGGGAACCAATGAGGTCTTTTTCGCGCAAGGCTCCGTGGACGAGACGGACCCGGTGCGGGTTCGTGCGGACATCGCGGCCTTGCGACGCCGCATCCAAGGTGTGGGCCAGCCCAGCCAACAAGGGGCCGGCCACGATGACGACCTGCAAGCCTATGTGGACCTGTACGACCTGGTGGTCGTGCGCACCGACGATCGGGCCGCGGCCTGGCGAACCGTGTGTATCGGTCTGTTTACCCATCCCGACTTCTACGCCTACTAGGAGCCACCATGTCCTTCTCCCGACGGAACTTTCTGGTGGGTGGCGCCTCGCTCGGCGGTCTGCTGACCCTGGGCGCGACCGTTGGAAACCCGATGCTGGCCTCGGCCGGTGACATCGTGGTGGCCAACCCCGACCGCTACTTCGTGTTCGTTTACTTCTTCGGTGGTTGGGATGTCATCCTCTCCCTCGACCCCAAAGATCCGGGTGAGTACACCCAGGAGCGATTGCGCGATACCGGCATTGAACCTGGGTATGAGACGTTGGTCGATGAGGACTTGCCCAGCGGCTACCTCATCGACACCGCCGTGGATGGCATGACCTTCGGGCCGTACATCGGACGGCTTCAGCGGCACGCGGAGAAGCTGTGCGTGATGCGCGGCGTGGCCATGGACTCGGTGGCCCACCAGGTGGGCCAGCGGCACGCCAACACCGGTCGCAAGCCGGCGGGTGTGACGGTGCGCGGGTCTTCGCTGGCCACGTGGTTCGCGAGCATCTTGGGCCGAGAGGAGACCGTGCCGAACCTCGCGGTGGGCATCGAGAGCTTCAATGTGGCGAATCCCGCTTGGGCGAGCGGCCTCTCCACCCAGTCCATCGACGATCTCTACGACGCATTGCGTCCGGGGCGAAGCGGGGCCGGTGCCGCCGAGCGCGACGCCCTCGATCGCTTCTTTGCGGCGGAGCACGAGCGCACCAAGAGCAACTTTGAACGTCTGTCTTTCGACAATCGCACCTACGCGCGAGACCTGGTGGACCAGGGCTTGGCTGACCTCTTCAACCTTCGACTTGGCAGCGCAGAGATGCTCGGGCTCAGGGAGCGTTTTGGTGTGGACTCGGGTGTCACCGGCATCGCCGGACCTTCGGCCTTGCTCGCCGCACAAGCGCTCACCAATGGGGTGTCCCGGTGTGTGACCATGCGCGGCGCCAATGGTTTGGACTCCCACTCGGGTGATGACTGGACTCAGCAACATGGGCCGCGTCAGCGAGCGGGCTTCGACGCCATCGCGGCACTCATCGAACACCTCCAAGAGACGCCGTATGGCGATGGCAGCACGTGGATGGACCACACGACCATTGTGGTGCAGAGCGAGTTTACCCGCACTCCGGCCCTCAATGCCTCGGGCGGACGGGATCATCACCTGTCGAATAGCGCGCTCATGCTCGGAGCCGGCATTCGGGGCGGACAGGTCATAGGCGCGTCCAGTGACTACAAAACCGGCGCCCAACCTATTGATTTTGCCACCGGCAAGGTGGACACGAGCCGCGACACCTTCATCCACAATGAGAACATGGCCGCGACGCTTTTTGCGACCTTGGGCGTAGAGGGAGACCCTGCAGACCTTCGGGCGGAGCCTATCCAGGCGGCCCTGTCATGAGGCGTTGGACCTCGCCTTTGGCGGTGGTGGTAGGGGTGGCCCTGGCCGGGTGTGTGGGCTCCACCGACGACCGACAGACGCCGTGCACTCCCACCGCTTGGCATAGCGATGCGGACGGGGACGGCTTCGGTAGCCCCTTCGACCCGGTCCTGCAGTGCGAGGCCCCCGGTGGCACCGTGGCGGATGCCACGGACTGCGATGACACCGATCCTTCGCAGCGGCCCGGCGCGGTGTGGTACCTCGATGAAGATGGCGATGGGCACGGCAGCGCCGATATCGTGCTCGAAGGCTGCCAGCGGCCCTTGGGCTACGTGGCCGTCAACACCGATTGTGACGACACGGACCCCACTCGGAACCCCGATCGGGACTGGTACGTAGACGCCGACTCGGACGGCGCGGGAGACCCGGCCAATACCGTGCCGAGCTGCGGCGATCTGACCGGAGCTGCGGTGGCGGCAGACGACTGCGACGACACCGACCCAGAGCTCTTTCCCGGTGCCATAGAGGTCTGCGACGGCATTGACAATAACTGCGATGGATTGGTGGACGACGCTGATCCCACCGTGGACCGG
>JBGCER010000664.1:0-4885 GCA_045106515.1 Myxococcota bacterium
CCTTGCACAGCGCACCGCTGCCAGTAGAACGCGAGACCGCGAGAGCCGCCCAGCTCTTCGCCACCACCGGCCTTTCCAGGCCCGCCGTGGACCAAGCCGGGCATGACCGTGCCGGGGCCCGAGCCCTGGTCTGCGACCTTCCGCGATCCCCAGTAGATCCGACCATGCCACGGGGCCAAACCGAGGACGACAGACCCGCCAAAGTCAGCGTCGTCTGTATACAAACTACAGACCAGCCCGCCGCCACCCAGCGCGACTTGCTCGACCACGCCATCGGCGCTGCCATCCCAGGTGACCACGGTGGCGATGGGGCCGAAGACCTCGTGCTCGTGCACAAAGGGCGCGTCCACCCCCTTGTCGGTGCGGAACAAGGCGGGGGCCACGTAGAAGCCATTGTCGGGCGCGGCGCTGGGGTCGCCCCACACCCGCTCGGCATGGGCGGACAGGGTGTCGATACCCGCCAAGATGTCTCGCTTCTGGGCCGCAGTGGCCAAGGGGCCGACGGTGGTCACCCGCTGGGTGGGGTCACCCACAACCGCCTGGTCGAGCCGATCGGTGAGCACCTCCAGCACCTCGTCAACCCGGTCCTTGGCCAGGAAGATGCGGCGGGTAGCCGTGCACTTCTGGCCGGCCTTTTGCGTCATGTCACGCACCACATCGGCGGCGAACATCTCGAAGGTGTCGGAGCCCACTTCGACATCCGCGCCCAGGACGGCGGCGTTGAGCGAGTCGGCCTCGATGTTGACCTTGACGTTGTGGCGCAGCACGGCCGGATGGCCCTTGATCTTTCGGCCGGTATCGCCGGAGCCCGTAAAGGCGATGACGTCTTGAGGGCCCACGTGATCGAGCAGATCGCCTGCAGAGCCGCACAATAGCGCGACCACACCGGGGGGAAGCTCAGCTTCCTCGGCCCACAATTCGAAGATCCGCGCCGTAACCAAGGCCGTGGCCGTGGCCGGCTTGGACAGCACGGGCATGCCGGCGATCAAGGCGACGGCGGCTTTTTCGCCCAAGCCCCAGGCCGGGAAATTGAAGGCGTTGATGTGGATGGCTACACCGCGACGCGGCACGCTGACGTGCTGGGCCAAGAAGCGCTTGGACCTAGAGAATCGCTCTTGATCGCCATCGAGCACGAAGGTGCGGTCGCCCATGCGCTCGCCGAGGCCGCCGTAGTAGTTGAGGGTTCCAGAGGCGCCGTCGATATCGAACTTGGCGTCGCCGCGGGTGTTGCCGCTATTTTTCTGGTTGAGCTCAATCAGCTCATCGCGATGGGCGTGAATCACGCCACCAAGCCGCTTAACCAGCGCTCCCCGCTGGGCGAAGGTCATGGCCCGGAGGGTGGCTCCACCGACGGTCCGGGCGTGGTGCAGGGCGGCCTTGAGGTCCAATCCCTTGGTGGAGGTCTCCGCGATGGGCTCGCCAGTGACCGCATCGTGAAGGATCGAGGCCGGCGCGGCGCCGCCCACCCATTCATCGCCCAAGTAGCTTCGCAGCGTCTGCATCGTGGCTCTCCCAAGATCGGTGGCGGGGCCCGTAACACCCCCGAACAGGCTAGTGGCCGCCCCGGAGGTGCCCGTGCGCATGCATCCCTTTCACCGGACCGAGCTGCTGGTCGGCCGCAGTGATTTTGCCACATTGAACGCCGCGAGTGCGTGTGTCATCGGACTTGGAGGCGTGGGGAGCTACGCCGCCGAAGCCCTCGTGCGAGCCGGTGTGGGTCACGTCACCCTCGTCGACTTCGACGAGGTGTGCATCACCAACCTCAACCGCCAGCTTCACGCGACCCGCAAGACCGTGGGCCAGAAGAAGGCGGAGCTGATGGGCGAGCGGGCCAAGGCCATCAACCCCAAGGCTGACATTCGGGTGATGCCGCTGTTCTACAATCGCGAGACCCGTGAGCAGGTGCTCGATCGGCCCTATGATGTGGTGCTAGACTGCATTGACAACATGACAGCCAAGATCGACCTGCTGTCGACGTGCGTACAACGCCAGCAGCGGGTGCTGTGCGCCATGGGCGCCGGCGGGCGGATGGACCCCACCCGCATTCGGGTCACCGACCTGAGCGAGACCCACACCGATCCCTTCGCCCGGATGGTGCGAGACCTCATGCGCGGCCTGGGCGTGCACGAGGGCATCGAGTGCGTCTGGACCGACGAACCCCCCAGCGCCCTCGACGCCGAAGCCCAAGCGGCCTTCCGGTGCATCTGCCCCAATAAGGACGTCAACACGGTGCACTCGTGCGAGTCCCGGTTCCAAGTCCAAGGCAGCACCTCGTGGATGCCGCCCATGTTCGGCTTCACCATGGCCGGCGTGGCCGTGAACCGCATCTTGGAACGCGAGGTTCGAGGCCCAGAGCGCCCCACGCTGCCGCCCAGGCAAGCGCCGGTGCCGAACAAGGTCGGCAAGGCGAAGCGGAAGGCGCTGATGGCGGCGGTTGAGGGTGAGGGGTCGTAGGTGTCGAGCATGCGGAGATCCGGCATGAGGACGCGGAGAACGCGGAGATCCACAGAGGTTTCGGAGAGACCCAGAAGGCTCGAAACGGAGCGGGCAAATATGGGCGACAGCCCCTTTTCGAGATTTCGGATCTGGACAAGGTGAGGCACACGCCAAAGGGCGAACACCGCGCCATCCCAAGAGAAATAAGACACCTTTAAACTAAACATTTTGACCCCATCGGCGCCGACGTTTCTCTCCTCACAGACCTCTCCACGCGCCCGGGACCCTCCGAAATCTCCGCGGATCTTTGCGTCCTCTGCGTCCTGCCCGACACCCCTCCCCAAGCCGCTCGCCCCCTCGATCCGACCGCTCACGCACCTAGTCTGGCCGCAGACCGCCGCCTCAAGATAGGACCGAAGCGCCTCTTCGCTCGGAACCCCTTTTTGAAACGTACGCTCACCCGCTGGATGGTCGCGATGGCCGGCATCAACCTTGTGGGGTTGGGCTGCGTGGCGGTGACGTGGGCGCTGGCGGGGGGCCAGGACGATGGGATGGGCCCATACCTGCTGGCCGTGGGACGAGCTGCGACATCACTGCCCGATTTGGCTTGGTACTGCTTGCTTATCGCCGGCTATAGCGCGCTCTTGGAGGTGGGTCTTCGGGTGCTCATCCAAGAGCCCCTGCTTCGCCGGTCTGGATGGGTGGCGCGGCTATCGATCCCGGTGGCTGCCCTGGCCTATGGATTGACACACGCCGTCTATCACCCAGCGGGAGTGGCCTACGCGGTGGTGCTGGGCCTGGCGAGTGCAGGGGCCTATGCCTGGCTTCGCGACTGGCGAGCGCTGGCGGTGTGGCATGTGCAGTGGAACGCCCTGGCGATCGGGGGCGCCCTCTTGTTGGCCATGACCTCTGCCGGCGCGCCTCGGTCTGCCGTATTAGTGGCGTATAAAGCAGATCGCATCGAGTCGGGAACCCTGGAGTATCGACCGCGCTGGGGCTGGACCGACACAACGCACACACCGGTGATCGAGCTGGAACAAGCCCTAGAGTGGGCCCAAGGCGAAGCGGGAGATCCGTGGACGCTCACCGCCTATGTGGTGCCTGTGGTGGGTCCTCGAGCCGCCGTCACACACACCTACGCCCTGCCGCAGACCTCGGCGGATCCCGAGCAGGTCTGGACTCAGGCTTGCACCGCGCTCATGGACTTCAACGAACGCTATGAGCGGGCCCAAGCGGACCAACCGTGGTGGACCGGGGCCCAGATGTCCGCCTTTCAGTTCGACGATCTGCCATCGGTGCTACGAGCCTGCCTAGACGCCCACCCCGACGCCGAACCGCCTCCCCCACCCGTGCCCACCGGAGTGGCGCTGGAGCGATGGCAGGTGGAGGGCTGGACTCAGGTAGCTCGCCCTCATCACGCGTTTGACCTGCCCGAGAGCGCGGTGTTGACGGGCCCAGAGCGGTCTCACCTCGCACAGCTACAGGCGGCCTACACCCGTGCTCAATCGCCGGTCACGGTGACCCGACGAGAGCGATCGCCCTCACCGACCGGCACGATCACCGTCAATACGCCGTGATCGAGGTGCGCCTGAACCTCGCCGGCCACCGTGTGGTTCGGCAGCAGGAATGCACGCTCAAAAGAGCCTTTTCCCCTCTCGGAGGTGCGCACCGACGCCCCTTTGGGTGCGCCGGTCGATCGCTTCCCGCGGACCAATAGGCGCCCGCCATCGAGTTGCACATCGATGTCCTCGCGCTTGACCCCCGGCACATCCAACACCACGCGGTATTCGCCCTTGAGCTCGAATACGTCCACATCCGGCTGGAAGCGACCGCTCTTTCGCGGCCCCGGCAGCGTGCCCGTCATCAGGTCCTTGAGCAGCGGATCCCGAGTCAGCAGAGACTCGAGCTGGCGCAAGGCAGAATCAGACGCGGACATGGTGGCTCCAAGGTACCCGTAGAGCTTAGCAGCCCGGTCCCCAGCGCGCGTTAGAGCGCGGCTCTATGCGTCCAACGACCCGGCACATCATCGTCGACGGCGAGGCGGCCCCCCCGCTCCCGGTGATCACATTCGCAGCCCGCCAGCCCGGCCCAACGGTGGTGGTGACGGCGAATATGCATGGAGACGAGACCACCGGCTTATTCGCGGCCCACGCGCTCATCGAGCGAATCACCCCCGCGGGTCCGGGCCGCGGCACCTTGGTGTTCATGCCCTCGCTCAACCCCGAGGGCCTCAAAAACGCAAGCCGGGTTGTGCCCACCGATGGCAATGACCTCAACCGAGCCTTTCCCGGTCGTCGCCGAGGCCGCGCCGCCGAACGCATGGCCGAGCGCATCTGGAGAGAGCTGGGCCAGCTCAAGCCCGACGTGGTGATCGACCTGCACGCAGACTCGGCGTTGAGCATTCCCTATGCGCTGCTGGACCGGCCGGTCACCCTCACCCAAGCCGCTG
>JBGCER010000665.1:0-7065 GCA_045106515.1 Myxococcota bacterium
CGATTTTTCCCTAAACTCTTGGCCACTCACGCCGATGGAGGGAGGTGGTCCAATGCTTGAAGGGGCCCGACGAGGCCCTGCTGCAACCAAGCGGCCGGGGCGCCATCGCAATCGCCCTGCACCGAACAAAAGCGACAAACATCGCCGCGCGCGAATCGCATCATGTCTGGAAAAAAGAGCATCGCTTCTGCTTTTTGGTGCTCAGCGTCCACGTACCAGCGGTTGGCCGTCCGAGACGCCAAAGATGCGAGGGAACCCAGGGCGCAAGCCGGCAGTCCCTTAACGTTCAGTCGAACGGGGGTCGCGCGCGCTACCGCCACGGCGCCCTCGAGCGCCTGGCGCGCGAGATGAGCGTGAGGTGGCGGATCTCCACTCAATGGCCAAGTGAACACCACCCGGTCCGGGGCCGCCTCGCAGATGGACCGAGTCAGATCGGCCAGGTGCGACAGGGTGTTGTGGTCTACCGGCACGACCACCGACAGCGCGCTCACCCGATGCCGTACGGTCCTGAGGGTCGGCACATCTTCGGGGTGCCGAACCACCATGGACACCGCATCAGCACTCGTGAGCAGCGCGGAATTCGCACCCGCAGCTTCCCCTGAAAAATGCAGGACGAACCTTCTTATTCCATTCTTCTTTGCCGAGATCATGACCCCGGCCAGCCCGTGAACTTGACCGAGGCTCACTCCGGACAATACCGCCGTGCTCACCGGGCGGGTGCGCGGCCCCTTCAGCTCTTCGACAAAATAATGCAGGTTCTCTCGCACTTCATCGATCGAGAGATCCCGAGTGGGCTCCGGCGCCCCAGCCGGCAGACGCCCAGGAAGCGAGCGCGTGAGCCGGATCTGTACCGTGGTCGGAGAGGCCACCACCCCGGCTTGGGTGAAGCGAAGCATTCGCCTAGTCCAGCGCGATGCTGGGACAGCCGTCCAACTCCCACAAGACCTGGAAGTCGCCCACCGGCAGGACCCGATCCTCATCGATGTCATCCCATGGGTTGGGGTCCATGATCTGCACCCGATCACTGACCCGCTCCACCAAGACCCAACCCGGCTGGACAGCGCCACTGGCTTTGCGCTCGTAGATTCGGCAGAGCCAAGGCAGACCATGACTGAAGTGGTAGCTGCGGATTCGGTGGATGCGATCGTCTCTCTCCCCTGCCCCCAAGTCGATGAGCGCCACATCTCCAAGAACCGCCAACAGCGCCTGCCGTACCGCTGCGGGTTCTTCGCCTGCGAGCCTCTCCTCGACAAGATCGACGAGGGCCTGGCCCGCCGCATCACCCGTGGTGGCGTCCGTGGCCGAGCGGATGGCGTCACACGCCTTCGCCACCTGGGCGTCCGCGAGCTCATGTCCGGCTGACCGAACGGCGAGCAACCAGGTAGAAACTGCAACAGTGAGGTTGTTGTAGAGGGTGTTGTCGGCCGCGGTCATCGGGTCTCCATGGACTGCGCTCGGAGGATACACCAGCGTTCATGCGCACGCTCTTCTTGCTCTGGCTCACAGCGTCCTGCACGCCATCGCCGCCCGCCACCGCCCCCGGATCTCTGGATAAACCAGGAGGGGCCCAGGTTCTCGATCTGCGGCGAGAGCCGGCGAGCTGGGCCTTGGCGCCCGACGATCCTGTGGTGAAGACCGACACCTTCGACTTGGGGTTGCCTCGCGCGGGCCGAACCTCGTCGGGCCGTTCCCAGTGGATCTCGGCGCTGCCATTCGACCTCGATGAGGAGGATGGCCGGTTCGCGCCAGCGGGCATGACCGTCGAGGTGGATGGCCGAGCCTTGCCATGGCTGCTCAACGTTCGCGACCGAGAAGGCTGGCGCATCGAAGACGGCAAACTCGTGCTCTTTTTGGACGGCAAGCCGGGCCCGATTCGCGTGCGCTACCCGCGACTCAAGAGGCTCTACGAGCGGCTTTCGCCAAGCCAAAGCAAGCTTTCCCCATCAGATTTCGTGCAATACCGATTGACGATCGGGCAAGAGACGCGCGAAGGGCTGCTCATCACGGCAGGCTCGTCGGGCACGTGGACGCTCAACGTCCCCGAAGGCGCCCACCTGGTGGGCTCCGTGGCGCGCGCCCCCGAAGGCAGCCTCGCTGACTCCTCCTTAGAGGTGTGGGCCACCGACCGCGGCGCCGACGAGCGCCTCGGCAGCGTGCACGTAGACAAAGACTTCTCCGGGATCAACATCGATCTTTCCGCGTTCGCCGGACGGAGCATCACGCTCAAGATCAAGGCTCTCGGAGAGGCGCCAGGTGGCGTGTTTCTTGCCCATCCAGAGATCGTCGGTTCGAAGATTACGACCGAACCACGCCGTGTCTTGTGGGTGGGCCTCGACACGACCCGCCGGGATCGACTGGGTGTCTACGGGTATGAGCGACCCATCACTCCAAAGCTCGACGCCTGGAGCCGAGAGGCGCTCGTGTTCGAACGTGCCGTCACACCGGCCCCTCGAACGCGCCCCTCGTTTCGCGCCGCGTTCACGGGGCGCCGCCCTCTTGACGCCGTAGGCGCGCCAACCTTCTTGGATGTGCTGGACCAACGTGGATTCGCCACCGCAGGCATCGTCGCCAATGTGCACCTCACCGAACGGTTCGGCTTCACCCACGGCGCGGACACGTGGACCCTCGACCCCCGCGCGACCGCAGCCCAGCAGACAGAGCGAGCCTGGAGGTGGCTGGAGGCCCATCGCCACCAAGACAGCGCCCTATTCCTGCATCTGATGGATCCGCACACTCCATACAATCCACCGGAACAGACCCGGTCGCAGTTCGTCAGAAGTTCAGACCCATCCATGCCCAAGGGCGTGACGCGCAACACCCTGAAAAAGTGGACAACCCGGGGCCGACTCACCGCCGCACACAAGCAATACGCCAGCGACCTCTACGATGCCGAACTCGCATCACTAGACGCGGCGCTGGGCGAGCTGCTCGCGAAGGTGGCGACCCTGCCGGGGCCCACTCTTGTGATCATCCACAGCGATCACGGCGAGGAGTTCTGGGATCACGGCGGCTTCGACCACAACCACACGCTCAAGCCCGAGCTCACCGACGCCGTGATGATCTTGGCCGGTCCTGGGATCGAGGCCGGTCGCACACAGACCCCGGCTGCACTGATGGACCTTATGCCGACGGTCCTGAGGCAGTTGGGCATCGAGTCCCCCCGGACTGACGGCCTCGATCTGTTCGGTGACGTGCCGGCCGACCGCGCGCTTGACGTGGCGCACCTGATGTACGGCACTGAGCGCTGGGCGGTCCGCACGCCTGAACGCACCTATGTCTACTGGACCGGAACCGGCGAAGAACAAACCTTCAACCAGGCTTCTGACCCCACGCACAGTCAGCCCATTCCACTGAGCAGTCCGGCGCGAGCCGACCTTCAACGCAGCCTCGCCCACGCGCATGGGTTGGACATCGGCCCCGGCTGGCGCGCAAAGATCGTCATGGCCGGCGAGCCGTTCCAGTGGACGTTGCCGCATCCTGCACTCTCGGCGGGCGTGTTCGACCCTGAGCGGCTCACCGAGCAACGCGCCAACCAGGTTTGGGGAGAGCGACCTCCAGTGCGAACCCGCGACGTCGCGACCGTGAGCCTCTCCAAGGACAAGACCGTGCTCACCATCACGCCGGGCACGGTGGGCCGGGGCGTTGTCTGGGTGCGCTTCGAGACGCCCGTCGCACCGGGAGGAACCATCGAAGCCTCGGGCCAGAAAGGGCTCGTGCGCGGCGGTCCGCAGCGAAGCCTCCCTGGAATCGTCGAGCTGGATCTGCGCGAGGGCAGCGTTCTGGTGCCTCCACCCGATGAAGCCGCGCGCATCAATGCGTCCGGCGGCACCCTCTCCGGAGTGGATCCGGCGACCCAAAAGGTGCTGCGCGACTTGGGCTACTTGGGCGAGCCTGACCCGTCGCCGTGAGTCCGCTGCCAATCATCGAGGAAGGCCTTGACCTGGGCGTAGCCCCACGGCTCGATGCGATCGCTATCTTTGGCCGCAATCTTGGGTAATCCCATGATCTCGCATTGCCGTGTGGCGAAGCGTAGTCGGCCCCGCCGCCCCTTGGGGAAGCGCAGACCGATCACCACCGTAGAGCCGGCTCCGACCTGATCCATCAGCAAGTTGACCGAGCCGTCATTGTCGCGCTGACAGACGACGGTCTTGAGGCCTCTCGAAGACCGATCCCGAAGCAACTCCCCCAAGACGCGCACGATGGCCGGTCGGCTCTGCAACCAGACGGGCCCGTCCAGGATCAGGACTGGATCCAGGCGGCACTGATCGGGCCACTGCCGCTCACGCACCCGAGACACAATGGCGTCTTCGAGGGCGATGCGGTCCAGGTAGGTTGGTCTAGGCTGCGCCAAACGCAGGGCCACGCTTGTTTTTCCAGCTCCCGTCGGCCCCAAAATGAAGAGCGTCGGCCGCTCCCGAACAATGCGCGGTAGCGCTCGACGGCCCAAGTACTCTGCACACGTACCCGTCAAGAATGCCGGCTGGGAGCAGCTTGCCACGGACTTCTTGCGGGAGTGGGCGCGTCGGGACAAAGGCGGTCCGATGGCAGTTCGGTGGGACGGGAGCATAGCTGGAACGAACGGGCGGTAACCCATCCAGCTGACTGCGGGCCATCAATAGGTATGCAGTTTCACTTTCCTGACCAGGGGCCGGATAGTGCACTAGACTCCCTGTACTTGCCAGGGTTCCGAGAACTTATCCACAACTCATGAGGCCGGATGACGCCCCGAGACTATCGTGGTCCGCAGCTGTCCACAAACGACATTTGCCCGCCCCGTGCGGTTTTTTCGGACATCCCTTGGCAGCGACGTCGTGACACAGAAGCTTGGGTTTGTCGCCTCATCGAACAAACATTGTTCGGAACCAGTCCGCCGCAAACGAACATGACACGAAGTCTTGTCAACGCTGCCTCGGCCCCTTGACAGCGCCCGGTTCAGGCGACTGGCCGCCGCCGGCCCAAAATGCACGTTGGCATCGGTGCGCCCAGGGCTAGCACGAAGCCTATGCCAGCAAGTTCTTGGCGATCACGATGCGCTGGATCTCGCTGGTGCCTTCGTACAGCGTCGTGATCCGAGCGTCCCGGTACAAGCGTTCCACCTCGTACTCTTGGCTGAAGCCGTAGCCACCGTGGATCTGGATGGCCTCGTAGGCGCAGAAATTCGCGGTCTCGGACGCCATGAGCTTGGCCATGGAGCACTCGAGGCTGGCGCGCTCGCCCTTGTCCTTGAGTGCGGCAGCTCGCCATGTCAACAGGCGGGCCGCGTCGATCCGGGCCTTCATATCGGCGAGCTTGAACTGAATGGCCTGCAGGTTTGCGATGGGCTTGCCGAAGGCGATTCGCTGCTTGGCGTGAGCGACCGACAGGTCCAGGCAGCGCTGCGCAATACCGAGCGACTGCGCGGCGATGCCGATCCGCCCGCCATCGAGCGTGGCCATAGCGACGCTGAAGCCCTTGTTCTCTTTGTGCAGCAGGTTCGCCGCCGGCACCTTGAGGCCGTCGTAGACGAGCTCGCTGGTCGACGAGCAGCGGATGCCCATCTTCTCTTCGATCTTTCCGACCGAGAAGCCGTCCCACTCAGACTCGACGATGAAGGCGCAGACGGTGCGGTGCCGCTGGTCTGGATCGAGGTTCGCATAGGTGACGCAAATCTGGGCCTGCGGGGCGTTGGTGATCCAGATTTTGGAGCCAGTGAGCACATAGTCGCCACTATCCGTCTTTTCGGCCTTGGTACGCTGAGCGCCGGCGTCGGACCCTGCATCGGGCTCTGTCAGGGCGTAGCACCCAATCTTTCGGCCGCTGGCGAGCTCTGGCAGGTATTGAAGCTTCTGCGCTTCAGTTCCGAAGTTCAGAATCGGCCACGACGCCAAGCTATTTTGCACGCTCATGATGACGCCGACCCCAGCGTCCGCGTAGCAGATCTCTTCGAGGGCGATCACGTAGGAAAGCACGTCCAGGCCGGTTCCGCCGTACTGCTCGGGGATGAACATGCCCAGGAAGCCCATCTCAGCGAGCTGGTCGATCAGCGCCTTAGGAAACTCATGCGTCTGGTCCCGCTCGGCGGCCCCAGGAATGATCTCGTTTCGGGCAAAGTCCCGAGCAAGGTCCTGAATCTGCAGTTGGTCTTCGGTTAGGTCGAACATGTTCGCTCCAAAACTTGGCCTGAATGACTGTTCAGTCAGAATGAAATGGGCCCTAACGTACACCGCAGGCCGGTCTACTCGACCGCATCACGCCGTGGCACCGGCGGCTGGTACTCCATTCGACCTACCGACCCGTGAAGTCCGCAGCGCGCTTCTCGATGAAGGCGGTCATGCCTTCGGTCTGGTCCTCGGTGGCAAAACACAGCCCAAACAGTGAGCGCTCCGCTGCGATACCGGTGGACAGGTCCGCGTCGGCATTCTCATGCATCACCCGCTTGCACAGGCGCACTGCCACGGGGCCCAATCCCGCGATGCCCTGCGCCACCTCGATGGCGCCTTCAAGCACATCGCCTTCCACCTTTCGAGATGCGAGGCCGATCTGCACCGCCTCGTCGGCCTTGATGTTCCGGCCGGTCAGGCACAGGTCCATGGCGACGGCCAACCCCACCCGCCGAACCAGGCGTTGAGTTCCACCAAAGCCAGGAATAACGCCGAGCTTTACCTCGGGCTGGCCGAAGAGCGCCTTCTCGCCGGCGAGCACGATGTCGCAGGCCATAGCGAGCTCACATCCGCCTCCGAGCGCGAAGCCATTGACCGCCGCGATCACCGGTACCCCGATTGTCGAGATCCGATCGATGATCGCCTGACCGCGACCGGCGAAGCGCTCCGCTTCGACCGCTGAGAAGGTGCGCATGGCCGAGATATCGGCGCCCGCCACAAAGGCGCGGCCCTCGCCGGTCAACACCACGGCGCGCACGCTGTCATCGGTGTCGATTTGCTCAAGCGCCTGGCTCAAGGCGCCGAGCAAGGCAGGGTTGAGCGCATTGAGCGCCTTGGGGCGATTCAGCTTCAGGACTTCCACAGCCCCGTGCCGCTCTCTTAGAATCAGCTCTTCAGACATGGTGGCTCCCTAGCGGCTGTAGTC
>JBGCER010000666.1:0-6531 GCA_045106515.1 Myxococcota bacterium
CGCTCGGACCTTCACCGTCTGGCCCGGCGCCACAGGATGACCTCTATGGCCAAGACAAGCGTTCTCAACCGTCAGCTCAAGCGCGAAAAGCTCGTGCGCAAGTTCGCCGCCCGCCGCGCCGAACTCAAGCGTCAGAGCAAGGACCAGAGCCTCTCCCCCGAGGTCCGCATGGCCGCGCGTGAGAACCTGGCCAAGTTGCCTCGCAACAGCTCGCCTGTGCGCCTGGTCAACCGCTGCATGGTGACGGGCCGCGGCCGTGCGGTCTACCGCAAGTTCCGCCTCTCCCGCATCGCCTTCCGCGAGCTGGCCCACGCGGGTCACCTGCCCGGTGTGCACAAGTCCTCCTGGTAGGGCTTCCTCAGCAAGGTTGAGGGAGGCGACTGTGCGTCTGTGGCTGACCCCTCTGCTCGTCGCCTCATGTGCCAAGTCGCCATCGACCGCCAGTCTCTCTGTCGAGAACGCGGTGGTCGACACGGTCAACGGCCGTCGACTCGACCTGGAGCCCCTCCTGTTGGGCTCCCCTGATACCCCGGTTCTCCCTTTGTGGGACGCCGGGGTATTGCTGTTCGACCACCGAACCGAGGGTCGCGCCCTCTACGGGGTCGCCGCGGATTATACAGGTGCTCCGCCATCATTCGACAATGGCAAGCCCCTGTCGTCCGTGGATTGGAACCAGCGCAGCCGCTGGGACATGCGACTGCACGGTCCGTCCAATTCGCTGTACTGGCTCGGCGATGAAAACAACACCGAGCGCATCAACGTCTGGCACATGCCGGTGCAGGGCGGCGAACCCTCGGTTTTGACCGATCACGACTACACCTATGGGATGTCGTTTTCGCCGGACAAGAGCCAGCTCGCGACGCTCCCACGAACGGGCGAAGGTCCCTACACAACCTGCCTAAATTTGATGTCGCTGGACAGCGGCACGACCACACAGGTGCTGTGTGACACCCCCCAGGCAACCCTCACGTGGCACGACCCCTCTTGGTCCCCCGATGCACGGGGCATCCTCACACGGGTCAACGTCGATGGGTCCCGAAGCAAGGGGAATCTGGCCTGGATCGACCTGGCCACCGGCAAGATGACCTTGCTGCTCGACCCCGCTCCCAAGCGGCGAGCCGCCTACGCGAGCGCGACCTGGCTCGACGCAAACACCGCGGTGGCCCACATCGATGATGACGCCATAGAGCGCATCATCGCTATCAACGTGCAAACCGGCGAACAGCGGACCCTTTGGACCCCCGCCCTGGAGTTGTCGTCCTTCTCGGTCCTTGGCGCAGGTTCGGCGGCGCGCTTGGTGGTGATCGAAGGCAGCCCGGCCGGTGACACGGTGCGCGTCATTGATCCCGCCACGTCCAAGCCTGTGTTCGAACAGCAGCTACCCGGCAACGCCCGTTGGCTCGGAGATGATGAGTCTCACCGAGCCATGTTGCGCTTGAGCTCGCCAACGACCCCCATGCAGACCTACCTGCTGGACATCACCGCCGACGAGCCCCTGCGCCCGTGGCTGGGCATCGATCCTGCCACCACCGACCGACTCGTGCGATGCGACGTTCGCCCGGTGAGCATCCCCACATGGGACACGGACCCAAACACGGGCAAGACGCGCATGCTGCACGCCTTCTTGTACACCCCCAAGAAGATGAGCGAGCCCGCAAAGGTGCCTGCGCGAATCACTGCCTTCTATGGGGGGGATAACCGATTCAACATCGATCATCAGATCCACTGCGCCGCTGGAGTGACCACCTTGTCCCCCGCCGTCCGTGGCGGCTACGGCTTCGGCCCCGCGTTCACCGCTCTCAATGACGGCGACCTAGGCGGTGACGAGATCGTCGATCTGTTTGAGTCCGCCCGCTGGCTAGAGACTCAGGGCTTCGAAGAGGGAAACATTGGCGTCTACGGCGGGTCCCACGGTGGGTACGCCACCATGCGCGCGCTGACCTTTCCGCCGGGCACCAACGATCACGGAACTGAGCGCCTCTACCCCTTCGCATTCGGCGTGAGCCGCGCCGGGTTCAGCGACATCGTCACCTTCTGGGAGACGTGCAACATTCCGGACTGGGTCCTGCTGGAAGCCGGCGATCCCAACACCCAAGCAGACGCTCTTCGCGATCGCAGCCCCCTACACCACGTCCAGCGCCTTCAGGCTCCCCTGCTGATGGTCCACGGAGAGAACGATAGCCGCGTCCCCGTCGCCGAGAGCCGCCAGATGAAAGCCGCTTGCGACGCCGCGCAAAAAGAGTGCATCTACCTAGAATACCCAGGCATGGGCCACCACATCCAAGGTCTCGCGAACCAAGCGCGTTGGTACGGAGCCTCCTTCAAGATGATGCGGGAAGCGACGGCCGACTAGGCCGCATCCCCCTGGGACAACCGGACGCTATCCAACCGGCCGCGTGACCCCGTACAGAGCGCCGTGGCGACCCCAAACGTGGGCCAAGAAGTCTTCGACGGCGTCCCGCTCTCCGCACACGTCGCGGATCAGATCCGGCGCGTCCAACATAGAACCCCGGCTGTGCACATTCTCCCGCAGCCAGCTCAGGATGGGGCCAAAGCGCCCATCCGCCACATCTTGCCACAGCGATGGATGCGCCTCTTGCAGGGTAGCAGCCAGAGACGCCGCATACAGATTGCCCAGTGTGTAGCTTGGAAAGTACCCAAAGGCCGCGTGTGCCCAGTGCACGTCTTGCAGACATCCGACCCGGTCGTCTGGCGGCGCGAGCCCCAGGGTGTCTTGGTACATGGCACGCCACGCATCGGGAACGTCCCGCACCGCCAGCGTCCCCTCAAACAGGGCGAGTTCCAGCTCAAACCGCGCGATAATGTGCAGGTTATACGTCACTTCATCGGCGAACATGCGGACGAGGCTCGGCTGGACCCGATTGCTCTGGCGGAACAGCTGCTCGCCATTGGGAGCGCCGGCCCCCAGCTGGTCCCGCAGCTGCGGGGCGAGCCACTCGCAGAACGGGCGAGACCGACCGATGGCGTTCTCCCAGAACCGCGACTGAGACTCGTGCAGGCCCATGGAAGCCGCTCGGTCCAAGCCCGTGTGTTTGAGCGGCGTATCTCCGGGTAAGCCCTGCTCATACAGCGCATGACCGACCTCGTGGATGGTGCCACCGAGGCCGACCAACACATCGGACTCAGAGAAGTGCGTGGTGATCCGCACATCATTCCTGCACAGCTCGATGGTGAACGGGTGGGCCGACACATCCAAGCGGCCGGCCCCAAAGTCGTAGCCCAGGGACTCGGCGACGCTGCGGTTGAGGGCCACCTGGGCCGCCTCCGCGCCGCCAAACAGCACCTCAGGGAACTGAGGCGCACCATCGATGGCCCGAATCAGCTCACCAAGGCCGCCTTTCAACCGGCTGAACAATGGTCTGAGGGTCTCGACGGTCGTACCGGGATCGTAGTCTTCAAGCGCCACGTCGTACGGGTGCCGATCTGGATCGATGAGGTTCATCTTCTCGCGGCTCAGATCCAGCGACCGTTGAAGGTGCGGCGCGAACGTGGAGAAATCGTCGTCCTCTTTGGCGCGGGCCCAGGCGGCGAAGCCCTCGGACTCAGCCTCGGACATGCGACGAACCAATTCGGAGGGCAGCTTGACCGCCCGGTCCAAATGACGACGCGCCACCGATGCCACCCGCTGGTGCATCGGGTCAGACGACGCCTGCAACAGGTCCACAAGACGCCGCCGCTCCGGCGCGATCGACCACTCGTGAAGCATCTGCCCGACCAGCGCGAGCTGTGCGCTACGACCCGAGGCTCCCGCGGTGGGCATCTGGGTCTGTTGGTCCCAAGACAACAACGCCGACACTCCCATGAGCGTGTCTCGGCGGAGCTGTTGTTCGGTCCAGGCGGCAAAGGCGGCTGTGGCGTCCATGAACCCTCCAGCGGGGTCCTACCGGCGCACCCAGCCACCCGCAACGCCCTCAGCGACGGCTCACCGCGCCTTCACCGCGCAAGCGCGCTGCGCGGTCGATCAGTTCGACCAGTTCGGTGTCCTCGTTGTACTCCACGCGCTTCGCATCGCGGGCGATGTTGGCCACCTGACGCAGGCTGATCTCGTTCATGTGGGGACTGCCGCGCAAGATCTCAGCAAACCCCACCGCGGCCGTCTGGATCCGAAACTGCTTGCTGGAGTCGGCGAACGAGCTCTGTAGAATCGAAGAAGGCACGTCATAGCGACGCTCGACAGCTGGGCTGTCCGGCCCCGGCGCCTTGTTGCGCACCCGCACGGTGCCGAGGCCGCCCGACGCATCATCGCGCAACGCGACCTCATACAGGGCCGTCACTTGGTGACCCGCTCCAATTTCGCCAGCATCGACCGCATCATTTCGGAAGTCTCGGTCGGCGATGTCTCGATTCTCATAGCCGATAAGGCGGTAGGCCAGCACGGTCTCGGGGTTGAACTCCACCTGGAGCTTCACGTCCTTGGCGATGACCTCGAGGGTCGAGGACAGCTGGTCGACGAAGAGCCGGCGGCTCTCTTGGAGGGAGTCGATGTAGTAGTAGTTGCCGTCGCCATCGTTGGCGAGGCGCTCCATCATGGTGTCCTTGTAGTTGCCATTGCCGAAGCCGAGAGTGGTGAGGGTAATGCCCTTCTTGGCCTTGGCCGAGATGAACCCCGACAGCTGAGTGTGGCTGGTGGCGCCCACGTTGGCGTCCCCGTCGGAGGCCACGATCACCCGGTTGACCGCCCCGGCCCGGAAGCCCAGCTCGGCTTGGGCATACGCTAGGTTAATCCCGGCACCCATCGCTGTGGAGCCACCGGCCGTCAGCCCATCAAGGGCGCTGATAATTCGGCCCTTCTGGCTGATCGGCGTTGGAGCAAGCACCACTTTAGTCGCTCCCGCATAGGTGACCAGAGCCACCGTATCGCCGTCTTCGAGCTCATTGGTGAGCATGCGCAGCGTGTCTTTGAGCATCCCGATCTTGTCGCGCGACTGCATGGAGCCGCTCACATCGACCAGGAAGGTCAGATTGACCGCCTTTCGGGTATCGAACTGGACTTTCTTACCCTGCACACCGATGCGAACGAGGTGATTCTGCGGGTTGTAAGGGCTCGGGGCCGCCTCGACGTCCACGGCGAACGGGTGACCGGCCTTGGGCTGGGCGTACTCGTAGGGGAAGTAGTTCACGAACTCTTCCACCCGTACGGCCGCGGCGGGCGGCAGGTAGCCATCGCGCAACTTGCGTCGGCTGATGGTGTAGCTCGCGGTGTCCACGTCGGCGGCGAACGTCGACAGCCCGTCCCGCTCGGTCAGGGTGAACCCATTGATGCCGTAGTCCGTGTACACCTCGGTCTGCGTCTCGACCGGAGCCGGGGCGGTCTGCGGCGGTGGCGGTGGCGGTGGCGGAAAGCGTTCCCCTGCAAACGCATTGTCGGCACGCAGGCCGGACTTGGCTCCCGCAGTCTTGTGTTTTGCCTCCAACCGACGCCCACGGATCGCGGGCTGCTGGCCAGACAGGTCGTCGCCCATCAGACCCCCCACTTCAACGGGGGCTCCGCCCACGACGGACTCTTCTTTAAGCGCCGAGGTCATCGGTTCGGGCGCCGGCTCGGCCTGCGGAGGAGCGGAGGCGGATGGGGTGCTGCCAGATGGCGCTGAATCCGCTGGGGCCGGCGCGATGTCATGGGTCTGCAACCCTGAACCGCGAAACTCCTCGTCTTCCCCGCTCAAAACTTCGGGCTCCATCGCCAACATGCCGCCACAGCCAACGAGTGCTAGGCCGAGGACAGCGGGGAGTGCAAGACGGGCGTAAAACATGGTGGACCTCCTGATTCTGCCCACCAACGACCGCCGAGTCGCCCGCCTTACAGCGCCACCGCAAAAAAGGTCCACTGCACCGTGTGGTCGAGCGTACGACCGAATCGATGCACGCGAAAGTGAACATAAAACCTATGTTCTCCCAGAACACCCAGCTCGACAGGAGTGGCGCTGCCTCGCCCTTCATCGAAGTTCACCAAGTTCAAGTGAACGCCCCACGGGTGCAGCTCGGACGTGATCTGAATGCCGGAAACCTGGGGGTCTACCGCACACTCGAATTTTAAGATGTACACGCTGCCGTCCAGCATCTGCACAGACACATCCAGCGGCGCCCCCTCAAAAGTGGTGGCCTGCCCGCTGGACACAACGATGGCGGATCCGCCGCGCACCACGGTCGATACTTGAGTGCTAGTCATGCCGCATCATCGCGCACTACGCATCCCACGTCGAGCCGACATAAAGCCACCTTGACGGCCCAGGGTCCAACGGCCTATCTTTCCTACGGTTCTGTCTATCTAGCTCTATATTTTTTGGGAGGCCTCGCCATGGCGAAGCTCGTCGACTCCTTCGGACGCCCTCACTCCGGACAAGTCAGCCACCCCGTTGTCGCTCTTGCCACCGACAACGCCGACCCCGACGAACTCGGGCGGGTGCAAGGAAAATTCGCCACCATGCCCGAGGAGGCGCTCCCGTTTTGGTTGCGCAAGGCCTCGCCAAAAGCAGGCGAAGACCGCGGCCTGTACTCCACTCCTGAAGTGGA
>JBGCER010000667.1:0-4761 GCA_045106515.1 Myxococcota bacterium
AGGTCGATCTGCTGCCGAAGCGACAGGTGCATGCGCTGGGCGCCATTGCGTGGGTAGCGAAGGCTGTCCGCCAGGTAGCCCCTTCGATTCTGGGGATAGTCCGCCCCCTTTTCCCAGAGGATCTTCACCGCGCGCTCGAAGTCCTTGTCGAAGCTCTCAATCTTGGGCACGCCGGCGAAGAAGTTGTCGTCGGGCTGCAGTGGGATTGCGGGCCAAAGCGGCGAAGCCTCGCGATAGTACTGCTTCCAAAGCTCATCTGAGGCGCGCTGCATGGCAAAGCGATCCTCCACCCGGCGCATGTTCATCAGCTGCTGGCCGCGGGCCTCATTGCCGTAAGCGATGGCCAGGGTGTGCAGGGCCGTGAGCCGAGCGCGCTGGTTCTTCTCCCCCTCGAGTCGCGCAATGCCGAGCAGGCGCCGTACCACTTCCCCCTCGCCGCCCGCCAGAGCGAGCTTCTCCAGGCGCTCCTGTTCCGCGCGGACAACGTGCACGGCATCCGCTTTGTCGCGGATCTGGGCGATGAGATCGCCGTACTGCGCGAGCGTGATGGACGCCAAGTTGAACTGGGTGTCGCGCTCCGCGGCCCTGCGAAGGCGCGTGAGGCTCGACTCATACCGCTCTCCATCGAAGTCATCGAGACCCCGAGAGAAGTCTTGAAACGCCAAGAAATCGGCCGTGTGTAAGCGTCGGGTCTCAGCGCGCTCCCGAACCGATAGGGACACATCGAGGGCGCCGATCGACGCCTGGACCACCTCCTTCTCCAGCTCAAAAAAGGCCTCCGCCTCGCCATCGACGCTGCTGGACAACAGAACCTTGCCGCTCGCGACGTCGAGGAGTTCTGTGGTCAGGGTCAACGCCTGGCCCTTCACCGAAAAGCCGCCCGAAAGTACGTGGGTCGCCCCTGCAGCCTCGCCCAGACTCCGACGCTCATCGGTCGATCCCGGCAGCGCAAGACCCAGAGCGATGCGCTGGTCGCGAACCGCGCGACGGGCGACCACATCCACGGCGCTGGCCTTGGACATGTCCACCAGGATCATCTCCTGAAAGCCCTTTCCCAGCGGGACCCAGTCAGACTGGGTGCCCGACTTGGCGGCGAACTCCAACACCGCCATCTTGACGTTGGCGGCGAGGGAGGCCGTCGGGCCGACGAGAGCCACCACCACGAATACAACGAGCAAGAGACCGGAGCGCGTCATCACACCTCCACGCAGGGACCCCGCAAAGATAGTCGGCTCAGCCGCGGTGGCACGCCAAGCGGCGGCCCTAGATTCGACGCATCCAGGTACTCGATAGGCTCATTCAAGGCATTAGCCGGCTGTTCTCGCCCCCATGTTCGCGCCCTACCGGATGTAGACGAACAACCGGCGGTTCTCCTTCTCCAGCTTGCTTCGAACGTAGAACTTCCGGCCTGGCGGGCCGTGTTTGTAGTTTCGACACGGCTCCGTGCGCTGCACTCCGCCCTGTTCGATGACGACCCAGCACTGAGACTTCCAGGCGGGCGATGCGTTCACGCTCGGCAAGTCCCCGTGCTCTTTCCGTTGGATGAAGCCCCATCCGATCCAGAACGACGCATACTCCCGATCCATGATCCAGGCCTGCTCGCCCTCCCACCACCGTAGAGACTCTGCGTCGCGGGGAGCCGTGACCTCGATGTCTCGAAAGCGAAACGGCACCTTGGGCCACGCGCTGGGGTCGTCGAGGGTGGCGATGTACGGCTGCCAGGACTCTTCTGGAAACTGAACGACCGCTTCGATGTCGCCCAATATCCCCCGCCGATACGGACTTCGAAACGCCACAAATTCGGCGTCCGGCGGGAGGTGGAACAGCTCGACGACCTCCTCCTTGTGCACATCGTAGCTGTCGGGGATCAGCCTCACATAGATCAGGCCAGCGACCATAAAGACGGGGACCATGATCCAGGTCAGTGTGCTGTTGCGCTTCATGGCTCGATTCTAACCTGTCGGCCCTGCCAAGCTGGGCGCCGACGCCGGCCTACAGCCTGCGTGGCACCCGGCGTGGGCCGATCACCACGGCCCCGTGGGCGCGGACCCGGTCCGACAATTCACGGTCTGCGGTGGCCACAAAACAGACCGACTCGGCGGCCCGCTCGGCCACGACCTCCACGATCGCGTCATCGCCAGACCCGTCCGCTTCGACGATGGTGATGCCGTACACCGGCTGAATGCCACGAGCCCGGCCTTCGAGCACCAAGATCACCTCGACCGGGCCCTCCGTGAGCTCGGCGGGCGCCCCTGGGTACGACAGCCCCTCGCCGGCCACGGGCACCAGCGCATCGCGCAGCCGCCCGGCGGCGCCAGCGCGATCCCTCCACCAGCCGTCGGGCACACTGCCGACGACGTTGGCGCCATCGACCACGAGCACGGGCACAAACATGGCCACCTCCTGATTCATCGGAAGATCTGGGTGAGCCCTAGGTCGGGTCGCCGAGGCCGCACAGCGCGCGCACCTGATCGACCATACGGCTTGGCAACGATCCATCGGGCAAGGTCAAGCCCGCGTTCACGGCCTCCGCCCGCTGTAGCAATGACCTGGCCATCGTCCAGTCCCTGAGTGCGACGCACGCCTCACACAGAAGCGTCAAGCATTGCACACGGTAGACGGGCTGCACCTTGTGAAGCACCCCCTCCGCGTCTTGCAGGGCGGCCACCGCCTCGTGCGAGGAGCCCGCTTTCGCTGCGGCGAGGGCAGCGGTCGCGAACACCAGCCCGCGGATGTGGTCCGGCACCCGCCCATAGTCGATGGCCCGATGGAGCCGCCCAAGCGCCCGTAACGGTCGTTCCTGCCGAACCTCAGCTTCGGCGAGGAGCTGCAGAGACGCGGCTGCCACGGGATCCTGGTTGCCGTCCTCGGCGATGCGCAAGGCCACCTGACCCGCCTGTACCGCCTCGGCACAGCGTCCGGCCGAGAGGTGGGTCTTACCCAGATTCAGATGGAGCAACGCCACATGTCGGGGGCTAGACAGATCCTGATAGAGCCCCATCGCGGTCTGGTAGCTCGTCTGAGCCCGGTCCAATTGGCCACACATCAGCTGCAGGGTTCCCAGGTTGACCCACGCCAGCGCCGCCGCCCGCCGATGCCCACACGGCTCCAGCAGCGCGGCGGCCTCCCGCGCAAAGGCGATGGCCTCGTCTGCGTAGCCTTGCCCGCCACGAGCCGCGGACAGAGCGATGAGGGCCACCCCCAACTCGACGGGAGCGCGGGCCTCGCGGGCCAAGGCGACGGCTCGCCGAATTTGACGCTCTGCCGCCCGTACTTGACCATCCTGCCCCAGGCTGGCGGCACAAGCCCGACGCGCTTGGGACATGGCCGACAGCGCCCCCGCCTGACGAAAGCTGGCGACGGAATCGGCGGCGAGCGTGTCCATCCGCTCCTGGGGCGACGTGCGTCGAAGCAGCACCCATCCCCGCAGCTGTTCATCGAACGCGTTCGGATCGAAGGTGCCCATCTCGGCGACGTCGCGCCGGCGCAGCTCAAGCATGGACACCAGACCCAGCAAGGCCCACCGGGCTGCGTAGACATGGGCGCGCTGAGCATCACTCAGTTCGCCGCGAGCCAGCACCTCCGAGGATAGGGCGATGGCCTTGGCCCCACCCCCACTGAACTCGGCGGCAACTAAAAGCGCATCCAGCGCCAGAACCGCCACATCGAGCCGATCGTGATCCAGCCCCCACCGCACGGTTGCCGCCAGAGGCTCTCGCGAAGCCACGATGGTTCGATAGCCCCGAGACGCCTCAGCCCCGGTCAGGCCAGCGAGCAGCTCCAGCCCACCTAGTCGAGAGACGATCTGCGCGTGCGCCGCTACCTGTTGGACAAATCCAGTTTGCTCCCTACAAAAACGAATGACCGCATCATAGACTCGGTAGGTCATTCCATCCGCATTGCCAGAGGCTTCGACCAGCCCCGCATCGCAGAGCCGGCGAAGGATGGACAGGGCGGGGGTCGGCCCGTCGGCGAGCAGCGCCTCGGCCTCGGCCATCGACCGCCGCCACGGCCCGGCAGCCAGCCGCAATAGGCCCCGTTGGGCGGCCTCATCGAGCAGGTCCCACGAGCGAGCCACCGCGGTGTAGAGCGTGCGAGCGCCGTCATCAGGCACATCAGCACCTCGCTCTAGCCCCCGGCGCAGCTCCGCCGTACCGAGCACCGGCAGCCAGCCGGCCGCCAGCTCCAGCGCCAGCGGCATGCGGTCGAGCTGCTCAACGATAGCGCGCAGGTCCTCATCATCGTCGGGGTCCGAGGTGGCCCGATCTCGGAGGAGCGCCACCGCATCCGCCATCGGAAGCGGGGCGACGGCCAGCCGGGCCTCGGCGGCCAGGCCAAGCGGTGAGCGGGAGGTCACGAGCAGCCGCGCATCGCCCCAGGCGGCCAGGATGTGAGCGTGCTCGGCCAAGTGTTCAAACCCGTCGATCAGCAGGAGCGGATCGGGCAATTGCCGAAGTCGAACCGCAACATCTTCGGCCCGACCTTCAGAAACACCAATGCCCAGCGCCGCCGCGACCGCGTCGACCAGCTCGGAAAGGCCCGCTGCACCGGTCACCGGCACGTAGACGACGGGCCCGGACCACTGGGCCGCCACCTCGATCGCCAGGCGGGACTTTCCGACCCCCGCCGGCCCCGTGATCGTGACCAGCGCCGAGGTCCCCAGCAACCCCCGGGCCTCATCCAGCTCGGCGGCGCGGCCCACGAAGGCCGTGAGCGCCCGAGGCAGGTTGGACTCGGGGGCCTCGGACCAGTCCAAGCGCA
>JBGCER010000668.1:0-3507 GCA_045106515.1 Myxococcota bacterium
GGTGCATCAGAGCTTCTCCGAAGTGGTGCGCGATGACCGGTACGTCGTGCGGTATCGGCCGGGCTTGGACGCGGTCATGCTCGAAGAGATCATCGACGCCATGAAGCGGTCTGAGACCCACCTAGCGCCGCTTCTGGGGGGACCGCCCCCGGGCAGAGTGACCGTGGAGGTCTACCCGTCCGGGCAGACCTTCACCGAGGCGTCCAGCCTGACGGAGGCCGACGTAAAGACTACGGGCGTCATCGCCTTGTCCAAGTGGTCGAGGCTGCTGCTCACCTCTCCTCGGGCGCTGGGCCGTGGATACGACTGGCAAGACACCGTGGCCCACGAGTACATCCACCAGGTCATCTCTCACCAGACCCACGAGCGGACGCCGGTGTGGCTGCAAGAGGCCTACGCCAAGTACCTCGACAACCGGTGGGAAGACGGCAAAGACGGGTTCCGACAAGATCCTCGCTCGGAGGCTCTGCTGGCCCGGGCCATCGCAGAGGACACGCTGGTGCCCTTCGAGATGATGCATCCGTCCCTGGCTAAATTGCCGAACGCGGACATGGCAGCCCTCGCCTATGCGCAGCTCGCAAGCCTCCTTCAGTTCGCTGTGGAGCGAAAGGGGGACGCGCTCCTGGTCGAGGTGCTCGAAGACGTGGACGCGATGGTCGATCCCAGGGTCGCCCTGTCAAAAGCAGCTGGCTTTGCCTCGTTCGAGTCTATGGAGACGGCTTGGAAGGCGTGGGTTCAGGAGCAAGGGCTGCGCGACCGAGACGTGGCCGCGAGTGCGGTTGCTGTGGACGAGGACGACGCGGTCGCCGGGGATCCGGTCCTGTCGCAACGGCGGGACTTGGCCCGTTTCCTGCGCTTGGGCGAGCTGCTCGCCGAGCGGAAACACCACGAGGCGGCCTTGATGGAGTACGCGAAGGCCGACGCGAAAGATGGCGATACCTCTCCTCTTTTGCAGACGCGCATCGCGCTTTCTCACCTGGCCCTCGGCGACCTGCGCACCGCCCGCGAGCAGCTGGAGAACACGCTGTCGCTCTACCCGGATTTCACCCTCGCGTGGCGCGCCCTCGGCGATTTAGAAGCCAAGGCGGGTCGCGTCACTGAGGCTCGGGTGGCCTACGCCAAAGTGGTGTCCTTCGACCCCTTCGACTCCGACGTGCACGCGCTCCTCATCCCGCTCTACGCCAAGGCGGGCGAGTCCAAGAAGGCCGAGCGGCACCGCGAGCAGCTCCGCATTTTGGGCCGGGGCGGCAAGGGGTAGTCGGCGTGGCTCTCGGGTCAGAGGCGCAGCAGAATGCCTTGGACTTTTCCGCTTCTAACGTCTAAAATGGCGTTTCCGTATGCATAGCGCATCTTTCCGTTGACGGTCGCGTCTGGGGGGCCGACGAGCTCGATCACCTGCTTGGGCGTCAGGCCCAACAAGCGCAGCTTGGGGTCGTTGAGTCCCTTGGTATTGGCGCCTGTGCCGATGTGGATGCGACGGGCGCCTCCAACAAAACCGCGACAGACCATGATGGTGCCGTCTTTGAAGGTTCGTCCGGCTTCTCCGCTCTTGCAGTACAAGTTGTTGCTGGAGGCGTCCGCGCCAAGGGCGCTGCGGATATCATTGTCGGAGGCACCCTTTCTCAGGCCGAAAGCCGAGCGCCACCGAGGGTTGATCTTCTGCACCGGTTTGGGCTCCGGATCGGGCTCAACAGTGTTGGAGACCACAACCGCCTCGGGGGGGGCGGGATCGGGTTCGGGTTCGGGAGCATCGGCTACGGCGTCGCTCTGGGTGGGGTCCTCCGCCGAGGGTGCGGCATCCACAATGTCGCCGTCGGGGAGGTCGTCGACGATGTCGCCATCGGGAAGGTCGTCGACGATGTCGCCGTCGGGGGGCCCGTCGACGGTCGTCGACGGATCGGCGGTGGGGTCCGTGGCGGGCCGGTCCGTTGTGGCGGGAACGGCGAGAGGCGCGGACGGGGTGACGCGCGTCGCAGGTTCATCGACGATGTCCCCGTCGGGTGGGTCCTCCACGGCGACGGCCACGGGGGCCACATCGGTGCCGTCCTCGGACTCGGGGCGCACCTCTTCGGTGGGCAGGCCCTCTTTGTCGACGGGCATGAGCGCCACATAGAGCACCCCGCCAGCCACGGCGGTGGCCCCGAGGGCCAGCAGGATGAGGGTGATAAACACGGCGGCGCCGCCGGCGATCATGAAGCCGCCAGTGCCCTTGCGGTTGCGCTTGACCTGCAGCGGCGGCGGAGTGGGTTGGCCCGCCAGGTTCATGGGGGCTGCGGTGCCCGGTAGCGCCAGGGCGCCACCGGTGTTGAGCGCCATTGTACTGGCGGCTTTATTGCCCTCTGAGGGAGTGAATGCTGGCGCGAGCGTGGGGCCGCCCCACTTGGACATGCCCAGTGAGTCCGCCACTTGTCGCAGTGCCTGTGCGAGCTCAGCGGCCGTGTTGATCCGGTCGTCGGGTTCGGGGGTGGTGGTGAACTTCATGAGTTCTACGAGCGCTGGCGGCACGTCGCCGGATGGGCTGAGCGGCCCGATTTGCACCTTTTGATGCATGATCCGCAGCGCGTTTTGGGTGGCGGTGAGCTCTTCGTTGAACGGGAAGGCGGGCACCCCATCGAGGGCTTCGACCATCATCTGGCCAAGGGCGTAGAGGTCGCCCTTGTTGGGGTCGTCCAGCCGGCCATCGAGTGCTTCGGGTGGCAGGTATTGTGGCGTTCCAACCACCATTCCTGTCTTGGTGAGCTTGCCTTCGCCCGCCGCGACGCTGATGCCGAAGTCGACCAAGACCGGGGTTCCATCGGGCTGCACAATGACGTTTGCGGGCTTGAGATCTCGGTGGCTGACGCCTCGTTGGTGGGCGTGGGCCATGCCCTCGGTCAGCGCGATGAACAAGGGCAGGGCGGTACGCACGTCCATGGCGCCGGCTTCCATGTGGTCTTCGAGGGGCTTGCCCTCCACCATGTCCATGGCGAACCAAAGTAGGCCTCGGTCCGGGTCTTGGCCGAAGCCTTGAATGCGGACCACGCTGGGATGGTTGAGTCGCAGCAGCGACTTGATCTCGCGCTCAAACCGTTCGCGAGCCTGTTTGAAGTCGGTGGGATGCACAACTTTGATGGCCGCGAACACGTCGGAGATCACACGATTCTGGCCCTTGAAGACCGTCCCCATGCCTCCCTCGCCGACTTCGCCGACGATCTCCCAGTTCTCCAACGTATCGCCAAGGCGCAACGGCACACGGACCTCAAGATGGTGGCGTGAGACTACCTCGACACCGGCATTCGAGCGAGCCCGGCGACCTACCAATGGGTGTACGCATGAACCGGCGTCGGTATTTGATCGATCCGAATGGGCCGTACATGGCGGGTGCTGACGCCGGCTTCGTGACGGACGGTTACGCCTCGGGACGACCCGTTGACGGCTGCGTGCACCATAACTTTGAGGCGCTGCATCTTCCCAACGCCACCCTGGAGCGACCTTGACCGACGTTGAGCTTCTGGAGTCTCTAGCACC
>JBGCER010000669.1:0-2668 GCA_045106515.1 Myxococcota bacterium
TGGCACCTTTGTCGATGTGACCGCCGCATCGGGGATCCGGACGACGGGCCGGGTCACGGGCGCTGCGTGGGCCGACGTCGACGGCGATGGCAAGCTCGACTTGACCCTCGGCTGGCTCGACGGCGGTTGGCTCGCCTTGTATCGCAACACCGGGGAGGGCGTCTTTGTGGAAGAGACCCTCCAACGCGGGCTCCAGCAGTTTGAAGACGGCATGGAGAACTGTCCGATGATCTTCGGTCTGTCCTACGCCGATCCGGACCAGGACGGGGACCTAGACCTCCTGATGGGAACTTGGGGTACGCCAGACAATGTGGAGTACGGCACCACCCTGAACCGCCTGTTCCTCAATGACGGCACGGGCCGATTTGTCGACGGCACCGAGGCGTCCAGCCTGCCTCGGTTCTTGAACCGAATGACGTACACCCCAAGCTGGGGTGACCTCGACGGGGACCGCCAGCTCGACTTGATCTTGGCCTCGGACTTTCAGACCCACCAGGTGTTTATGGGCGAAGAGGGCGGCACGTTTAGGAGCACGTTCACCGATGAGATCGGCGTCGATGATGTGGAAAACGCCATGGGCTCGGTGCTCGCGGACTTCGACGCAGACGGGGATCTAGACTGGTTCGTCACCAGTATTCATGAGGTGCGCCCTGATTTTGTGACCTCGTGGGGTCCATCTGGGAATCGGCTGTACCTGAACGATGGCACGGGCTCATTCGAGGCTTTGCCCGAAGAAAAAGGCGTGCGCGAAGGCGGCTGGGCGTGGGGTGCGGCGGCGATCGACGTAGAAAACGACGGGACCCTAGAGATCGCGCTGACCAATGGGCGCTTACCGCCGGATGGTGCCCGCTACCTCTTCGAGGACTTCCTCGATGACAAGACCCAGATCTGGTCCCTCTCGGGCGATCGCTACGTGGAGCGCGCGGTGGCGTTCGGCATCGATGACCCCGGTCAGGGTCGTGGAATGGTGGCGTTTGATGCGGATCAAGACGGCGATCAGGACTTGTTGATCACCAATTTTTCGGACCCGCCCTCCTTGTGGCGCAATGACATCCAAGGCCAGGGTCACTGGCTCACGGTCGTGGCTCGACGGCCGTCTGGCAATACGTTTGGGGTGGGCGCCACGGTCTGGGTCACTCCGTCCGAGGGGGACTCTCCGGTGCGCCGGGACCTGAGTGCCTCGCCATCGCTCACGCTACAAGGGCCTATCGAAGCCCATTTTGGTCTTGGCAAGCACGAGGGCACCCTGCACCAAGTCCGCATCGCGTGGCCCGAGGGAGGCGAGACGGTGCTGGACGATGTGGCGATGGACCAAGTGCTCGTGGTGACGGGCTCGTAGGGGCGAAGGCTAGCTCGCCACATGGGAAGCGATGAGCGAGCGCTGAACCACCAGACGATCTACAGCCGTGCCGGACCGGCGCAGCACCTCGCAGGCGCGTCGGCCCACATCGAGCAGCACGAGTCCGCGGGCGACGGCGTCGGCGGCCATACACCGCTGGATCAAGGGGCTGTTGGGCAGGCGGTAGAAGAGCGTCGTCTCACTCGCGCTCGAATGGATCGAAACGTTGGGTTTGTCAGAGACAAGCTCAATTTGCACCCGCGCGACTACGCCGGCGGCACCCAAAGCGCGTTCCACCGGACCTTCGATGAACCCAAGGGTGCGCTCGACCTCGTCGAGGTTGGGCACAGCGCCGTCGGTATGGCGAGACGGTGCCTTCACCCAGCCCAACGGGGGTGCAGGGCGCTCGCTAGCGTCGCTGCCCAGCCACTCAAGCAGGCTTCCCCACAGGGCGCCCGAGTCTTTGAAGACCCGAACGTGTTGGGCGAGGGTGTGGGCGGGTCCGGCCGTCAGCGGTGCGGCGGTGGAAGATTGTAAGGCGACGAAGGTGGTGGCATACCGCTCGGCGGTTTCGCGAGCGACGGGATCGGCGTCGGATTGCAGTGGCTCCAGGAGGGCCAGGTAGAGCTGCACCGCACCCACCTGGACCAGCTCACGCTGGGCGTGGGAGAGGGTGTGGGTTCCGCGTAGGCTTAAGGAGCCGTGGCATGGAGCCACGCTCAGGAGCGTGCTCTCGATGGCGACGCCGCGACCGGACTCGACCAATACGGTGGAGCTTGGATCCCAGGGGGCACGCAGACCGATCCAGCCGCTTAGTCCTGGATGATGGACTCGGTGGCGAACCAGCCACTCGCTGTCTTCGGCGTGGTGGCTCCAGACCTCGGGAGGGTCGTCCATGAGCAGGGAAAGGTGGGCGTCCGGGCTGTGCTTTGGCAGGGCCCCGTTGAGCACTGCGTATTCATCGAGGGTAAGGGGAAGAGTGCCTGCGCTGCGCTCAATGGCGCCCCCTCGTGCGACCACGCGGGTGGCGTCGTCGGCCAGCCACGCGGCACAGGTGAGGGGCTTTTGGTCGATCCCGGCGATGCGGAGCTGCCCGAGGCGATCCACCTTGACCGAGAGCCGGAGCCGGGCCAGCTGAGCCACGCCCGCCGCCCTCGCATCCTCGCCCACAGCCACAGGTTCCAGGGCGTCCAGCAGTGCGGCGATGCCGAGGCCGGGGGCCATGGCCGTGGCGTCCGCCCGTCTCCAGTGCGCCACGCCCGGGCTCGGGGCGCTCTGATCGGTCCAGCCTTCGGGCGCGGGGGGTGCGTGCAGGCTGGGGTAGACCAG
>JBGCER010000670.1:0-4344 GCA_045106515.1 Myxococcota bacterium
GCCTAAACAAGCGGCGTCCGGCCCCTGCCTGATCCTCAATGATGGCCGGATGATCTCCATCGGGCTCGCGCCGCTCGTGCTCGGTCGCAGTCCTGTCGCAGACGTGGTTCTGCAAGACCCTACAGTTAGCATCCGCCACGCCAGAGTCTCGGTCCAAGGCCGTGATGTGCTGGTCGAAGACCTCTTGAGTGCCAATGGCACCTGGGTCAATGGACAAAAGATCCGCTTTCGCAAGCTGACCCACGGAGACCTGCTGCAAGTCGGCGATACCGAGGTGAAGATCGAACTGCGACAGCGTCGTGGTGCGGTGGGATCGGCATAGAACGTCAGGGTTCGCGTTGGCATCGGGCGCCCCCCTACCCCGGCCCGCCCGGAGCCCTCCGCCGAGATGAGGCCCACCCGCAAAACTGGAAGACGGAGCGATCTTCCCGCGGGCCTTGCGCTGCACCGTAAATAGCCAGTACCGTCGCATCTCTCCTTCCTCGGAGGTTTGTATGCGTTGGTTTTCGTTGACGGTAGTGGCTGCTCTCGGTGCGTCTTGCGCAGCTGAGCCCTACGCCCCTTTTGAGCTCGACACCCCCGAAGCGCCGTGGTCCGACCCGGACGCGGAGCCGAACGAGGCATCGGATAGTGAGTCACTCGACTCCCCCCGGGCCTGGTTCGAAGAAGCGGAGGCTCGTTTCGACGTGCCGGCCGACCTGCTCATCGCCCTGTCCGCTTCGGCGACCGGCCACCAGATGGTCGAGGGTGAAGTTGAGTTCGAAGGTCAGATCCCCACGTTCGGTGTGATGGCTTTGCCCGACGAGTGGGCCGACGAAGCCGCCGCCCTCGCCGACGTCGACCCCGAGGATGCGCTCCTCGATCGTTCCGCCAACATCTTGGCCGCAGCCGCACTGCTGTCCGAATGGGCCGACGAGCAAGGCATCGACCGCCAAAACATCAACGCTTGGGCCCCTGTCATCGCGCGCTACAGCGGTATCGAAGCCCTCGAAGGCCAAGCCAATATGGTGCACGAGCAGGTCTACGAGGCCCTCGCCAGCGGCGTGGACATGGAAGGCCTGGCTGTGGAACCTCGCAAGGTCTTCCCAGACTTCCCCACCGAAGCAGACGACCTTCGCGCAGCGGGAGGCGACCGAAGCTACGCCGTCTGGCGCCCGTCACCGAACAATAGCGCTCGCCCTTCCGGCGCGTCCGGCACGCCGGCCATGGTCATCATTCACACCTGCGAGGGCAGCTACTCCGGCTGCTGGAGTTGGTTGAAAAACACCCGCTCTGGCGCCAGCGCCCACTACGTCGTCAACTCCACGGGCTCCGAAGTCACCCAGCTCGTCCGCGAGAGCCGCAAGGCGTGGCACATCTCCGCCACCTACCAGTGCTCGCGCAACAGCAGCACAGACTGCTGGCGGAACGGGGCTTCATCCAACAACTTCACCGTTGGGATCGAGCACGCCGGCTACGGCTCACAGAAGTCTTGGAACTCGGGCCTGCTGGACCAGTCTGCCCAACTCACCTGCGACATCACCAAGACCCACAGCATCCCCCGCGATGCGTACCACATTGTCGGTCACGGCCAGCTCCAACCCTACAACCGGACCGACCCAGGCAAAAACTGGCCTTGGACCAACTACTTGGCCGATGTGCGCTCCAAGTGCGGAAGCGGCGGCTCCGGGGGCGGCACGGGTGGCGGTGGAACCGGCGGCGGCACGGGCACACCCTCCGGTACGCGCGTCATCGACTCCAACAATGCCAACAACACCACCGCAGACCAGTACATCAAGGTGTCGGGCAACTGGAAGGCCAGCGCCAACGTCTCCGGCTACTACGGCTCTGGCTATTGGTGGAGAAGCACTGGTTCAAGCTCCGATTCTGCGAACTACTACTTCCGGAACTCCGCAAAGACCTGCTACTCGGTCCAAGCTTGGTGGCCGGCCTCGACCGACCGCTCGAAGAAGGCCCCCTTCGTCATGCTTGACGCATCGAGCAAGGTCCTGGACACGGTCTACGTGGACCAGTCCAGCAAGCACGCGCAGTGGGTGAAGCTCGGCTCTTACAACTTCCCAACCGGGTGGAACCGCGTGGCCTTGTCTCGCTGGACCGACCCCGGCAAAGTCGTGGTGGCGGACGCGCTGCGCTTGGTTCCCGCAACCGACTGCACCGGCACCACGGCGCCTAAGGTCGACATCATCGTCGACAACAACAACGCCAATAATGGAACCACCGCCAAAACCGAGGCGAGTTCGGCGTGGAGCACCTCATCCTCCACCAAGGGCTACCAAGGCACCGACTACGCCTACGCCGCGACCGTCGCGAAGTCCGACCCGTTTAAGTACTGGTTCTACCTGGATCAAGAGACCAAGGTCAACATCGACGCCCGATGGACCGCCGGCACCAACCGGTCGAGCACGGCCCCGTTCATGATCCGCAACAGCTCGGACTCCCTGGTCGACAAGGTCACCAAAGACCAGACCAAGAACGGCAATACCTGGGTGAGCTTGGGCACGTGGACCCTGCCTGCCGGCTGGAATCGCGTCGACCTGTCCCGGTGGGCTCCCACTGGCAAGGTCGTGGTGGCGGACGCCGTCCGGATCAAGACCGCTGAGTAGACGGCGACGTCAGGCCTGGGTGCGCGGCTGCGTGGCTTCGTTCATGGCGGCCGCATGCGTCGGAGCTCCGGCGGTGTCGGAGCCGCCCACCCCCGCCTCAACGGCGCCCGACTATTCAGCGCACACCTTGATTTTCCACCAGAATCTGCCCGGAGCCGCCCCGGCGCTGTGCTCCATGAGCGCCCACGCGGACGCCACGCCCACCTGCCGACCTCAATCAGGCACCTTCGCAGGCCCGCGGAAGCCCGATGCAAACGCCTTCGTCGTCATCGAGGTCATCGACGATGCCGAAGGTCACCGAGAGCGCCTCAGCCTGTGGTCGATGAACGAACCTGAGCTGGTGCCCATCACCCTCTGGACCGGCGCCGTCCGCAACCCAACGTGGACCCCAGACGGAACCGCCCTGCTCGCCACATCCGATGCGGACGGGCCCTCTGACCTGTGGACCATCCCCGTGCCCGCCGGCGAGCCCACCCCCTTGTCTCCTCACCCCTTCGGCACGTTCGAGCCAGATGTGCATCCAGACGGTTCGAAGGTTGTTTTTGCGTCGAGCCGGGATGGGAACGCCGAGCTGTACGAGCTCGCTCTCACGCCAACGGCGGAGCCGGTGCGGCTCACCGATGACCCGGCGGATGACATGGCGCCCAAGTGGTCAGCGGACGGGTCGACCCTGGCGTTTCGCAGCAACCGCGGCGAGCGCATGCAGGTGTGGACCCAGCAGCGAGGGCACGCCGCCAAACCCATCGCTCCCACGTTGATGGGCAGCCATGCCGATGCGGTCTGGGCCCCGAACAGCCCCCACTTGGCCATCGTGTGGGGGCCGAGTCCAGACCGCTCCCAGATCGCCATCGTCCATGGCCAAACCGGCGCCATCGAACACCGGATCGGCACTGATGCACTGGCCGTGCAGCAGCCTGCATGGTCACCGGACGGCAAACGACTCGCCTTTACGTGTCAGCGCCCTCAAGAGCGGCCTGCGGTCTGCGTGAGCCGCGCCGACGGCTCGGATCTCCAGGTCATCGCCAAGTCCGACCGCTTGGAGCGTTGGCTGCCTCGGTGGCTCGACTAGCCGGCGGGGGTCTCATCGCAGACATCACCGATGCCGTCGCCATCGGTATCGGTCTGGTCCGGGGCCCAAGGGCCACCAGGCTGAAGAGAGATATCCAAGTCTGTGACTGGGGTATCTCCGTCTTTGAATCGTGCGTACAGGCCCCATCCGCCGCCTTGGTCATAGACCTTGATGAGCAGTCGATGCCAGCCGGCGCCCAAGCTCACAGGCACCTCGTTGCGGTCGACGATCGTGCCCTGGCAGCGCTGGTCTTCGAGCACAACCTCCTCGTCGAACCACGCGCGCACGCCGTCATCCGGGCCGAGGGACCAGGTGAGGTCTCGGGGCCCTGTGGGCGAGCGGACCCAGGCAGCGAGGTAGTTCTCGCGAGGCGCGGTACCACCGAGCAGGGTGCCCAATGCCAGCCGATCGTCGGTGGAGCGAAACACCTGCCACGGGCTGCCCTCGGCGGCGAACCCAAGCCCCACCTCGGCGGTCGCGTCGTCCACGCCAAGCCGGTCCGCCGTCGGCATACAGCCAGATGGGCCCTTCACGCCTTCGAGCGGGCCGAGCACCAACCAGTCCCTCATCCAGCCATCATTGCCGGGCGTGAGCGGCACGACCTGGCCATTATTCGGCACCCGAGGGCAATTATCTTCGTCGTCGTCCAGGCCGTCATTGTCGTCATCATCA
>JBGCER010000671.1:0-13521 GCA_045106515.1 Myxococcota bacterium
CGCGTGGGAGCTCATCACATACCCCAGCGCCGTAGGACCCCTGAGCGCCTACGCCACCAAGGTCAAGACCGACGGCAAGCGACGACCCGGAGTGCTATTTGTCGAGGGCGGATTTGGAGGGCCAAGCACCGGCGTGTTCACCCCCCAGGGCTCGCACAACGATCAGTCTGCGACGGCTTTCGAGCAGGCCGGCATGGTCGTTATGGCCCCATCCTTTCGGGGAGAGGCTGGTAATCCTGGTCTGATCGAGTCCTTCTACGGCGAGACCGAAGACCTGTTGGCGGCGCTGCAGACCCTGCGAGACCGGCCGGATGTGGACCCGGACTTGGTGTACATGGTGGGGCACAGCACCGGCGGCACCCAAGTGTTGAACGCGGCGGTCGCGACAGACACGTACCGGGCGGCCTTTGTCTTCGGTGGCCGCGCGGAAATGTCCGGGTTGTACGGCGCAGGCGAGTATGGACCGGAGCCCTTCGACCCCACGAACAAGACTGAAATTCAGTTTAGAAGCGCGATACACTGGGCGCATCACCTAAAGCGGCCCCTCTACTACTTCGAGGGCGAGAACGCCTACCTGACCGATGCCGTGACCATGGCCGCCCGTTCGCCCAAGATGCAGGCCTTCGCGGTGCCCAACGCCGACCACTTCACGGTGCTCCAGCCCGTCAAGCAATTGATCGTGCAGCAGATCGTCGAAGACACCGCCGTCGAGCCAAAGTTCACGTTCAGCGAGGCGTCCTTGTACACGGCCATGAAGGATGCAGCCGGCAGACAGAAGGCTGACGCCGCCGCCGACCCGTAGCTGACGTTAGCGGAACCCGATGACCGCACCGCGCTTCCACCCCGACGCTGCTGCCGACTTCAGACGCGCCGTCTTGGAGGCCGGTGGCGTTGAGGTATTCGCCATCGGCGACATGGACGGGTCCGTCGTTCGAGCGGTGACCATCGCGTGTCGTGGCACCGTCGATGCGGTGCCTGCCCTGTTGGAGCGGCCCAGGTCCGGTCAGGTCGTGATCCACAACCACCCCAGCGGCAACCTGGGCCCGTCCGCCGCAGACATGCACTTGGCCGGGCTCTACGGCGACGAGGGCGTGGGCGTGGTCATCGTCAATAGCGACGTCACCGCCGACAACTGGGTGGTGGAGCCCCACGCGGAACGCCACGTCAACGTAGAAAAAGAGCAGGTTGAGCGATTCTTTTCGGTCGATCTACCCAGAATCATGCCCGGCTATGAAGCGCGCCCCCAACAGGTGGCTCTTGCTCTGGAGGTCATGCACGGCCTCAACGAGGAGCGCCCGATCGTGGCTGAGGCCGGCACGGGAACCGGCAAGTCTCTGGCCTACCTCGTGCCCGCTGCCCTGTGGGCCATGGCCAATGACAGCAAGGTCGTGGTGAGCACCTACACCCGCGCTTTGCAGTCCCAGCTCCTGCACGATGATCTGCCGGTGCTGCCACGGGCGGGCCTCGACGTGCGGTACGCCGTGTTGCAAGGGCGCAATAACTACCTGTGCAAGAGACGATTGGGGCTGGCGGTCTCAGAGAATGAGGGCGCGCCAGACGCCGACAGAGAGCCCGTTCTGGCGGACTTGGCCCAGTGGGATCAGGTGACCGAAGACGGCTCCCGAGGGGACCTACCGGTGGAGCTGACGCCTGGGTTGTGGGAGCGCGTGGAGTCGGACAGCGACCTGACGCTGCGCGTCCGGTGCGCCTTCTACGACTCCTGTCACTACTACCAAGCGCGTCGACGGGCCGCAGCCGCCCATATTGTCGTTGCAAATCACGCCCTACTCATGGCGGATCGCTCGCTGAAGCAGGCGGGCGCCCAGGGCGTCTTGCCCAAATATCGGCGCGTGATCCTCGACGAAGCCCACCACCTCGAAGACGCCGCCACCGGCGCATTGGCCGCCCGACTCACGGTGCGCGCCCTACAGCGAGCCACCGCACCCCTCCTCCACCGACGTCGCAGAAAAGGAGCTATCGAGCGCATTTCTATCCGACACCTGGCGGGTACCACCAGCCTCGACGAAGGCCAACAAAAGGAGCTGGAAGCCCTCATCGGTCCCGCTGTCGATCACACCACCGCGTTGAGGGAAGAAGGCCCAGCGGCATTAGAAGTGCTAGGCCGCAGCCTTCCGCCTACGGCGCTCCGGGTGACCGAAGCCCTGGAAGAAACGCCAGAGTGGCGCCAAGAGTACGAGCCGCCAATTCAGCGACTAATGAGCCTGTACCAGTCGAGCATCGGGGTCTTAGGGCGCATGTGCACGGTGTTTGAAGACGTGGTGCTTCCAGAAGCGGACGTGCCACCCGTTCAGGAGCTAAACCGAGCTCGCAAACGACTGATCAGCCAGCGGTCCGTGCTCGATCAGGTGCTCGACGCAGACCCCGATCGATGCCGTTGGCTGGCCCAAGGTACGGGAAGGCAGAAAGACTATGCGACCTTAAACGCCGCGCCCGTTGAAGTGGCCCCGGTGCTCAAGGCCCTACTCTGGGACTCGTTGCCCGGTTCGACGGCCACGTCAGCCACGCTTTCGGTCAACCAGCACTTCAGCTTTTGGCAGCGTCGTGTCGGCCTCTTTGATGTTCAACCCAAGAGCTTTCCTTCGCCCTTCGACTACGCCACCCAGGCGGTGCTCGCCCTACCCACGGACCTGCCTCTACCCGATGAGCAGGACTTCTTTCCCGCCACCTGCGACCTGATCACCGAAGCCTGCCGCATGTCCCACGGCGGCACGTTCGTTCTGTGCACGTCGTACGACGCTGTGCAGCGGTACTCCGCCCACCTTCGTGAGCACCTCCCCGCAGCTTGGCCGATCCTGGCCCAAGGAAAAACAGGGAGAGACGCCTTACTCCGGACGTTTCGAGAGAGCCGCCGCGCGGTGCTCGTGGGCACGGACGCCTTCTGGGAAGGGGTGAGCGTACGAGGCCTCGCGCTACGCCAGGTGATCGTGCCGCGGATCCCTTTCCGCGTGCCCACCGAACCGCTTCACGAGGCCCGGGTCGAGGTTGAGCAGCGCCAAGGAAGAGACCCGTTCCGAAGCCTGATCCTGCCCCATGCCACGCTTCGACTTCGACAAGGGTTCGGGCGTCTGATTCGAAGCCAAGGCGATCGGGGGGTGGTGCTCCTTCTCGACCGGCGCCTCCATGAGCGGGCCTATGGCCGGCCCATGATTCGCAGCCTGCCACCGGCGCGTCCTGTGAAGGGCCCATGGCGGCGTGTTCAATCGGATCTGGAGGCCTATTGGACCATGCTCGCCGCCGAGCGCCAGTGGGCCAAAAGGACGGGCGCACGCTGGGAATAGATAGCCCTAAGCAGCCTTTTGTCGAACCGCCGAAATCTGACGTAGCACCGCTTCGGCCTCGTCCAAAGCGATGGCTTCTTGCTGGACGCTCCAGGTTCGAGCAGCCTTTCGGGCCAACATCTCCGCCCGGTCCAGCTCTCCCCGAGACGCCGCCTGCTGAGCCAGCTCCAGCTCGGCCCAACGAACGTCAGCGGCGCCGATGCGTCTAAAGGCTTCAACGGAGCGGTTGGCGAGGATTCCCGCCTGCTCCTGCCGGCCCTCTACCCGCGCAATGGCAGCCCCCAGCAGCTGACAACGGGCCTCACCCAGCACACAGCGAAGCCACTGGTAGCGCTCCTCTGCCCAGTTGAGCAGAGCCTGGGCAGCGCCAGTCTGACGTTCGGCGAATGCGCAGAGCGAGAGCTCGTAGAGAACATCCGCGACACCGACCCGGTCCTCGCAGGCCTCCAACTCCACTCGCGCCTGACGGAGGGCGTCCGTGGCGCGAGCCGTCTCCCCGCGTTGGCGGAGCAGGCGGGCCCCTTCGAGCCGCACGATCCCGGTCCGCCAGCCGGTGGGGTCCGCCTGGGCGATGCGTTCGGCCTCGAACAGGTGCCGCGAGGCCATCGCCACGTCCCCCCTTCGCCGAGCGACCTCCGACATCAACAGATGGGCATCGGCCAGCACGCGCCCCCATCGGGCGTTCCTGGCCGCGATCAGGGCACGATCACACCAGGCCATCGCCTCGGTCAGGCGACCCAGACGTAACGCTAGCCTCGCCCATCGGGTCCAGCCCTCTGCCAAGTTCAGATGGTTTTCATCAGGATTTAGCTGCTCAATTACTCGCTCTCTCCGCATTAGCAGCTCGTTCGCGCGGCCGTGGTCCCCCGCAGCCAGACGCTCATCCACCGCATGAAGCAGAGGACCGACGGCCCGCTGTGGCTCTCCCGCCTCCAGGTGATGATGGGCGGCCCGCTCTTGTAGGCCCGCACCCGTACGCGCCCCGAGAATCTTCACACACCGACGATGATGCTCGATCAAACGGCCCTGCTGTAGCGCGCGATCCTCCAGCACAGACCGAACCAAGCCGTGGGCGAACGCCCAGCGGTCGGGGCGCCCCTCCACGCGCCGAGCCAGCTCACTGGCGGTCAACGCGTCCACCAAGTCCGTGGATACCCAACCGCCCGTCTGCCGCATCACCGATTTCCAAAGACGCTCATCGAGCTGTTCCCCCAAGACCGCCGCGATCTCCAGCGCCTCGGCATCCGCTTCGGGACGGTCGATGAGTAGCGTGCTCACGCGCTCCTCCCACAGCCGCCGTAGGTCCGCTGGGGCATCCGCCTTGGCCCCCTCCCTCAGCCGATACCCCTGCCGGCCAGGCTCCAGCAGCCCTTGGCGCACCCACTGGCCCACCATTTGTACGGCAAATAGCGGATCTCCTCCCGTTCGACGTTCCACCTCAAGCGCTAAGTCCGGCTCCAAGGACAACACATGGCGGACCAACTCCGCCCGGTCGGTCTCGGCCAACGGTCCCAGCCGATGCACGGCCACGCCCTCTCGACCCTGGAGCGCGGCATAGGGATCCGGCACAGCGCTCGTGCCATCTCGAGTGGTCACCACCACCAACACAGGCACCCCGCTGGGCTCTTCGAGAAGCCCACGGCACAGGTCGACCGCAGCGGGACAGCGCTGCCCATCATCCACCCAGATCACGAGCGATCGCTCCGCCGATAAAGCGCCCAATAGGCGAATAAGGGCTCGCCGCCGCCCCACACCCAACCGGGTCGACCCCCGTCTAGGCCAGACCGCCTCCGTCGCCGCCGCCCAGGTCGGAGGATCGTGGATCCCCACATGAGCCAGGTGCGCGGCCAGCCGCTGATGCACCTCCTTCCTAGGTAATCCTGAACATCGCAGCCAACGCAGAATCATGGCGCCGATGGCGTCTCCCCCGCCCCCCTCCGCAGGCTTCGCCACCAGGCACGACGCAGCGCCGACCTCATGAGCTCGCTCCGAGAGCCACTGCCCGAGCCGGGACTTCCCGCACCCCGATGGCCCCTGTACGATCTGAACCTCGGCTCGACGGGTCTGATAGACGCGCTTGAGCGCCGACCACAACGCATCTTGTTGAGGGACTCGGCCAACAACCGGCAGTGTTCGCAGCCCGAAGAGCCCGAGCCCTGCACCCACCAACCGAGGCGATCGGGCCCCACCCTCCGGTCTGCGCCAAGAGGCCGGGATCGGCGGCACATCATCCGCCGCTGCAGGCACCGCAGCGGCTGCAACCCCCTCGACGAGCCCCTGGGGCGCGGCCGACGATGACGCGGGCCGGACCATCGTGCGTGTTGGATCAGAGCCTGTGACTCGAACCGGCGTCGAAGCGCGGGACGCGGGCTCACCAAGGCTATCGAGCGCCGCGAGCGCGTCGGCGGCCCTTCGCCATCGATCCGCAGGGTCTTTGCTGAGCAGCCGAGCGGTCCACTCTGCAAAACCAGCGGGCACTGGGAACGCCGGGGTCAAGCCTGGAGGGGTGGCCTTGTGATGCAAGTCCATCGCGACGTTCCACTCTCCCAACGTTCCAAAGGGCGGACGGCCGGTGCTCAGGGCGTGCACCAAACATCCGACCGCGTAGAGGTCGGTCCACGGGCCATACTCTCTCCATTGGCCCAAGAACTGTTCGGGCGCCATGTAGCTCGGCGTGCCGGCCGTGAACTCGCCATCGTGCCGGTCCATCGCGTGGGCCAGCCCAAAGTCCGTGAGCTTGAGCGTGCCATCTCGCAGCACCAACACATTCGCCGGCTTGATGTCACGGTGCACCACCCCACGGGAGTGCGCATGACCCAGGGCGTCGAGCAGCGGCACCAATACGCCCCGAATCTGGGTCCAAGACCGCAACACGCCCAGCCCCTCCAAGGAGCCCCCCTCAGCGAGCTCCATCGACAGCCAAGGGGTGCCTCGTACAAGTGCGCCTTTGCTGGCTTCAACAGCGGATGCGTCTACGGTGCCATAGTCGAACACAACCACAACATTGCTGTGATCGAGGCCGGCGACCGCTCGCACCTCATCGCGAAACGCCAGGTGATAAGCCTGTTCTCTGGCTAGCTCCCCGGTGAGCAACTTGACGGCAACCGGCACCAGCTGCCCCTTGTGGACGCCCCTCCACACTTCACCCATTCCACCCAGGCCAAGGCGGGAATGCAGCTCAAACGCACCGACGGGGATCATGGCGGCGGCCTCCAGGGCGTTCGCCCTCTCTCTGCAAGTCGGACACACCCATGTACGCCGCGAGGGCGCGCAAGTAGACTGTCGGCGCTGGAGGTAGACCCATGCGCTGGTGGCTCGTTCCGATCGCTCTTGCAGGCTGCTTTGGCAGCACTCAGACCCCATTCGATGAGGGGGTCGCCCCCCTAGAAGAGATGGCCGTAGACGCACCAGAGGACCTGGCCGAGCGGTTCAATCTTCGCGTGGAGGAGGGCGACGAGCACATCTGGGGCCACCTGCGCGGCTACATCCACGCCGACCTCAACACGGTCTGGGATGCGTTCAAGGACGATGAAGTGGCCGTCAACCGCCGACGCGTGGCGAGCTGGACCGCCGAGCTTGATGTGGAGCCGGAGTACGACTTCAGCATGGCCATCGACCAAGTGGTCGAGGACACGATCACCATCGAATACACCATCGTTTGGCGCCATGGGGCAGCCGGTGGCACCGCACAAGACCCGCAAAAGGTGTCGATGCGGTGGCAGAAGACCGATGGAACCAGCCTCATTGACAAGCTCGCTGGCTCTGTCGCCTTGCTCCCGACCGACGATCCGAACATCACAGAAGTTCAGATGGTCGAGCACCTAAAGGCGCCCCTCACCGGAACTGAGGATGTGGAGGGCCTGCTCGTGGACGTGTTCAATGACGCGCTCCTGCACGCCAAGGGCGAGCCTCTCCCCGACCTGAGCGACGAGGACTAGCCCTCGTCTTTCGGCTCTGTTCGCCGAGAACCTCTTCTCAGTCGCGATAGCCGGCTCTTCGCCGTGTCCGCTGAGCCGCCGGAGTCTGCGGAGCCCTCAGGCTTGGGCTCAGCCCGAGAGGAAGAACGCCGGGTCAGCCGAGCGCGCCCTCCCTCCTCGTCGGGTTGAACCGAACTTCTCCGCAAGCGGCGCAGCCGATCTCGCGAGCTCTCCTCGCCCTCGGGCTTGGGCGTTTGGGAGCGGCGCCGCGGGCGGCTCTCCTCGGAGGCATCCGCTGTCGGCCTTGAGCGGCGCCGGGGACGCGACTCGGGCTCCGACGGCGTACGGCGGGTGCGTCTCACTGGGCGAGACTCGCCATCTGCAGTCGCGCTTCGGCGAAGTCGCTGCAGACGTGCTCGCCCACTCTCTTCGCCCGTGGGGGTGGAAGCCGCGTCGGTCTGTTCGCGCTCAGTCGAGCGCCGGCGTGGCCTCGGCCGGGCCTCCCCATCCGCTTGACTCGCGCCTCGCCGCAACCTCGACAGCCGAGAAGCGCGGTCTTCGCCGGGCGTCTCTGCGGTCGTTCGGGACCGTCGCCGAGGGGTGCGCGGCTCTGCGTCCGTCCGAGACCGGCGCGTAGGCCGTGGCGAGTCTTCAGAGGTGCTACGGCCTCGACGAAGGCGGGAGAGTCGGCTCGCTCGGTCCGTCGAGGCCGGCTCGGCAGCAGGCGGCTCCGAAGCTGCCGCCGACTCAGCGGCATTCGCGTCTTCAGCAACGCGCGCCTCTTCGGCGATCCGCGCCTCTTCGGCGATCCGCGCCTCTTCGGCCACCCGCGCTTCTTCGGCCACCCGCGCTTCTTCGGCCACCCGCGCTTCTTCGGCCACCCGAGCCTCTTCGGCGATCCGCGCTTCTTCCGCGACCCGAGCCTCTTCGGCGATCCGAGCCTCTTCCGCGACCCGAGCCTCTTCCGCGACCCGAGCCTCTTCCGCGACCCGCGCTTCTTCGGCGAGCCGCGCTTCTTCGGCGAGCCGCGCCTCTTCGGCAACCCGCGCTTCTTCGGCGATCCGAGCTTCCTCCGCCGCCTCAGCTTCCGCGGCAACCCGCGCCTCTTCGGCGATCCGCGCCTCTTCCGCCGCCTCAGCTTCCGCGGCAACGCGCGCCTCTTCGGCGATCCGCGCCTCTTCCGCCAGCCGTACCTCCTCCTCGGCACGGGCCAAGGCGTCGGCCTTCGCTGCCTCGGCCTCCACCACCTGGGACTCGGCAATCTTAAGCTTCTCGCCCACGGTTCGGGCGGCGGCGGCTGCCTCTTCCAACAGCTTCAACCGAGTGTTTGGGTCCACCGCGGCATCGAGTCGAGCGCGTGCATAACGCAGATCCTCGACACCCCCTGTAGCGGCCCTAAGCTGCTTACGAACACCCTTCTTGAGCGCCGCATCGGCGCTCGCTTCATCGATCCGGTGCCGCAGCTCAGACGCCCGTGAGCGCACATCGCCCAGGCTCTGCTCCAAGGCTGCCACCTCCGCCTCGGCCGTTTGCCCAGCCAGAATCGAAGAGGAAGCTGCGATCGCCTCGTCTACGGCGAGGCTCTTCGCCCGAACATCGGTCGCGGAAGCCGTGAGGTCTTCCGCCAAGGCGCGGATCTGTTCCGTCGCCGCGTCCAGAGCGACAACATCGGCGTCCACGCCCGCCTTCTCTAGCGCGACCAGGCTCTCACACTGCGCCGTCCAATGCGCCATCGCCTGCTCATACGCCAGGACCGACGCAACCACGGGCTCCTGCTCGGCCACGAGTCCCGAGACGCGGGTCGCCGGCGGCAGCTCCTCTTCGGCGATGGCCCGGGCCGCAGCGATCCCCTGCTCAAAGCGAGCGGTCGCCTCCGTCATGGCAGCCTGCGTCACCTCGGTCAGACGAGCATCTAGGGCCGCCAAACTCTCTTCAAGCTCACGCTGGAGCACGTCGGCCGGCGCGAACGCCTGCACGCGCGCGGCAGCATCGCTGGGCTCCAGCTCGTCGAGGATCGTGGAGAGGTGCTCCGCGCCCGCTGTCGCATCCACAGCCGCCTGAATCGCGGCCTTCAACCTCGCGCACTCCGGCTCTGCGACCGCAGCCTGCTCGTCGCTGAGCACGCCGAGGTCTTCTTGGGCCACGCCGACCACCGGCGTCAGGGCGCCAAGAGCCCCCCTCAGCTCCACCAACATCGTCTGCGCCTGACCCAAGAGTTGCTGACTCTCTGAGGCCTTGGTCGCCGCCCGATTGTGGTCGAGAGCCGAGCGCACACCCGCTAGAACTGGCTTTGTCTCGACGACTTCAGGCAAATCTGACGCCGATGCGTCCGCGGCGCCTACGCGCTCGACTGCGAGCGCTACCTGTTCCCGTGCCTCGACAAGGGCCTGCCACGCCAACGCCAGCGCCTCGGCCGGCACACCCAGCCGCTCCGCCTCCGCGAGCTGTTCTTGCACCTGCGGTTCCAGGTCTGCGACCGCTCCCTTTAGCGCCTCGTAGGCCTTGTGGTGCGCTTTTCGGGCGCTCGCCAAGGCCTTGGCTCGGGCCGCCTCCGCCGCCTGCTCACGCGATTGCCGCTGTTCAGCGATCTCCCCTACGGCTTGGTCAAACGCGTCTCCAAGCTCCTTAATCGTGGCCAGCCACTCCGATGCATCGTCGATCTCAGTCTCGCCAAGGCAGGCATCCACCGCGTCGGAGAGCTCGGAGCGAATCGATAGCGCCGCCTGAATGCCGGGCTCCACGCCCTGAGAATCCAACTCGACGGCCACGGCGCGGGAGCGGGCTTGGGAGGCCTGCTCACGAATGGCCTCAAGGGCCTGCAGCCGGGCGGTCTCCGCCGCTTCGGCCGAGGCCTGCTCGGCTCCGGACACCGCCTGTTTGAGGGCTTCGAGCGCCTTATATAGAGACCGGAGCTTCTTTCGGATCGGCCGGATCTCGTCCACCGATTGCGCGGCCGGCAATGGCTCCACAGTCTGCTCAAGGCGTTGTTGGGTGTCTATGACCAGCGCCTTCGTCGCCGCCGCATCTTCATGAGCACTAACCGCTTCCAATCGCAGCACTAACGCCGATAATTGTCCTCGTACCTCATCCGCGACAGTCGCGGCTTCGGCCCGAGCCGCGCTCACTTCTTGAGCCTGAGCTTCCAAGGCGACGCGATCGGAGGCCATCGCGGCGCGCCCGGCCGATACCGTCGACTTCACGCCGGCGACCTGTTCGGCGATGGAGGCCCGCAAGCCGTCCGCTTCCGTGGTGATCTCACTCACATCTAGCGGCGTAGTCGCTCCGGACAGGCGGGTCGATAGTGCAGTTAAGGCCTCTACAGATTGCGTCAGTGCCGCAGCGGCCTCATCCACCTTCGCGAAGGCCGCCACGGTCTGTGACGTGCCGGCGTGCCCCTCGAACTCGGACTGCGCTTCGACGATCTTATCGAGCGCCTGCGCCGCCTTCTGGCCTGCACTATCCAGGGCGTCTTTGACCGCGTCCACCTGGGTCTGGGCGACCTGCGCGGCCGCGTCGGCGTCGAGGGACACCGATTGTTCGACCCTCGCGATCGCAGCGGTCACCGACTCTGTCGGATCCGCCCATTTCGGCAACGCGGCCACCGCATCCTGACCGACTTCCACACCGGACCAATCCTTCGATGCCGCTTCTGCATCCGCCCATACCCCCAAGAGCGCACCCGCTGGGGCCAACGCCGCTTCCAGGTCTTGCATGGCCGCTTCGGTGAGTGGGCCAGGCTGCCCTACCCCAGACACGACGGCTTCTACCTTATCTTTGAGAGCATCGAACTGCGCCTGATACCCGCTCCGCTGGGCCTGTAGGTCTGCGCGCAAGGCCGCGAGTTGCGCAGCTCGCGCCGCCGCCTCACCCGCCGCACGCACCGTCTCCACGGCGATCGACGCAGACTGAAGCAAGGCGATCGCCCGCTCTTGCTCGGCCATCGCGTCCCGAACCGCGTCTTCGACGTCGTCCAACGAGGCCGCCCCAACTCGGGCTTTGCCTGCTTGTACGGACTGAATTCCTTGCTCAAGCTGCACGAGCTGCTGCGTCGCATCCGACGCGTCCACCTCGGCGTAGGCCTGGGTCGCGGAGCGCAACGCCTCGCCGAGGGCCGCGGCCTGGGCGGTCAGTGTTTGAAGCTGCTCATCGAGGCCGGCCTGGGCGCCGGAAGCCTGTTCGAGAGCCTTCCGCTCGGCGGCTGCCTGGGCGGAGAGGTCCGCGTTGGACAGGTCAGCGCGGGCCGCCTGGCTGACCTGAAGCACAGCCTGGCCTTCTCGCTCTGCCGCTTCCAATGCGCTCACGTCGGGCTCGGCGTCGAGGGCGTGGCCCACGGCAGCGAGCCGGTCCACCCACTCCGTGTGGGAGGCTCGATGGGAGAGCAGCGCCTGCGTTGCGGATGGCGCTCCCTGAACCTCGGCCTGCACCGAGTCGAGCTCCGTGCCGAGCGCTCGAAGCTCGGCCTGGGCGTTCGCATACGTGGAGCGCACCGTCTCAACCAGAGCCAAAAGGGCGAGAGACGCTTCACTCTCGGCCTGTGCGGCCTCCACCGCCTCTTCTGCGGCTTGGACCGCCTGCTCGCCTTGGGAGGCCAGCGCCTCGGCTTGATCCGCCAAGCTCCGAAGGGCCTCTGAGTCCGACTCAGCCTGGCCTCGCTTCCGAAGCTCCGCACACTCTTCGGTGAGATCCGCAGCGACTTGCAGCCCCCGTTTGAGCGTCGCCTGCACGTCCGCAGATACGCCCGAGAGCGACAAGGCCTCTCGGTTCGACTCGACCACCCGATCGAGAGCGGCTTGGGTCTGTCCCAAGGTGGACAGGAGCCGCTCGATCAGCCCCTTACGACGGGCTTCTTCGTCAGCAGCGGCCAGATCCTGCAGGCGCCCCGCCACATCACCACAGAGCGAGGCGACCTTGGCAGCTTGCTTCTTCGCTTGATTCACAAGCTTCTTAGCAGACTCTTGAACGGGCAAGGCCTGGACCTGCTCCCTGCGCGCCGTCAGGTCCGCCACGCCAGTCTGCACCCGTGCCAACAGACTCATCACCTTCTTATCGTCGTTGGCCGCGGCGGCGGCGTCGACGGCGCCAGACTGCTGAGCTTCAGCTTCGGCGACCCAACCCGCGATCTGACTCAAGGCGTCTTGCCGCTCTTGTTGCCAGACCTGCTCTTGCGCCCGCTGCGCTCGCGCGGCCTCCGCCTGTGAAACGAGGACCTGCACCGCGTCAACGACCTGGGCAAAGGCCGTCTCTGCCGAAACCGCAGCCTCGGTAGCCGTCCCCTCATCTTCGGCCGACTCCGCCGCAGCGTGCGCGCGTTGGACCTGACTCAACGCGTCCTGGATGGCCGCCTCTGCGCCCGCTGGCGCAAGCTCGCGATCCTCGGTCGTGACCTCAGCCGCGGCCGACGTCGCGCCCTCACTCGCCAGGACGGCTCGTTTCACAGCCTCAACACGACGCGCCTCGGACGCTCCCGCCCTCGCCACATCTAGCGCTTCTAACTCATTTTTTGCGAGCCCATGCGCCTCTGCCACCGCGAGGGCAGCCGCGTGGGCACCCTCCCGTAATTGCGCAAGGTCGCCGAGCGAGTCTGCCGTTCGGGCCGCCTTCATGACGGACTCTTGCCGCTGCACAGCCTCGGTCCACGTCGCGACCGCTTGTACGGCGCGTCCCCGCGCGGGCTCCGGTCCTTCCCCCACGTCCAGGTGCGCGCGGGGCTCTACACTAAGAAGTTCGGAGCGGATCTTCTCCAACACCGTCGTCTCCGCGTCCCCAAGAGCCGCGATGGCCAGCGCACGTTGAGCGTCGAGACCTTCGCGGGCCTGGATCGCCCCCGCCAACGTCTCCTCGGTCGCGTCGACCAAGGTGGACAGGAGCTCGGACGCGGACTGGTGCAGCGCCTTGATCTCCAGAAGCGGAGCCGCGAGGGCATCGTCCTGCACCCCCCCATGCCTCAGCTCTGCAGACGCCATCTCTGCCGCCAAGGCTTCGGCGAGTTCGCCTAGCACTCCACGCTCGACCTCCACGGCAGCCAGCAGCGCTTGGGCCTTCTGGGCGTCTCGCTCAGCGACAACCGCCGCGCGAAGCGCTTCGAGAGCCAGCCCCAACGCCGACCCATCGGAGCGACAGGCGTCGAGGGTGGACGCCGCCGACCCGGACACTTCGATCACCTGATCATCAGGCAGATCCGCCCACGCCACGGTGGCGCGGCTGGTGCCCTGCAACGCCTCGGCTGCCGCGTTGACGTCGGCGAGGGCGTTCTGCACGCTGGGCACACCGTCGAAGGGCTGAGCCTCCTGAACCAGATCGGAAGA
>JBGCER010000672.1:0-4850 GCA_045106515.1 Myxococcota bacterium
GCCTGCACCGAGGTCTACCCCGGAGGCCGTCCATCGATGGCCGAGGTGCTCGCTGAGCTCCAAGGTCTCGCTACCGCCAGCGCCGAAGCGTGGTTCTCCAGAACCGCCGCCCTCTCCGAGACCCGGAGGCAGGACCTGCACCCCGGCGCCCGCTACACCCGCCTCGATGAGCTGGGACGCGGGGGCATGGGCATTGTCTGGCGGGCGTGGGACGAGCACCTCATGCGGTACGTCGCCCTCAAGCGACCGCCACCGGGCGCCGTCGACGAAGCCCGGTTTGCGCAAGAGGCCCAACTCGCCGCCCGACTGGAGCATCCGAACATCGTAAGGGTGTTCGACGTAGATCGAGATAACGAAGGCTTATTCTACACTATGGAGCTCGTTCACGGAACCACACTGCGCGAGCGACTCCAGCGTGGCCCCATGCACCCGCACACTGCGGCGACCCTAGTCAGGGACCTGGCCCGCGCCGCTGAACACGCCCACCAAAGCGGCCTTGTGCATAGAGATATCAAGCCCGCTAACATAATGATCGAAGAGACAGGCCGGCCGCGACTCGTCGACTTCGGCCTGGCCAAAGCCCTCTCGACAGACGGGTCCCGCCTGACGAGGACCGGGGAGATGATCGGGACGCCTGCATACATGGCGCCCGAGCAGATCGCGGGTTCAGAACCGACTCCAGCCGTCGACGTGTACGCCCTAGGCGCGATCCTCTTCCAGTGCCTCACCGGTCAGGCGCCCCACGACTCGGGTAGTACGACCACGCTCCTGCATCGCCGTACATCGGAACCTGCGGAGCTCGCCCGCTCCATCAACCCGCGCGTGCCCGCCGACTTGGAAGCGATCTGCGCCGCCGCCCTCACCACAAACCCCTCGGAACGAACCCCATCGGCCTTGTTTATGGCCGACGACCTGGAGCGCTACCTCACCGGCCAGGCGGTGAACGCGGTCCGTCAGGGCCCGATTCGCAGGGCTCGAACATGGATCCGTCGCCACCCCCGCGCGGTGGCCTGGGCGGCCGTCGTACCCGTAGCCTTCGCAGCCACACTGGCAGCCACCGTGGGCACCGGCGTCTACCTCGAAGCCCGCGCAGAAGCGGAACGGGCCTCCGCTGCGAGCGCGCGCTGGCTGCAGCTCGACAGAGAATTATCGGCGTTATACAAACAAAACCGAACAGTGGAAGCCGAGGACGCCTTCCGGTCCTTCGTGGAAGATCCCGCCACGCAAAACACGTCGGCGCGGGTACGAGCGTGGCTATCGGAAGCGGATCGACTTGAGGCCGCCGATGAGCTGCAAGGCAGCGTTGACGCCACAGGCCGAGCCTGGCTTGAGTCCTTCGACACCCCGTCCTTGGTCCGCGTCGCCGGCCCCCTTCAAGAGCGACTCTCGGCGATCGGCGAATACGATGGCGCCGCAAGAGTCGCCCGAGAGCTCGTCTCGCTGGCGCCAGAGCACACCTTGGACCCGGCGGTACTCCACGTGCGTCAGCGCGGCATGATGCTGGATCGGCGCCTCTCCCAAGCCGGCGACCTCCCCGCGGACGCCGCCACAACCCGGCTTGCCCGTACCCTATCCCAAGCTAGTATGGTCTCGCGCTCAGGTGGCTACTTCTGCCCGTACGACCACGACGGTGACGGCCGACCCGAAGTGCTGGAGCTCCCTCTCTCCACGAGGCCAGCCGAAAGGCCTGCCTACATCTTGAACCGCAGCGTCGCGATGTCCGAGATGAAAGCCTTCGATGAGCCAGGCTACGCCTACGCTCGCCCCAGCGGCCCCGCCCTCCTGCGAACCGGCCCAGAGGGAAGTGAGATCAAGCCCAAGGCCAACGCGCCATGGTTGCCACTGCCCGACGGATACGTCGCCCAAGCCGGCGCCCCGGATCCACAGGATCCGACTCGGCACTACCTGATACAGGCCAGGGAGCCTGCGGCGCTGTTCTCGTGGTCGGAGACGGACGGACTGGTGAACATCTACCCACCGCTTTCCAGCCACGGAGGTGAGCTGGATTTTGTGCTCGCCGATGACTTTACGGGCGATGGCCGAACCGAGGTCGTGGTGGCACCGGCCCAGTGGAGCGGCTTCGAGCTCAACGTGCTGACCCCGAGCATCGACGGCCCGCACCCCTACCGCGTGCTGCACCGCGAACGCTTCGGCTTTATCGCCGGGATGGCGACCATCGACCAGGGTCCGAATCCGCCCCTGTTCGCGGTCGCGAAGAACCGACAATACGGCAGCCGAAACGAGTTCCCGACCGGCAGTCCCTACGGCGCCCCCACCGGGCTCTACCTGTTCAGCGTCGATGACACAGGCGCGCACCAAGAGGTCTACGCGCCTTCCTATGACGCGTGCGCAACCGTGGTCTCAGCGGACGTAGACGGAGACGGATGGTCCGAGGCATACGCATCGTGCACCGGCGGGGTCTTGGTCGCAGCCACCCACGCGAACGGGGTGTCGACCTTCCACATCGCGGGGATCAGCGTACATGGCGCGGCAGACCTCGACCAGAATGGCGATGACGAGCTGATCGTTAAGATGCTGAACGAGAAGTCGGTGTGGGTCGTAGGAATGGGGGAAGGGCAACTTCCCCCCATCGATCCTCGTGAATCCGCTCCGTCTATCGAGGGCGCCACGCCTGCAGCCCGTCGGGCGCTCAGCCTGGCGAGAGCGGGCCTCGGCGCCCCTGCCGCCGAGCGGTTGGCGAGCTTGGCCCGCAGCACCAGCACCCCAGAGGTTCGGTCCTCGCTCTTCGCCTACGCGGCCCAAGTCTACACCGAAGCAGCTATGCCCCTCAAAGCCCAGACTCTGATGGAGGAGATGGGCGATACGCCCGAGGCTCTCGCAGACTTCTACGAGCAAAGGGGCCAACTCCATAGCGCAGCGGCCTCCCTGCAACGCGAGGCGCCGGCGAGCGCCGGCCCGGCGCCGTGGTCGATCACCTTCGACAAACCCGAGCTGCACCCCGCATTCGAAGTGCACTCTGCCTACCAGGCACGCCTCGCACCAGACGGGGGTGGCCTGGAGCTACAGCTCGGCGGGTCTGACCCAGTGGCGACCGTCCACCTCAAGCCGGGTCCTCGGATTCGCGTGGCCGTCGACTTCACCATCGAAGAGCTTGATTGGTCCGCCGTCTTGTCCTTCGACCTGGGCTCGGCGGGCGAACACTCCGCAGCATCGCGCTGGTTTCTCCAGGGGCGCGGCGGCGCGCGGCTGACGCATACCTACATGAGTTGCCTCCAAGACGGAGCCCCTCCCGCCGAGGCTCGGCCCTTCGAGGACGGCCCGCGCGAGATTCGGGTCGTGCTCGAGCGAGACGTCAACCGAGCCCGATGCTCTTGGTTGGACCTGGAGACCGGACGCGAACACCGTGGAGAATGGGCGCCCGCTCCGCCGTTTAATGGCCCATCCCTCAGCATCCGAACCACGCGCCCAACGGACGCGGTCGCCGGCGGCCGAGTGCGGCTCAAGCGCATCCAGGTCGAAGGCTCCGGTCCCGGAACCGCACCGCTCTCTCCCAAATCCACCGTGTACCGCGCGTTGACCCAGAGGCAGCCGGAGCGAGCGCTCGCCGCCCTGCCGCCAGACGCACCGCCGATCATGGCGCTGATCGCGAACGCAGACCTGGGAGACGCCACCGTCGCAACCCAGCTTCTACGAAGAGCCGTGCGAAGCGGGCCCTCTTTACAAGTGGCCGCCGCTCTCCGGACAGGTCGTTATGGATGGCTACCCACGCTCCAGGGAGCGATGGGCGCTCGCTGGACCGAGCAGTGGTCCCAGGCCTACGCCACCACCCTGTTTTCAAAAGCGCCGAACGCGGACACCGACTTACTCATACGTAGGGATCTGTCCCACTTGCCAGAGACGGCGGGCACAAGCTCCAATGCTCGAACCGCCCTCGCGCAGCTCTACATCGTGCGGGGGAACCTTAGCCGCCGAGACGGCGATATGGCCCGTGCAAAGCGAGACATCTCCACGGCCCGCGCGATGATTCGCAAGGAAGACCCCCTCTTTTTGGTATCCGCCCTCGCCCGCGCCGAGCGCGCCTTGGCCGAGGCTGGAGAACCGGTGGAAGTCCAGTAAGCCTGCCGCTACATTGGGCCCGTGGCCATCCTCTTCCATGCCCCGTCACAGACTCGTCGCGCCCTCGCGGCCCGATCCATCATCGGTCGAAGCCCCGGGTGCGTCGTACCCATCCCAAGCTCTGTCGTTAGCGGAGAGCACGCGTCTGTTCGGTGGAATCGCGGGAGCTGGTGGATCCGAGACCTGGCGTCGAGAAACGGCACCTGGGTCGAGGGGCAGGCGCTGACGGCCGGCCAGGAGGTCCGGTTGGTCCAGGGCAGCCAACTGGCATTCGGCGCCCAAAACGATGCGTGGATCTTGGAAGATGCAGGACCGCCGGGGGCCGTGGCCGTCTGTCTCGATGAGCCCGTGATTCGCCGGGCCGAAGGTGGGGTTCTGCTTCTGCCCGACGCGGAACACCCACAGACCGCCCTGTACGGAGGCGTCGACGGCCACTGGCTCCAAGACGATGGCAGCGATGCCCCGCTACGCGATGGCGCCATTGTGCCGGTGCAAGGACAACGGTGGCGCTTGCATCTGCCACACAGGGTCGAGCCCACCATCGAGGCCCGCGTACGCCCTGTCCAGATCCGGTTTCGGGTCAGCCTGGACGAGGAGTACGTCGAGATCGACGTCGAAGATGGCGACACCCAGACGCGGCTCCGGCCCCGGAGCTTCAACTATCTGCTGCTGACACTGGCACGCCAGCGCCTATCGGACGCAGCCCTGCCCCCATCCAGCCGCGCCTGGCTGGACCAGACCACCTTGGGCGACCAGCTTCCGCTGGACCCACG
>JBGCER010000673.1:0-4278 GCA_045106515.1 Myxococcota bacterium
CAGGTGCTCGATGCCTACGCCGAACGCGGCGCGCTCTATGGCCACGGCGTGACGCTCTCGGTGCTGTCCGCCGCGTGGTGCCCCCGGCAACAAGCCTGGATCGACGCCCTCATCGACGAGGTGCACCGCCGCTCGTACGTGCACATCTCCGAGCACCTGGCCTTCAGCACCACCCCAGAGATGCGCGACGGCGCGCCGCTGCCCATGCCCCGGCTACCCCAGGTAGTGGAGGCCGGCCGACGCGCCATGTTGGCCCTGTCGGCTGCAGCAGGAACGCCGGTGGGACTGGAAAACCTGGCCTTGGCCCTGAGCCCCCAAGACGTGCAGGACGAGCCGGCCCTGCTCGACGCCATCTTGGATCCGGTCGATGGCTTCATCGTGCTGGACCTGCACAACCTGTGGTGCCGGGCCGTGAACTTTGGCCAAGATCCCACAACACTCCTGATGGCCTACCCCCAGCACCGCGTGCGAGAGCTGCACGTGTCGGGGGGATCTTGGCAGGACGGATTCCGCCGAGACACCCACGACGGGGCTGTGCCAGACGAGGTCTTTGGCATGCTCCCCACCGCGCTACAACGCTTTCCGGGCGTGGATGTCGTGGTGATGGAGCAGCTCCCCGCATCGCTGGAGACACAGGACGCACAACAAGCCTTCCAAGAGGATGTTCGACGGATTCATGGGGTGCTCCATGGATAAGCTAGAGCACCTGAGCGCACTGCAAGCGGCGCTGGTCCAGGGCTTGGCGGCTGGGCCTCAGGGCGAGGCAGCCGGCGACCGCACCCACGACCCGCTGGACGCAGTGCGGGAGTTGGCGCCAGGGTGGGTGGAGTCGTGGACCGAGGAGGCGACGCAGGCGGGGACGGACCTGGTGCGGACGTGGACGCGGTGGGGCGGACGAACAGGGAACGTTTTACCTGAACCCTCTCCGCCGACGCATCCCAAGCAGCACGGGCAACGCCAACCAGGCGAATGACCCGGCGGGGGAGGTTTGGCAGCCCGATGTGAAGGCATTCGTGGTGGTCTCCGGCGTGGAACAGCGCACGTCACTCCACGGACCCGGCTCGCCGGCCGCCGACAGGTAGCGGGCTCGGGCGCAGGCTGGATCTCCAGCTTGTTCGGGCGTGACTCCCGCGGGCAGTGATGTGATGCCCTCATCTTCGAACCCGGCCGACAGGATCAACTGCGGGTTTGCAGCGCTGGCCAACTCGATCAACGACCAGCCACCGCTGGGGGCGGCCGTGGACGCTGTGACGAAGCTCCAACGGACCTTGTCGTCGCCGCCGTTGTACAAGAGCACAGATTGCAGGTCCGGCGCCGTGGTCCTGGCCGGGATCGCGCCCTCCCGGATCTCGAACTCGATGGGCTGAGCCTCATCCAAGTGGCTCTGCGTGAGCACATATCGACCCGGCGCGGCGTCGAGTGGGGCCCACGCCAACCCAGTCTCCCCTCGCATCTCAAAGGACAGCGCCCGAACGTCGGATGGGTCCTCGACCGGGTGCATCGTGAACGCGGGCGGTCGATATTTCGGTACCCAACACGAATCGCTCGATGAGGGCCGCAAGACGGGTAAAACACCGCCTTGAAAGGCCCACATCCCGGTAGCATCTGTTGGGAGAACCACCATCGCGGGCAGACCGCGACTCGTGAAACACGGATCCGTCTCAGCCTGCGCCCCCACCACCAACAGCATCCACCACAGCATGACGACCCCTCCCATCCGAAGCCAAGCACACCGGGAAGTATCGAGGGCCGCGCCTGGGAAGACGCCAACGAGTCGAGGCAGACGAGGACCCCCTTACTCCTCGACCCCCTCCCCCACGGGCGGCAACACCAGCATCACCGCCTCGCCCCGTCGGTTCATGCGGTCGATCTGACGCACGACCTCGCCCCAGGTCTTGTTGGGCACCACGGGCAGACGGGCGGCGCTGGTGGCCTTGGCGGGGTCGGCGGTAAGGCCCACCACGAGGGTGCCTGCAAAGCCGTCTTTGCCCACCACCACCAGGTCGATGCCGCCATCGATGTCCGGATCGGCCTCTAGCGTCCGCAGCAGGGGCAACACCTCGGAGACGCGGGTGACGGAGGGGATCTCCACGTCCCACGGCATGCGCCGGCGCACGTCTGCGTCCAAGTGGGAGGCACGAAGGCCCCGTCTGCGGCGGATGTGGGTGAGCAGCACAGGATCTGCACCGGGCGGAGCGGGATCCAAGGCCGACAGTCCGCTTCGCTCCTGCAAAATGGGTTTTCCTTGGTCCTGGATGCCCCGAGGCGTCCAGGTGAGGCGGCGGCTGATGTGCCCCTCCAGTATTTGGTCCACCTGAGGCACCGGCACCTGGGTCCGAGGCGGCAGGGCCGAATCCCACACCTGCTGGTGCCGCTGAGCCGCGCCCAAGGCGAACATGCCCGCCAGCGTCACCGCCAGCGACGAGGCGGTCACGCCCATCCAGAGCCGACGACCTCCAATGCGAGCGCTCAACGGCAGCACCGCCATGAGCGCGCCCAAGCCGGTCAAACCGACGGGCGCGAGGGCCGCCGGCAAGACCCCGTATCGGCTTAAAACCGAGTTTGGTGCATAATAAGCCACATCTACTGCCAGCGGCCACGCCACCGCCGCCATGGCCCCATCTCCGCGGGCGATGGCCGCTGCGGCGGGCGCCAAGATGGCCAGGCCCATGGCGCTCAAGACCAGGGTCCCCACCGCCACACGGCGGCCGACCAGAAAGCGGCGCTCCATCCCATCATCATCGTCCGCGGCGCTCACCAGCCCGAGCGCCAGTGCCCCGCCCACTGCGGCCAAGGCCACACGGGGATCGACCCACAAGGCCACACACGCCGCCAAGCCGGCCAGAAACGCGGGACCCGCCGCTTGTCGACCGGCCCAGAAACGTGTTTCCGGCGCACGCATCCACACGCCCACCGCCATCGACAAGGCGCCCATGGTCAACAAGGCCGGCGCAAATCGACCGACCAAGACCAAGGGCAGCACACTCAGTCGCAGTCCAGAGGCCGCAGCCCCCAGCTTGCGGTCCAGGGCCATGGCCTGCACCACCTCGGCCGTCTGACCCGACAGCGCGATCGAGCCGATGCATCCCAGTCCCAGCAGCACCGCCGCCACCCCCAAGAAGGCGGAAACCGGCACTCGCCGCCCACTCGCCGCCAGTGCGACCAGCGCGATATTCGGCGCCCACAGCAGGATCGCAGCGCCCGCAACCAGCCAGCCCCAGGGGCCAGCCTGGGTCACGAGCTCCAGGATGCTGTCGGTCACATCCACGATCCTTCCTCTGCACACAGAATAGCCGTCGATGGAGAGATCGGCTCTGGCATCGGTCTGGACCAGCCCTGGGGCAGGAAGTTCCCGGCACGCGAAGCGAGCGGAGCCCGGCTCACTCCTCCGTGGACGTCAGAAAGACGCCATCGCGCGGATCTCCGAGCTGCACAGCAAATTCCTTGGCCGCCGCCTCGGGCACCGTTCCGTGCTCATGGCAGGCCGCACAGTCCGAAGTGCCTTGCTCGTCGACCTGCACCTGACCATCGGGCGACACAAAGCCATAGCGCCATCGCATCTGGCCCTTTTCCATAATGCCAGCTCCCCCGTCAGGCTTGCGCTTGACGATCATAGAACCCGGCGGAAACGAACGTTCTCCCTTTTCTTTCATAGACTCCCACGCCAGTTCGTTCGCAAAGACCAAGATCCGCTGCTGACCGGGCTTGGCATCAGCCGCGTGGAACGGAACATCCGGGCCTACGCGAGGCAGGCGGCACAGGTACATCAGACCGGGCGGCGCCTCAGCGGACACGGCCAACCGCAAGTCGGACGGCTGGGAGTGAAACACCTCGCTGAACGCGCCCGCCACGGTGACAGGCGCGGGAGCGGGCGACGGTGCCGGAGGCTGCGGCACGCTGCATGCACCCAAGAGCCCGACGATCCACCTCATGCATCCTCCACCCCCAGGGTCTATCCGGCCCAAGGCAGACCGAGGTCCACCCACAATCCTACCGGTCATGAAGTCAGAACACGCGGGTTGTCTGGAGGCCATCGCCCCCGTATTCAAGAAGGCCAAACTAGGATCTCCCATGCGCCGCCTGCTGTTCTGCCTCCCTCTCTTCCTGCTCGCGTGTGCCGACGGGTCCGACGACACCACCGTCGATCCTGAGATCGACGATGACGGCGACGGCGTCACTGCCGACAAAGACTGCGATGACAACAACCCCGACGTGTTCCCCGGAAACGATGAGCTGTGCAACGGGGTCGATGACGACTGCAACGACGTCATCGATGAT
>JBGCER010000674.1:0-6328 GCA_045106515.1 Myxococcota bacterium
CGAGGTATCCGCAGTCCAGGTAGGTGGTGCGACCGAGCCAGTCACTGAACCAGACCTCGGGGTCGTCCGTCGGGTAGAGCTCGAAGCTCTCGACCAGGGTTCCGTCGAACTCGTCGTAGACATCAGCCCACACGGAGGTCACGTCGCCTAGGCCATCGAGGTCATCGACCACGGCCTCGAAGTACCAGATGTCGTCGCGCTCGTATCCGTCGTAGTAGCAGCCGGCTTCGCCGTCCCAGACTTCGGGAGCGTAGTTGACCACCACGGGGGCGGGGCGGGTGTTGGGGCCCGTATCGTCGACCACGATGCAGCCGGAGGTGAGGGCGGTGATGGCTGCGAGTGCGGGAAGAGCAAGGTTACGCAGGTTCATGGGGCCTCCTGGGCGTCTAGTGCGGCGCTGGCCGCGTCGTGTGTTTCAGAGACGCACGGGCAGGAAGTTCATTCGAAAGAATTGTGACGGGGGTTAGGGGCGGCCCATCCAAGGGCGTTCCCGTGCACCGAATCCGTATCTCCCGCCGCGCCGCTAAGGTCCTTCGTACCGGTCATCCATGGCTTGTGGGCGAGCCGGTTGGCGCTCCGATTGGCACGGCTGTGGAGCTGGAGTGCGACGGGGATGTGGTGGCCTATGGGTTGGCAGATGAGGGTCGAATCACCGCGCGGATCTTGGGCCGCGGGGCTGGGGCCAAGGTGGACGTGGCGCGGCTGATCGCGGAGCGGATCCGTCGAGCGGACGCGGCGCGCACTCGGCTGATGGACCCTAGGACCGATGCCTATAGAGTGGTGTCGAGCGCTGGCGATGGTCTGCCAGATCTGATCGTCGACCGGTATGGGGAGCTCGCCGTCCTTCGGCTGTACAGCGCGGCGTGGCAGCCTTGGCTCGATGCGATCGTCCGGGGCCTGCGCAGTTTGGGGTGGTGTGCGACGGTCGCTCGGCGTCTGGGTGTGATGCGGGTCGATGGGGGCGATGGCTTAGTGGTGCTGCACGGGCCTGAGCCTGCGGAACTCGTCGTGGTGCAAGAAGGGGATATGAAGCTCCCTGTTCGGCCTTTTGTTGGCCAAAAAACAGGATTATTCCTGGATCAGGCATTCCATCGTTCGCTGGTCAGAACGTGGGCCGACGGTCGGATGGCCGGCAACCTATTCGCGTCCAATTGCGGATTCTCGGTCGCGGCGGCCCTCGGAGGTGCGGCGCGGGTCACGACCGTGGACCTCGCCCCGGACGCCGTAGAGGATGCGCGCGAGGCCTTCCGCATCAATGGACTGGACCCAGACGACCATGTTTTTCAGGTTGCCGACGTCTTTCAGTGGAAGCCGTCTGAGGCGCTGGACTTCATGATCGTCGACCCGCCGGCCCTTACCCGTGGCAAAGAGGCGGATGAAGCGGCGGCGCGGGCCTATCGCCGGCTGCATCGGCAGCTCGGACCCTTTGTGCCGCGCGACGGCTTGCTCGCCACATCGTCGTGCACGGCTCGTATGACGCACCAAGCCTGGCGAGACCTGGTGGGGCGCTCTTTGGCCGAGGTGGGCGACTGGTCTTGGCACCATGTGAGCGCCGAGCCGGTCGACCATCCCATCTCGGTGGGGCCCGGCGAAGGCCACTACCTCAAGTTTGCCTTGCTTCGCCGCCGATAGTGGTCCCTGCCGGCTCACAAGGCTCTTGACGAGTCCGGTGTAGCCGTGTGACAACAAGCGGTATCGCGGGTGCATGCCCGCTTAGACTCCAACCGCACATGCGGCCCAAATACTGCGTTCGCGCACCTCTTTTCTTATCAACCCCCTCGCTCGATGGAGCTCGGTTGAACGCCAGATCAAATGGCCGGTCCCGATCGCTCCGTCTCACAGCGCAGGGGGAAGGAGCCTGCCTTGTCCACCGAGATCATCTGCAACACCACCGGACGCGAAGTCCGGGTGGGCCTGCTCGAGCACGGCCAACTCTCTGAACTTCTCATCGATCGCGGTACCAATCGCGGCTTCGTAGGCAACGTCTACCTAGGGCGAGTTGTTCGCGTTCTTCCCGGAATGCAGGCCGCGTTCGTGGACATTGGCCTAGAGAGGGCCGCGTTCCTCTACGTGGGCGACATCTACACCGACATGCTGCACATGCACATGGAAGACGCGGATAAGCCCGATGCCATCGAGCATAGTGGCAAGCCGGGTAAGTCGAGGAAGTCCGGGCAGCCTCCGATTCAGGATCTGCTGAAAGAGGGCCAGGATATTGTTGTTCAGGTCGCTAAGGACCCCATCGGCACCAAGGGCGCCCGGCTCACCACGCACATCGCTCTGCCGGGTCGGTACATGGTGTTCATGCCCACCGTCGAGCACGTCGGCATTAGCCGCCGGATCGACAAAGACAAGGAACGCCGAAGGCTTCGCGACTTCGTCGAAAAGAACCGGCGCAAGGGCGCGGGCTACATCGTGCGCACGGTCTGCGTGGGTCAGCCCACCGAGAGCCTCAAGGCCGACATGGACTACCTGGACCGCACCTGGGAGAAGGTGCAGACCCAGTCCAAAGAGAAGAAGGCGCCTTCTCTGCTGCATGGCGAGTACAACGTCGTGCTGCGCACGGTTCGCGATCTGATGGACGATGACGTCGGCCGGGTCGTGGTCGATGACCGCGATCTGTTCGATGAGATCCGGTCTTTTATGACGGACTTCATGCCCAAGCTGAAGGACCGGGTGCAGCTGTACCGGGGCAAAGATCCAGTGTTCGACACCTACGGCGTCGAGACTCAGATCAAGAAGTCTCTGGGTCGCAAGGTGTGGATGAAGAGCGGAGGCTACCTGGTCATCGACCAGACCGAAGCGCTGATGGCCATCGACGTCAACTCGGGCAAGTTCGTCGGCAAGACTTCGCTCGAAGACACCACGCTGCAGCTCAACTTGGAAGCTGTGGAAGAGGTCGTTTATCAGCTTCGACTGCGAAATATCGGCGGGCTGATCATTATCGACTTCGTGGACATGGACAAGGAAAACCACCGCGAGCAGGTGAATAAGGCCCTCGAAGAGGCGCTTCGCAAGGATCGGGCTCGCACCAATGTGCAGCGCATCAGCGACCTTGGGCTCGTGGAGATGACACGCAAGCGCGTTCAAGAGGGTCTAGACCGCTACCTTCACGAGGACTGCCCCGTGTGCTCCGGCACCGGCGTCGTGCGAGCTCGCGCGGCACTCTGCTACGAGATCTTGCGCGAGGTTCAGCGCGAGAGCTCGCGTGCGGGGTCTGTCAGCGAGGTCTTCGTGAACACTACGCCGGCGGTGGCCGACCTGATGTACGGCGAGCACTACGAGGAGCTCGAAGCCATCGAGGCGAGTCTCGGCAAGCGCGTCGTCGTGCGCGCTCTGGCTCACTACCACCCCGAGCAGTACGAAGTGTACGCGAGGTAGCGCGTCCATGAGACCGGCGGCCCTGCTCTTTACGCGCTTCCCACGCCCTGGATCCGTAAAGACCAGACTGGCGGCCACGGTCGGGGAGCAACTGGCGACCGAGTTCTACCGGCGTTGTGTCGAGTCCGTGATTCAGGCGGTTCATGGCGCAGATGTGGATGTTGTTGTGCTCGTAGCCGAGGCCTCGGATGTGGCTGCGGTGCGTGGCTGGCTCGGCTCTGCCCACGAGGTTCATGCTCAGGTCGACGGGGGTCTCACCGAGCGCCTGACCATCGCCGTGCAGCAAGCGTTTGATCGCGGTCACCCGTCGGTGATGGTGTTGGCGTCGGACACCCCGGAGCTCGATGCGGCCGTGGTACGCCGAGCCGTTGACGCGCTGTCCGAGACCGATGCGGTGCTCGGCCCGGCCTTGGACGGGGGCTACTTCCTCCTTGGTCTCACGTCGCCGCTTCCGTCGGTGTTCGAGGGCATCTCATGGAGCACCGCCCACGTCGCTGACGAGACTCGAGCCCGGCTCGCCGCTGCCGGCCAGACGTGGTCCGAGCTGTCGCCATTGGCCGATGTAGATGTGGAACAGGACCTGCGCGCATACGGCCGCAGGGCCCGCGAAGGCGACCCGCTCAAGGTGTGGGTGGCGTCGGCGCTTCCGGAGGCTTGACCCGCCCCGGCCACGGTCCCCAAGGCCGCTCGAACCCTTCCATGAGCTTGAACGGTGGGCCCTTTGCGGGATCTGCGCTGTGCAGCATTTGCTTGGGGCCGAAGGGCGTGCGCTTGCCGTCGACTTCGATGGCCCAGGATGGATCCAGCGGGCCCGCACTGACGGCGCCGATTCCGCCAAGCTCCATCATTTGCTCGGGGAGAAGCACGTAACTGCCAGTCTCGCCTCGGCGGTATGCCACGCCGAGCCTGCCATTGGGCCATGGCAGCTTCGTCTTGATGATCGGCGCATCTGCATCGGTGGGGTGCACAGCGACGCCGATATTGTTCAGCCCTGCGTGCCCATGCGCTCCGGCGCTCATTTCGGTCACGTCCCACCACGACAGGATCAACCCTTCGGTGTTTTCTTCGTGTACATACGTGCCCATGTACGCCCCCTGAAACGGAGGATTAATCTCGATCTTTAGACCGTACCCCGCGACGGCCACCGGGGTGACAGGCACTGGAGAGGCCTTCGGGGTGTAGGGCTCTTTGATGTACGTGTCTTTCTCGGCCTTAGGGGTTTTGGCCGCCGCTTTTGCGGGCTCGTCGACCTTGGGCGCGTCTGTGGGAGCCGACGGCGCGGGAGTGGTCGAGCACGCAGCCCAGAGGGTCGACAGACCGAGTGTCAGTACAAAGATGCGCACGGGAACCTCCGAGTTGCCTGTCTAGCACCTCGTGGTACTCGGGTACATGCTCAAGAGCCTGCTGCAGCGCATCCGTACCGTATTCCTCGCTGGTCTCTTGGTGACCTTGCCCCTGGCTGTGACGGTCTGGGTCATCGTCACCATGGTCGCGTTTGTCGACGGGGTGACCAGCTTTATCCCTCGCGTGCTCCCCCAGAGCGTGTTTGAGTGGATTCAAAGCTTCTATCAAGGTTTTCCGGTAAATGATGCTGGCCTGCCTCAGGGGCTGGGCATCCTGGTGGCGCTGGTCACCTTGTTCGTCGTGGGCGTGTTGGCCCGCAGCTACGTCGGCGGTCGTCTCATTGGCCTGTACGAGTGGATGTTGGGTCGGGTGCCGGTGGCGTCCAGCATCTACAACGCCGTAAAAGAACTATTGGAGCTAGTTTTTAGCCAAGACGGCAACGCGTTCGAGAAGGTCGTATTGGTCGAGTGGCCTCGGCCTGGGCTCTACTCCATCGGGTTCCTCAATGGCACCGCCTGGGTCCAGGTCGAAGGTGCGCCTCGGCTGGTCAACGTCTTTTTGCCCACCACGCCCAACCCGACCACGGGCTTCTTTGCGATGGTGCCCGAGGACCAGGTGATCGTCACCGAGATGACGGTAGAGCAGGGCTTCAAGATCTTGATGAGCGCCGGGCTCGTGGCTCCCGACGCGCCCTTTCAGGTCACCGCAGAGTCTCTGAGCGCGCTGGGTCATTCGGTAAAGCCGCTCCGTGAGCGCCCGTGACAGAAGAGTCTTCCCAGCCAAATATTTGGCTTGAAGGCCGGTTGTCCAGGGTGGTGTGGGCGTCCGATGACGGAGGCTACGCCGTGGTGCGCCTGCGCACGCTCCAAGGGGAGGTCACGGCGGTCGGCGCATTGGCCATGCTCTCGGATCAAGCCGACGACGAGGCGTTTGTAGCGATCGAGGGCCGCTGGGAGGAACACTCGGTCCACGGGCGGCAGTTTCGAAGCACTGGGTTTTTGCAGGGCCTGCCTAAAACGGAGCTTGGTCTTAAGGTATTTCTCGCCCAAGCCGGTATCAAGGGGGTTGGAAAGAAGACCGCCGACGCCATCGTCGACGCGTTTGGCGTGTCGGCGCTGCGCATCATCTCCGAGGAGCCTGAGCGCTTGCTAGAGCTCAAGGCCGTGACCAAGGCGCGGTTCAAGGCCATCACCGGGAAGTGGGAAGAGGCGGCGAAGGGGGCTGCATTGGCGATTCGATTGCGCGGCCTTGGCATCCCGCCTCGCACCGTCAAGCGCATCCGAGATCGCTACGGCGAGCAGGCGCTGGCGGTCGTGGGCCGAGAACCCTATCGACTGGCCGAAGAGATCACCGGCGTGGGGTTCAAGACCGCAGATTCCCTCGCCCGAGAACAAGGCTTGCCGCTCGATGACCCCGCTCGCGTTCGGGCGGCGGCCCTGTATGCGCTGGAGCGTGCCCAAAACGATGGCCACGTGTTCATCGATCGAGCGCAGCTCACCTCTGCGGTTGCTGCGTTGACCGTGCCCACCGATGAGATCGACGGGGCCCTCGATGGTGTGGCGATGGACCGACGTGTGGTCATCGAGCCTGCGCTGGACCAAGG
>JBGCER010000675.1:0-16692 GCA_045106515.1 Myxococcota bacterium
CTCAAGCCACCTGGTACGTGGCCCGTGGCATCTTGGGAGTCTTGGGCTTTACCCTTCGAAATCCGTACCCGCTGTACCGTCAGAAGGCGTTCTTGGTGCCCGGAGTGGTGCCTGAGTCGCTGTTGGCCAAGCTGGAGTCGATCCCTACGTGGGACGCGTGGGATCCGGACCACGACCGGTGGTACTACGATCCCCAAGGCCCCCGGCGTGGCGTGCCATGATCCGGTCGCTGCTGATTTTTCCCATCCGGCTGTATCAACGCTATATTAGCCGGTATACGCCGGCGACCTGTCTATTTAGGCCGACCTGTTCGGCGTATACGGTCTCGGCGATCGAGGCCCATGGGCTGTGGGGTGTTTGGCTCGGTGCCTGGCGGGTACTGCGTTGCAATCCGTTCACGGGCGGCGGCGACGATCCGGTGCCTATGGCTTGAACTCCCCCGCCAGGGTGTTGCGGCAGTGCCGTTCGGCATAGCCGGCATCGTAAGATGCTTCTCCGGTGGTGTAGTAGTGGCGGGTCTTCCCTGCGTGGTTGCAGGTGCCCGACCTGGCTTCGGTGGGACAGGGCCCGCTGGCGACGGTGCCTTCGTAGCTGGCGCAGTCGGCTTCGGCTTGGGACCGGTCCCCATATTCCAGGCACGAGGAGTGCGACGTGCGGGCGTCGCAGTGTGCGGCGGCTTCGGTGGCCCCTCCTTGCTTGATGGGACCGGGGTCCGGCGCTTGGGAGGTGCCCAGCCAGCCGGCGGCCAGCAGGAGAGTGACGGCGAGGGATACTGTGATCCGTGGGTTCATGTCGGGTGCTCCAGGCCTGTCGGGTAACGTGGCCGCTCATCGATGCCTTGGAGGCGAACGTGGCGACCATCGAGATGTTCTACGACATTGTGAGTTCCTACAGCTACCTGGCGTCGACGCGCATCGAGGCCATCGCCGCAGATACGGGGCACTCGGTGGTGTTTCGTCCGATCTTTCTCGGTGGACTGATGAAGGCGGTCGGCAATGTGCCGCCGGCCCAGCTCCCGGCTCGGGGTCGCCACCTGTTCGTCGATTTGCAGCGTTGGTCGGCGTATTACCAGGTGCCGCTCTCGTTTCCGTCCCGATTCCCGATGATGACGCTTACGGCCCAGCGAGCGCTGATCGCCATGGCGCCGGAGGCTCGGATCGCGCCGACCCACCGGCTGTTCGAAGCGTACTGGGTTCATGATCGCGACATTAATGATCGGGAGGTGCTCGTCGACATCTTGGGCGAAGCCGAGGTCGATGCCGCGGGGACCCCCGAGGCGAAGGCGGCGCTCATCGCAGAGACTGGAGAGGCCGAGCGGCGCGGGGCCTATGGCGCGCCGACCTTCTTCGTGGGCGACGAAATGTGGTTCGGCAATGACCGCCTACCCTTCCTGGAGCAGTTCCTGCGCAGGTAGGGGCTCTGGGACCGGCGGCGGGGCGGGTCGCGCTAGATCGAGGGCGATTCGTTGGGCTTCGTCCCAGCTCATGATGGGCAATATAACGGCACTTCCAGCTACGCGAACCACAACTTCACCCAGACCTAGACGGCGGTTGATCGGCCCTTGGCGTACGTCGACGGACTGCAGTCGATGGCGGCTCACCACCACGACCCGCCTGTTGAAGAAGCCGCGCCGGGCGATCACGACGCGCTCGGTGATCTCCCACCCTTGGTGGCGCCAATCCATCCATGCGGCGGCGGAGAGCGGAAGGGCGAGGGCGAGACCGAAGAGCGCCCAGGGCGTCCACACGAAGCCCGCCAAGGTGGCGGCGAAGATCACCTGTACGATCCGCCGCGTGATTGAGCGGGTGAGGGCTCGTTTATGAGGCGGGCGGAGGGCTAGGCTCCACGGGTCCTGGTCCAGGTCCGGAACGGCGACGGCGGCCAGCTCGGGCAGTCTCTCTCTGGGAACGAGTGGCACGAGCGCGGCGCGCCTCTCGGTGCCTCCTTGACCGGACCTGGCGGCGGCGGTCTCGATGGTGACGGAGCCGTAGCCAAGGAGGCGACGGATCCAAGTCTCGGAGGTTCGCACGATCTGCACCTTGTGCAGCGGCAATTCCAGGCGTCGGCGGGTGGTGAGCCCCCCCTCCACGATGAGCGAATGGGGCTGCTGGACCAAGCGCTGTCCCCAATACCGCGCCATGGTGCCGGCCAAGCCCAGCAGCCAGGCGCCAGCCAGGATGGCGACCGTGGCGGCGATGCCCTGAACCCCCATGGCCTGCGCCGTAAGCCCATCTAGGCGATCGGCATTGAACCAGCTCAATCCTTCGATAACCGCGCCCAGAGCCAAGGCGGCAGCGCCCAGCCGGCCAGCGGTGGCGCCGTAGATGAACAGGTCCCAGACGCTGTTCTGCACCAGAACGCGCGATTCAGTGTCGGCCGTTTCAGTGGACGGGCGCGCGGACGCCCGCAGCACTTCGAGCTGGCGTTGCAGGGCTTGGGCGCTGGACACGGTGAGGGCAGATAGTAATCCTTCTACCTCGCTTCCAGACGCTGTCTCGATGCGCACTTCCACCAGGCCCGACATGCGGTGCGGCAGCGTGCGCACCAGCTCAACGTTCTGAATGCGCGCCGGGTCGATGGTGCGAACTTGCCGGGCTAGCAGCCCGGTGCGGATCTCCAGCCGCCCTTGATTCATGCGGTAGCGCAGGGTGAGCCAGTGTCGAATGGTGCCGCCGAAGGTCAGAAGCGCGAAGACCCCCACGACGCTGCCATCGATGAGCGTGGTGTACCAAACGGCGTCCTCGGAGCCGCTACTGCGCCAGACTAGGGCGATGGCCAGGGGCCAAAACGTCCGTACGACCCGCCAGGTTTGAGGCAGCAGGTTCACCAGCACTGAGGCTGGATGGAGCATTCGCCACTCGGCGTCAGACGACATCGTCGTCGCCTACCAACACCAGCGCATCCCGAAGGCGGGTGGCCTCTTCGAGGGTGAGTCCGGGAATCATGCCGTCGGCACCGCTTCCCGACGCGGTGTAGATCGTCAGCCTCGCCAAGCCCATCAGCCGCTCCATGGGGCCTTGGTGGGTGTCGACGTGCTGGATGCGGGCCGAAGGAATGGCGGTCATGCGACGCATCAGTACGCCGCTGCGAATGAGCAGCTTGTCGTCATCGAGCAGGTAACCCCAACGCTCAAACGCCAGCGTGGGCCACCATAATGTGCCGATCGCTAAAACGATCGCCAGCGCGAAGGAGAGGCCCAGCCCATAGGTCCAGTCGGTCAGGAAAAGCCCACCGAAGAAGGCCCCGACGATCAGCGGGGGACCCAAGAACAGGAACTGCAGGAGCGCCTGGGCGTGGAAAAGCCACCGCGCGCGTGGCGAGAGGGGCGTCACAAGATCTCCGCGTCGCCTTGGTCGAGATGCGACCGGACCAGTCGCGCCCAAGGGTGCACCTTCAATGCGCTCCGATCGATGTCGGTCAAGTGTACAGAGACGTCTCGCAGCAAGTCGTGTGCCTCACGCCACGCGGAGCCGCTCTCTAGCTCCAGCGCAACGCAGTGCTTTCCGGTAGCGACGAGCCACTCCAGCCGGGTGAGCTCAGCGGGCTCCCTCTCCAAGACTTCGCGCACCGGCTCGAATAGGTCTTCGGGGTTCGCGACTTCGGCAGCGACCCTACCGCGGGAGCGACAAACTTGGAGTAATGTGGCTTTATCCCTTGTTTCTCGGACACGCTTAATCGCTTGGTGGAAGAGCCTTCGCGCTTCATCTTGTTGGCCGGCCAACCAGAGGGTCTCGGCGAGCAGGGCCCGAGCGTGTTCGGCGATCAGCACCAAACCGGCTTGGTTCGCCACATTGCACACATCTCCGAGCACACGCGCCGCTTGGCGCAGCTGATCTGAGGCGAGCAGGATTCGTCCATGCACGAGCCGCGCTTGGACCCGGAGCACCAAGCGTTCGCCTGGACTGACCGCTGCGGCGAGCTCATCGATGCACTCTTGGGCGCGGCCGAGGCGGCACAGCTCGACCTCCAACCAAGCCTGGGACACGAGCAGGTGAACGTAGGGGCTGGGGTTCTCTTGGCGCCGGAAGGTGGGAAGCGCGTGGGAGATCATGTCAATCGCTGCGGAGAACCGGGCCTGTTCACGTAGGGTGGCGGCCCACACAGGCATGGCGAGCGCGAGGCCTTCGGCATCGCCGAGCTTGTCGAACAGCTCGATGGCAGCCAGTGCAGCCACTTCGGCGGCGTCGAGCTCACCCCGGTGGAAGCGCAGGTGGGCCAAGCCCGCTTCGGCCGTCGCGACCAATCGAGGATCGGTCTGGGAAGACGCGGCCCGCTGGGCCTGCTGAAACCAGCGTTGTGCCACGCGCAGGGCGCCGGCGCGGAGGTGGGACAGACCGAGCTCGACTGCGACCTCAACGGCGACGGGCAACGCATCTTCGGAGTGTTGGCTCGCTGTCCACGCTTCAGCCAGCTCCTTGCGATAGTTCCCCAGGTGGCCAATGCGGCGTTGAAGAGTAGCTTTGACCAAGCTCACTTCGGCTCGGAAGGCATCGCCGGTCCCCAGGCTCTGGGCGCGCTTCAGGCTCAAGTGCAGCTCTGGGTCCACCGGTCGGGTCTCGATCATCGCCTTTGTGTGAAGCAGGAACAGGTCTGCCAGGTTCTGGCGCGGGGTATTGCGCGCCGCACGAACCTCGGAGATCGCGGGCGTCACCACTCGCAGTGCGCTGGCTGGACGGCCGGCGAGGAGGTGGACTCGGGCCTGATGGATGGCGCTATCGATGGCGTCATCGACGCGTCCTACAGCGCTGAGCAGCTCGACCTGCGCCTGGCTTCGACGCTCGCCGACTAGCGCGACGGAAAGGAGTCGCTCCGTGACTCGACTTCGGGACGGTGGAGCCTGCTCGCGGACCACCTCGCGGGCAAGACGCTGCCGCCACACGACCGGGTCGTTGGGGCCGAGCGACCCGCTCTCTAGCCAGCCCCGCTGTTGCAGGTCTTCGAGCACCATCGTGATTTCATCGGGCACCCAACCTAGGCCGGCGGCCAAGTCTCGAACCTGTGCGCCCTCATCGAGCGTGGCCAAGACCACCAGGGCTCGTCGGTGAAGGGTCGGCAGCGGCCGAAGCTGCTCCATCACTCGCTCTCGGGCTTCGGCGGGCACCGGGATGATGAGGTTGGTGTGGCGCGCCCACTCCAACCGATTCGGGTCGTCGCCTTGTTCGCGGAGCAGGCCCTGGTCGACGAGTTCGCTGACCACATGTTCGACGTAGGCGGGCAGGCCCCCAGAGGCCTGGTGGATTTGTGCCGCGACGAAGGGGGGGGGCGGACGGCGGTGCAGGAGCGCGCCCGTGAGCAGCCCCACCTTGTGGGAGTCTAGCGCCGGCAGAGAGACCCAGAGATCGTCTTCGAATCGAGTTCGAATCGGCAAATGTCGACGATCCGAGGCGGGGTCTACGCCCGCGGCGAACTGCACGCCCGTGTTGGACTTCGCCAATCCGACCTTCACCTCATCGAGCCAGTCTAGGACCACTGGACCCGCGTGATGCAGCCCTTCGATCACCACCAGGGCTCGCCGGTCCTGCTGGGTGACGGTGGCCCGCAATAGGATGGCTCCCGCCTGTTGTAGCGCCTCGCGCCGCTGGGCCGAGCGAATGTCGACGGCCTTGGCGAGCAGCTCTAGGAGCTCCCTCGCCCGACGCAGCGAGGGGGTGTCCATATCTGGGATGGCTTCGAAGATCTGACGCAGCAGCAGCACCACCGAGACCACGTCTTTGCCCGGAGAGAGCACGCAGCGGTAGGTGAGCCAGCCGGCCGCCCTTGCATCTGCGGCCAAGGCGTGGAGCAGGGTGTGTCTGCCGCTGCCCTCTAGGCCCTCTAGCAAGGCTAGCGAGCCGGGTGCTTCATGAGCGAGGAAGGCCCGGATAGCCTGTTGTTGAGGTTCCCGACCCACCAGACGGTTGGCGGTGGCTTCGATCTCCAACGTCCCCGGTAGAACGATGGGCCCACCGGCCATCTTCTCGAAAGCGCGGGCGACATGTTTGCCGGTTGGAGGGCGTTTATCCCGGCGCTTCGCCAGAAGCTGCAAGATCAGCTGGTTGAGGTCGTCGGAGATGGTGGGGTACAGATCTTGAGGGGGGACGGGCGGTTCCCGTAGGTGCATCCGGGCCAGCGTGGTCGGATCGTCGTGCTCGAACGGCCTTCGGCCGGTGCAAAGGCGGTACAGCAGCACGCCCAAGCTGTACAGGTCGGAGCGCCCGTCGACCGGAGCGGCGACGAGCTGCTCGGGAGAGGCGTATGCGAATGTGCCGACGAAGTCGCCGTCCCGGGTCAGGCGCTTTCCGTCGAGGACGCGCACGCTTCCGAAGTCGATCAGCTTGATGCGGCCATCGGGGAGCACCAATAGGTTTGCGGACTTCAGGTCCCGGTGTACCAGGCCCCGGCGGTGCACGTGGTGCAGCGCCGCCGCGATATCGTGCCCTAGTCGAATGACCTCCTGCAAACGCCTGGGATCGCCTGGGCGGCCCTTACGCATGATGTAGGCCTGGACCGGCGTGCCGGTGACCAGCTCCATGGTTTGCCAGGGCATGCCATCGTGGGAGCCGAAGTGAAAGACCCGGATGATATTGGGGTGATTCAGGCGGATCATAGCGTCATATTCGCGGAAGAACCGCGCTAGTGAGGCGCCCCGATGCATGAGGATTTTGAGGGCGAGGTGCTCGCCGGTGCGGGGGTCTTCGATCTCGACCACGTGGCCCGTACCGCCCTTCGCGATGCTCTGAAGCACCCGGTAAGGACCGATGGTCGCGGGGAGCGGCTCGGTGGTACTCACTTGAGGATCGCCCGTACATGGCGGGACCATGGGTGGATCCTGAGCGCCGCGCGGTCCGTGGCGGACAGGTGCTCTCCGATGGTGTCGAGCGCCGCCTGAGCGTCGAGCGCAGACTCACGAGCTTCGGCTTTCCTTCTGTTCTTTTCGAAATATCGCCCGTTGGCGATGAGGGACTCGATCCGGACCACCATGAGCTGTTCCCGGTCTTGCATGGCAGCCACCGGCTTGAGCAGCTTTTGGGCGGGGGCTGTGGGGCCCACAGCCCGAAGTCTGGCCAGGGTGCCCTCGACCAGGGCGACGGCGTCGTGGGCGCCGAGAAGTCCGATGGTGGCGGAGGCGAAGAGGTCGCGGGCCTGGGATACCTTGCCTTGGGCGTGCAGGGTCTCGGCGATCAGGGCTCGGGCAAGTTCTCCGATGCCGGGCAAGTGGGCGGTGCGGGCCCGCTGGTGGCTCTCTTGAAGGGAACGAGCGGCGGGCGGAAGATGCCCGGACGCCAGAAGGATCCGGCCGTGGATGACGCTGGCGGAGATCCGAAGGTCGAGCTGTTCTCCCTTCCGAACCAAGGTGTCGATCTCGTCGATGTGCTCTTGTGCTCGACCCAATCGGTGTAGGTCAGCCTCGCACTCGGCGGCGGCCAGCAGCAGGCGAACGAGGGGCGTCGGCTCCTCGCTTCGTCGTGCCGCCGAGACCTGGTCATACAAGGCAGTCAGCGCCTGCGTGTAGCGGCCTTGTAGGCGCAGAGCCGAGGCGTAGATGGGGAGCGCCCGCCAAAGGGCGCGGATCGGCCCTTTCTGCCGGAGCTCGGCCACAACCGGGTCGAGGATGCGGACCGTCTCGGCAAACTGTCCTTGGGAGAGCCGAACGCCCGCTTCTGCGGTGCGGGCCCACAACATGGCTCCGCCGCCTGCGGAATCTGCATGTTCAAGAGCGGTAATGACGTGCCGGTCCGCGTCGCGAATTCGCCCCGCGAGCCGATCGGCCTCGGCGAGCTCGCAAGCCACCATGGACTTCAGGCGAGAGTCGTCGGAGGCGTTCGCCTTCTCCTCGGCGCGACCGAGTTGCTTCCTGTGATTGACCAGGTGGCCCAGCGTTCGTGCGAGTCGGGCTCTGGCGAGTTCCACCCCGACGTCTGTGCTGGCGTGTTCCGACAGGCGAGTGGCGGTGCTCAGGGCGCGGGCCAGGTTGGGGTCGACGGGCCGGACCATGAGCAAGGTGTTGGCGTAGAGGAGCAGTGCCTGAGAGAGCAGGGACGGAGCCACGTCTGGAGGCGGATCCTTGGCGAGCTCCGACATGGGCTCCAGCATCTCTAGGGCCTCGGCGGTGCGAAGCTCATCGAGAAGGGCGCGCGCTCCCTGGTAGGCTCGCCGTACCGCGTCATTGTTTCGGCCTGCCCGAAGGAGTAGGCGAACATGTTCTGGCCTCGGCGGCGCGTCGACGATGGCTTGTGCGAGCGAGCGCTCCAGGAGCATCTGGCGGCCCTGCCCGATGAGGGAGGGGGCCAGGCGGTGAATCAAGGGCTGGTGCAAGATGACCTGGCTGTCTGACACTCGGATGAGCCCCCGATCGGCAAGTGACCTAAGCAGAGGAAGTAGCTGGGATTTAGTCCAGCCAAGAGCGTCGGCCACCACCTGCATTGGGGTGGGGGCCCCGGCGATGCAGATGCAGATGATGACCCGCCGCTCAAGTTCCGGGAGCCGCCGGAGATCGGTGATGAGCAGCTCTTCGGCTTGCTCTGGAACGTCCAGATCGTCGCGTAGATCCCACTCGATCCGGTTGCCGTCTTGGCCGATGAGGCGAATGGAGCCATCTTCGAGCAGGCGGTGCACAATGGCTTCCACCCACAATGGCTGGCCGCCGCTGGCTTCGTGGACCGTCCTCGCCAGCGCGTGGGGCGGTGGGCGTCGGTCGAGCATGGCGCCGATCTTCAGGGCGACCTCTTCGACGCCCAGGGGGTTGAGGGCCACGCGCAGGGCCTTGGGCAGGTGCTGCATGATTCGAGGCACCGCATCTGTGGTGTCGACCTCGACGCTGATCAAGAAGCGCACATCTAGCTTTCCGCGCAGCACAACCTGGTGGACCTTGGCCAGCAGCTCCAGCGCGGGTGGATCGGCGAGGTGGGCATTCTGAATCGCGACGAGGAGTGGCTTTCGAGCACGACCCAACCCGACGAGGACCGACACCATGGCCGAGGTGAGCCCTTCGTGGTTTCGCAGGGCGACCTGTAGTCCGCGCTGGCGCAGCAAGCGCAGCGCTGCGACGGCGGCGTCGACGCGGCGGTCTTCGATGAAGCCCGCCTCTTCAGCCCCGCGGAGCAGCATGTCGATGAGCTCGAGAAGCGGCTGGTGCTTGGTGAGTCGTGCCACGATCGTGTTCAGTTCGCCCCGATTGGCGTCCTCGATGAGCTGATCGCACACTCGCTCTCGGTCGCTCCCCTGTTGACCCATGAGTAGGAGGGCTCGGCCGGAGGGCTGAATGAGGCCGCGCAGACGCTTCACCTCATCTTCTCGGCCGCTCATCCGGTCGGTTCTTGCCGTCGCACCCCACCCGGGCAGGGTCAGCGGTGCACCGGTGAGGGCCTCTAGTCGGCGGGCTACAACGCGGGCAGAACGCGGTCGATCATCTGGATTCTTAGAGAGTAATTCCAGGATTAGCTCATCTAGACCAGGCGGGATCTGCGGAACCAGCTCGATGGGGGGCTTGGGATGCGCGCGGGCGATCAACCGCGCGAGAGACGCCGGATCGTCGGCCGAGAACGGGCGGTGCCCGGTCACCATTCGGTAGAGCAACACCCCCAGGGCGTAGACATCCACGCGCTCATCGACGGCTTGGCCCCGAAACTGCTCCGGGCTCGCGTAGGCCAGCGTGCCGATAAACTCACCGGGCTTGGTGAGCTGACGCAGGCCATCGCGGATGTGGGCGGTTCCAAAATCCAGCAGCTTGACCCGCCCATCGGGCAGCATCAGGACGTTGTTGCCCTTGAGATCCCGGTGGATCAGGTTTCGGGCGTGCACATAAGACACCGCGTCGGCGACGAAAGCGCCCGCCCGCATGACCTCGGCTGTACGCGCTGGAGTGCCTGGTTTGCCCAAGCGTTTCATCCAGACTTGGAGCGGTTCACCCGCCACGAGCTCCATGCTGAACCAGGGCGCTCTCTCGTGCAGGCCATACTGGTAGACCCGAACGATGCTCGGGTGGTTCAGACGGGTCAACGCTTCATATTCGTGATTGAACCGGGCGGCGTGGGGGCTGCCTGCGGCCATGATTTTGAGCGCGTGCTCCTCACCGGTGGTGGCGTCGCGCGCCACGTACACCTCGGCCATGCCGCCTCGCCCAAGGCGACGCAGGACTCGGTACGGACCGATCTCCTCGGGGATGGCAGTGGCGCTCACGGCGGGAGTATCGCACCAAAATGGGGGCCCCTGCAGATCTTGAACACGGTCATGACGTTCGAGGGTCGATCCGACCCTCTGGACTCACTTGTGACGAGGTCTCTCGCCGATGTTCTTGCTCTTGCTCAGCTCTGTATTTGTCGCCCAAGCTGGCGTGGGAGATCCGGTCGACGGGCATCCGTCGTGGCTCGAACGGGATCTGCATCTGTGGACCAATGCTGCGCGCATGGCGCCTCACGACTTTGCCAAGGATGCCCAGGACGGTGGGTGCGACGTCGATGATTGGGCGAAAGCCGGTCGAGTTCCTCCTCTTCGATACAATTTGTCGCTGGCGCGGGTGGCGCGTACCCACAGCGCAGACATGCACCTGACCGGCGAGCTCAGTCACGACAGCAGTGATGGCCGCACGATGATCGAACGGATCCAGGCGGCTTATGGCTCGGACAAGGCCTTTGGTGAGAACGTGGCTCGTGGCTATCCCACGGCCCGAATGGCGGTGTTGTCGGGGTGGATGTGCAGTGATGGGCACCGGGTGAACCTGCTTCACTCGCGGTATGACGAGGTCGGGCATGGAGCAGTAGAACGGTGGTTCACACAAGACTTTGGCGATGGAGGCGGCCAGCCCAACCCCATCAATAGTGCGGTGCATGAGCCTGAGCAGCCGGTGGACCGGGTGACGTTCTGGTCCGACACCTGGAGCGGTGTGGGGGCGACTCCGGACGCGGTCGACGTGGTGCTCGATGGTCGAGTCGTGACGCTCGCTCAAGTTGCGGGGGTTGGAGGCGGTGGACTCTGGACCGGCGATGCGGCGGTCGATGGTCGGTGCAGCCCGTGGTTCGTGGAAGCTCAGTGGGCGGATCGCACTGTACGATGGCCCGAATCAGGGAGCTATGCCATGGGCGACTGCCTCTTCGATGACCCTGGAGCGGGCTGGCTCGCCACCCAGGTGGAGCGCGGCGCAGGGCCGTTCGACCCGGACTGGCTGGATCCCGATGCGGGCACGGACGGCACCGACGGGACGGATGACACCGATCCACCGAGCGGAGGCCGAAGGCTGACCCATCTATGTGCAGCGCAGCCCGGGCCCCTCACCGGATTGGGCGCGCTGTTGGTTTTGGGGCTCATTCGGCGGCGGCGAGCTCCCGCTCGACCAGCGACTCGAACAGCGCGTAGGGCTGAGCCCCAAAAACCACCACGCCATTGACGAAAAAGGTTGGTGTGGAGCGGACATCGAGTGCCTTGCCTTGGCGAAGGTCTTCTTGCACCATGGGCTCTTGCCGGCCGCTGGACATGCACGCTTGGAACGGCTCTGCCTTGAGGTTGAGGTCCATGGCGTAGCCAGCCACATCGGCATCGGAGACGGCGTGCTGGTTTGCCAGGAGCAACTGACTCATCCCCCAGTATTCGCCCTGCTCGCCGGCGCAGTGGGCGGCGACGGCGGCTGGCATCGCTCTGCCATGGTTGGACAGCGGATAGTCCTTCCACACCAAGCGAACCTTGCCGTCGAACTTGGCCATAATCTGTTCCAACCTTGGTTTTGCCTCGTTACAAAAATAGCACTGATACTCGGCAAACTGCACGATGGTGACCGCGGCATCGGCGGGACCGATGGTTGGATCGTGGGGGTGGATCTCGACGTTGGCCTTGGGCAAGTTCGGATAGGGCAGCTCTAGCCGGAGGTCAGAGGCCTCGCGAAGCTCATTGACAAAAGCGCCATATCGGCGACTTCGAGCTCGCCTCACGAGCTGGGCGATGACGGCCGGGCGGGCTTCCTCCAGGGTGGCCCCTCTGAACTGTCGCTCGACCACCGGCCAGAAGTCTGCGACCTCTGCGTCGGTGGGCTCGGGAACCTTGTCATCGACCTCGGAGCGAATCAGCGCATCGGCATCGGACAGGCCGCGGCGTTGCACCTCGTCGGCGATGAGCGACTCCATGACCAGCACGTCGATGGCGCGCGCCTTGGCTTCGTACTGCTCCAGCATGAACCGGATTTGCCGCTGCTGCAGCTCGTCGCCGATGCGGGCTTGGAGCTGCTCGCCGGAGATCGCCCCACCGTCCCACCGGGCCACCACGTCTTGTATCGGGGGCGTCTCTAGGGGCGCTGGCATGGCTTGTGGCTCGCCCATGCTGCTGGTAGTAGCCGCCATAGGCGCGGTCTCACTGGCACAGGCGGTCGACGCCACGAATGCACAGAGCGCCAGGCCCTGGGCGCCCAGCGACGCGATCCGACGGTGAACGGCTGCTCGCATGTCACTCCTCATCGGAGGCAGGCGTAACCGGGCAGATGAGGATCGCCTTGGACTGGTGACGCGCGATGACGTAGTGCCGCGGCCCGGATCGATGCGCGCCCGGACCGATGGGGCTCGGCACGCCGCCCAAGTCGACCCCCCCCCGGGGGCTCTTCGGACGGCGTGCCCCCTCACGGGTGCTCAAGGAAGCTACCTGTGGCTCGAACGAGGGTCGATTACAGCCTTTGCGAATCGGCTGTAATATCCAGGTCTGTCAGGAAAGATTCGGCGGTCAAGAAAGATTGGTGGCCATTGAAATCTGGGTCACGCCGATGCGAAGGCGGCCCGCCGTGCGCTCCACCACCCGTGCCGCGCCTTCGATTTCGGCAGCTCGAAACTGGCGTCTGGCCCGGAAAACCTGGACGTTCACCTCGTTCTCCGACACCTTCAGCATCGACGCTAGGTCCGGCAGGGTGAGCCATCCCTCTTCGGCGTGTTCGTGGCCCTCGGCCCGATCTGCGAGGCGCCGTTTGGCCAAGAGGAGAAGCAAGTAGGAGTGGCTCCGAGGCTCTAGGCGGGTGCGTACCCCGCCGCACAGGGCGTCGATCACGACGTGCTCTTGGTCGGGGCTGACCGCGAAGGTGAGCCGTGCATCGATGAGCCGCTGCTTGACCTTGAGCTCGGTGGTCTCGGACGTGGTGGTGGGGGCCACGATCCTCCACCGTTCCTCGCCGACCATGACGTTGAAGTCCGAGGCGCAATCGGTGCGGCCATCCGGGCCATGAATCCACCATCCGCCTTCATCGTCTTGCTCGATAAAGGTGGATGGAGAGGACTCATCGGGCAGGGTGAGCAGGCCGTGCTCCGCGAATCGGCGCGCCCCATTCGGTCCACTCGCGCCGGGTACGGCGGGGGAGAGGTCCACGACCTCGTACAGGTCGGGGGGATTGCCGAACGCCACCCTCCAGCCTGGACGCAGGGCGACCCGTTGTTGAGGCTCGACCCGATCTCCCTCGACCCACGTGCCATTGCGGCTACCCAGGTCGTGGAGCAGCCAATGACGGCCTTCCCAGCGGATCATCGCATGTTGCGTCGAGCACCGCCGATCGTTGATCCGCAAGTCGCACAAGGGTCCGCGGCCGACGACGCTCGTCGCAAAAAGCCGATGCATCCGTCCGTCCGCCAGCGACTTGAGCACGCACATGAAGGGTTCCCCAATGACGGATGGCCGGGCAAAACTCGGCGGCAACGAATTTAGAGTATCCGTTGGTGGTGCTCCTTGTCATCCTCATCGGGGTATCCGAGCGCGACGGGGTTGGTACCTAGACTTTACCGCGGAACGACGTCGAGCACGGTCATCATCCCGCCTTTCGCATGGGGCAGAATGTGGCAGTGAGCCATCCAGGAGCCTTCATTGTCGGCTCGCAGCTGGAGCCGCAGTACGGATCGAATCGGCACGTTGAACGTGTCCTCGATGGTGCGCGTCGGTGGGGGCACGCCATTGATGCTGAGCACCTCGAACTCGTGCCCGTGAAGGTGGAACGGGTGCTCGGTGGCGCTCACGTTCCGCACTTCCATGATGACGTCGCTGTCGAGAGGCACGGAGCGCACGGTCACATCAGGGAAGGTCTCGCCATTGATGGTCCACCGCTTGCTCGCTGAGTCCCCTTGCAGCACGTACCGAACGTCGGTGTAGCCGGGATCCTCAGACGGCGCTTCGACCTGAAGACCCCAATCAAAGGGGGCGATGGACGCAGCGCCGGTGGGCTGAACCGCCAGCTCTCCGACCGGCTCGTTCGAGGAGACCTCGCCGCCATTGAGGCTGTAGGGCTCGAACACCAGCGATGTGGCGCCGGGCGCTGCGGCCATGGACACGTCGGCGCGGTCCCCAGGCCCGAGCAGCTCGCGGTCGGTGTGAGCGAGGCCCCGCAGCCCCTGATCGCCGGCGATCCAGGACCAGTCTTCGCCTCCCTGTAGCGCCAGATATCCGGCGTTGCTGGCGTTGATAAAGCGCAGGCGGGTGTGGGTGCCCGACTCGGGTCGGAACGTCGGAAAGACCGCCCCATTGAGCGTCCATGTGAGCGCGGTTCCGTCGAGGCCGTGGTGGTCGCCTTCGTCGGGGCGGGCGCTGTGCTCGGCCCACGAATCGGCGATGACCACGATGTCTTGGTCCGCGGCGGGCTCTGCGGGATCTTCCACGATGAGGGCGCCGTACAAGCCCAGATCCACCTGCCGGGCGGTGTCGAAGTGCGGGTGGTACCAGAAGGTGCCGACCTGATCGAGGGTAAAGGTGGCGATGAAGGTCTCACCTGGGGCGATGGGGGCTGAGGACCAGGTCACGCCATCCATGGCATAGGGCACGTGCACGCCATGCCAATGCACGGTTGTGGGCACGTCCAGCCGGTTGACGATCTCGGCGGTGATTCGGTCGCCGAGCTTGGCGCGCAGGGTGGGGCCGGGCACCTGGCCATTGTAGGCGTAGCCCTCCACATCTTGGCCGCCGATCGTGAAGGTGTGGGGCGCGGCCTCCAGACGAACCTGCAGGTGATCGGGGTCGGGGTCGAGGTCTTCGGCCTCGGCGATGATCGGCAGGTCCGTCGGATCGGGAACGTCGGTGTGGTCGGTGGCATCGGTAGAGTCCGACGGGTCTGTGGGCTGTTGGGGCTCGGGGCATCCGACGACGGTGAGGGCCAGCCCGATCCCGCACCACACAGAGGGGAAAAGCCGGATCATCGCGTGGCCTCTTGAATCAAAATTTCGGGGTTGTCCCAACCTTTTTCGGTGGCGAGCCACCACGGTTGAGCCCGATATAGCAGGCGCGCCGTCACCCTCGGCTCGGCGCAGTCGGCGTCGAAGGTGTGGGTGGTGGTGAAGGCCTCGTGGGGCGCCAGGCGATTGTCCGAGGCCACATCGGTGGCCAGGTGGTGCGGCACCATCGCCCGGCCAGCGGGGTCGGTGAGCACCCGGGCGAAGGCAAACCCCGGAGCGCCGGCGTCGGCTCCTGCGTGGCTGCTGGAGGGGCGGGCGAGCACGGCCCGGTCTCCTGTGCCGAGCACCCCATCGAGGGTCACCACGCCGGCCTCGTCCACGGCGATGACCGTGGCCTGGGAGGACGCGGCCCACCGCGGCAGACCCGCTGCTGGCCCGGTGAAGGTGCCGTCGCCAAAGGGACCGAAGCCCTCGTAGGTTGTCCATCCGTCTTGCGAGAGCACCCTCAGCACATCGCCCGGAGCGGCTTCGGGCCACGTGGTCCAGTCTTCAATCGCGGTTTTCGACGCGACTGAGCCGACGAAGAGCGGCACGACGTCGCCGCCGATGGCTGGCTGCTCGATGCCATCACAAGTGGCGTTGACCTTGAGCACCATGGACCGGGATGGCTCGCCGGTGGGGATGCGGTGGCCAGCCCCTACATTGCTGGTGGTGACGGTGGCGATGAGCTGTCGGCCTCGCCGCTCCAGGCTCAAGTCGACGGCCGCGGAGAGGGGCAGCATCTGGCTTTGTGGGGTTCGGGGACCCACCCAGGAGTGATGCTTGACCGTGCCGGGAGGCTTGATCCACCCCGCGACGGTGCCGGGCTCTAGGTTTTCGATGAAGAGCTGAAGGTCAGCGCTATTCATGACGTCTGGCGCCGGCGGCATGTGGCAGGCGTTGCAGGGGACGGTGTCGGCGAAGGGGCCCTGCTCCCACTCGGTCCAGGTGGTGTGCACCGGTAAGCGGCCATCGGGCCAGCGGTCTTCGTCGATGGCGGTGCCCGGCACCAGCGCAGGCTGGTGCAGCTCGTGGCAGCCGGCGCAGATCTGTCCGTTTTTATAATGATCGCGCTGCACACTGCCCATTCGAGGGCTCGCCTGGTCGTGGTTTGGGCCGAAGTGCAGGGGCTCCCAGTCGAAGAACCGAGGGGTGGAGGACGGGTCCGAGGGCCGGAGCAGGTCGAGCGCCCCTGCGACGCCGGGGTTGGGGTCCCCCAGGTGCACAGACTCGACGCGATGGCATACATCGCAGTGCACGCCGTAGTCGTAGGCAAATCCACGGGCCTCGTGCAGGCCTCGGCCACCGAGCTGTCCATCGATGCCTGGCGCGTGGCAATCTGCGCATCCACCTGTATTGATAGTGGTTTCAGGGCATGGGGGCTCGGCGCAGCTCGGGTCCAGATCGGTCAGCACCGACGGCCCTACGTAGCAGCGCAAGGCGTCGCCGCCGCCGGGGGTGGGTCCGGTGGTCCAGATGCCGCCAGACTCGTTGCAGTCGTCGGACTGTGCGAGGTTCGACGCAGATCCTCCGTACACATCATGGACGAATGGGTTGC
>JBGCER010000676.1:0-3141 GCA_045106515.1 Myxococcota bacterium
GATCCGCGCCCATGCCGCAAAGGTCCGCAGCGGCGAGATCGCTGCCGACGAAGGCCAGTTGCCCCCCTTGATGCACCCACTCGAAGAGCCGCTGCCAGCGCGCGTCCGACCGCAGATCGCGGTCGACGTTGACGACCACTGTATCCACAGACGACCACGCCACGGTCGTGCTTGGAAGGTCGTCGAATGCTAGCGAGAACAGCCGCGCGACCTGCTCCGTGCGCGACTCGTCAACACCGGCTCTCTCGGCGAACTCGGGCCATCGCGCCACGACCGCGAGGACCTCGTCTACCACAGCGTCCGCCCGGTTCCTGCCCATCGACGCAAAACGGCCCACTTGGCGGAAGTCGCCCCGCACAAACCCATCGCGGGCGCCGTTGACGCTCATCTGATGCTGCGAAGTCCAGTCTCCAACTGGGTTGTAGCTGTAGGTGATGTCGAAGGCTGGCGAGAGCGACCATCGGCCCTGGCGGTCCATCACAAAGGCGATGTTCTTGACGTGGTCGTCTTGGTTCCTGGCCACGACGTTGAACACCATTCGGCGGAACTGCTGCTCGATGGCGCGCATGCCGAGCCCCAGTCGCCGAACCACATCCAAGGCCTGTTCATAGCTGTGGGCTCCAGGCTGGTTGTAGTCCAGATGGGCGAGCGCACCCAAGGACTGAACATGTAGTTTTTTCCCTTCAATCCTATCGAACCGCTGAGTCATGAAGTGGCGACGCGCCCCTTCTTCGAGGATTCGACACGGGGACATCTTCACGCCGGCGGCCTTGGCCATCAGGCTGTACGCATACTCAATGGCGCAGTAGCCCTGGGGATCTGCGAAGCCGTGATCTCCGCTATGGCGGACCCCGTCGAACTTGAGCAACCAAGACTCAAAGCCCTGTTCCACAGGCACTTGCCCAGATCGGACCTCATGGGTGGCCGGATTCCACGCGATCACGGCCTTGGCTCTCGCACCGCCCGCCGAAGTGCCGACGTGCAAGATGTCGTGCAGGCCATCGGCAGGGTCCGCTTCATCAAGGCGTGCGCGCTGGGCAAGCCTGTCCGACAAGACCTGGGATGCGAGGCCCACAAGCTGTGCAATATCGACCGGCCTAGATGCGAAATCGGGCCCTTCGCTCGGCTCGAACTCCAATGCTCCCATGCCGCGAGACCCGGTGTAGCAGAGGCGCTCCACGGGCGTAAAGCTGCTGGGAACCCGCCCTTGACGCACGAGCCAGGCGTCGATCAAGGCGTTGCCGTACCGGTCTGGCAGCGAGTCGGAGAGCAACCCCGGCAACCCGCTGAACGCATCGCGCGAGAGCGCGGGGAACGTCCACACAGCGTCTGACAGGGGCATCATCAGGGGCGCGACCTGGATCGCGCTATCGGCAAACTCGGGTGTGTATTCGAACACAGCGTAGTCGCGCCCTTCGACCATGGCTGCGGCGCCGATCGTTCGGCCCCAAAGCTTCACTCTGGCCACCACGCTCACTCATCCCCCCACGTCCAGGGGCCAGGCGCCCGCTCGGGTAGCTTGGACGAGGCCCGCTGTCGCCGAGCCCCCTGCTGCTCCAGCAAGGCCAATGGACTGGCGGGGGCTTCGGGAACCAGGGCCTGGACGTTGTGGTCGAGCCCGAGCGCCCGCAGCGTGCGAAGCAACGTGGTGAGCTGGACCGAACGACCCGCCTCTAACCTCTCGATCGAGGGCTTCGACACCCCCGCCTCTCGGGCGAGATCACGTTGAGTGATGTCTTGCGCCAGGCGAGCCTGACGAATTCGACGGCCTAGGTCCTGAAGCATCGCTTGGTCCGTGTTACTCTTCATGGTTGATGAGTTAACCCCGAAAATTAGTCTAAGCCATCAAGATAGAAGACTTCCATAGGTCACATCGTCGATCTCCCCTGTGAAGGGACCATAACCCATCAAAACTCATGAGTTAATAGGCAAAATTATCATCTACTCATCAATATAGATGAGTTACCGAACGCCCTCGACGGGCCCAACCGCACGCGCCAGATGCGCCCCTCCCGTCGCTGCGGCCGAATGCCCTCTCAATCGCTGAAGTACAGCGAGCATTCGGCCATCGTTTTCCCACATCCGGAACCGATGGTAGGCCGTCTGCCACGGGCCCATCTCTGGGGGCAGCTCACGCCAAGGGCGCCCGGTCGCCAGCACCCAGAGCACCGCATCGAGCAGGAGCCGGTCGCTACGGGCGGGGCGCCCGCGTCCTTTCCGCTTGGGAAAGAGTGCCTTTACCCTCGACCATGCCCAGTCGGAAAGGGCGAGCACATCCTCCGAAGCGCGGGGCCGACGACGGCGCTGGACGTGCGCCAAGCCGCTCACACGCCGCTGCAAAAAAGCCCGTTCGCGAGGACTGGCCGTGAGCGCCAACGCCCGTTCGAAGGCGCGGGCCGCCTCGACGCGGCGTCCCATACGCTCCAATAAGTCCCCTTCTGTCGCATATAATAGCGGGTATCGATCCAGCACACCCCGCGCCTTCAATCGCGCGATCCACGCCAGGCCGCGCTCGGGGGACGTGGCCATGGACAGCGCGACGGCGGCGTTCAGCTCCACCACCGGCGTGGGCGACTTCTGGAGCAAGGCCCCGTACAAGGCGGTGATCTGCGTCCAGTCTGTGTCTTGTGGGCGCTCGGCATCTGCGTGCAGCGCCGCCACCGCTGCTTGGAGTTGGTAGGCGCCGGGCTGTGCCAGGGCCATGGCCCGACCCAGGAGCGCCGTGCCTCGTTCGATCTCCGTTCGGTGCCACCGGCTGCGGTCTTGGTCGTTGAGCGGCACCAGGTCCCCGGCCTTGCTCACCCGAGAGTCACGACGGGCGTGGTGCAGCACCATCAGCGCGAGCAAGCCCATCACCTCTGGCTCATCGGGCATCAATTCCAGGATCCGCCGACCCAGGTCGATGGCCTGAGCGCACGTCTGCGGATCCACCGCTCGATCGTCCTGGGTGGGTGCATAGCCCTCATTAAAAAGAAGATAGACCGCCGCTAATACCGATGCCAATCGACGGGCGCGCTGCTGTGGGACGGGCACGGCAAAGGCCACACCGGCGTCGCGGATCTTGGCCGACGCACGGGCGAGCTCGCGGGAGATCGTGCGCGGCGACTCCAGAAAGGCCCGGGCGATCTGCTCATGGCTGCG
>JBGCER010000677.1:0-3327 GCA_045106515.1 Myxococcota bacterium
GCTGGTCGGCGGCCCGGGTGATGGCCACGTGCAGCAGGTTGCGGTCTCGCTCGCGGTAGCCGCCCGGCTCGATCACTACCACTCCATCGAATTCGAGGCCTTTGACCTGGTGAACATTGCTGACCAGGGTGCCGGGTTGGAACGAAAACGTGTTGCGGTGAGCGGTGCGTAGGTCCGACAGCCCCTGGCCCTGGAGGTGGCGATGCCAGGTGTCCACGTCCCGTCGCGTTCGACAGAGGACCGCGATCAGCGCATTGGGCCTGCGGGTTCGAAAGGCCTGGATCTGGGAGGCCACATTGCGCGGGGCGGCCCCATCGCCGCTGAGCCAGATGACGTCATTGCCTGGGCGGGTCTGGGCCAGGAGCGCGGGGTCATCATGGCCGGACGCCATCAGCGCGAGCTCCATGATCGGCCGCGTGGACCGGTGCCCGATCGGCAGCAGGTCCAGCTCCATACCGGTTTGTGGGCCTTGCACCAGATCGGCAAAGGCGCCGGCGTCGTACAGGGTCTGTGCGGGGTCGCCGGCGAGGGTGACGCTTCGGTGCGCGTCCGCCGCGTCGAGCAGGACAGCCAAAGCGGGCGCGGACAAGTCTTGGGCTTCGTCCACCACTAGATGGGCATATTTGTGGTGCCACGGGCGGGAGAGGGGAGCGCCGGCGTTTTGTAGCTGCTGACCGAATCGCAGTAGCAGAGCCGCATCTTCGAAGTCAAAGGCGCCATCTCGGGCGCGGTTGGCCTGATGTGCGACGGCGGCGGCCCGGTGCTTCAACAGCTCGGGGGGCAGGACCTGGGCGCACTGGGCCTCGTCGTCGAACAAGTGCGCCAGGTCCCTCGCGTGGTCCCGCACTCGCGCTTCGAGTCGGCGGCGAACGCTCGATACCTCGCTGCCTTCGCCCTCTTTTAGGGACTTGAAGAATAGGGATAACCTTTGAAATCCCGAACCCTGGGTCTGCTCCCATCGAGCCTGAAGGGCGTCTGGCACCACCAGCCACTCGCACAGCTTGTGCCCCAACGTCTGCACTCTGGCGGCGATGAGCCGGTCGATGGCCGGATGCTGCTTGAGTCGGCTCACGGCGGCCGGCACCCCCGAGACAAAACGGGCTTGGATGCGCGCCGCTCGCAGCATGGAGCTGGCCCAGCCGTGGAAGGTCGAGACCTCTACACCCTCGATATCCAGGTCCTGTAGAGCCCCATGAATATAGGTTTGAAGTGCCTTATTGAACATCACGACTAAGATGCGGTCGGCGCGAAACCGCTCGCGATCTTGGTATTGCAGGTAGGCGATGCGGTGTAGGGCCACCGTGGTCTTTCCGGAGCCCGCTTGCCCCTTGAGCACCACCACGCCGCTGTCGGGTCGGGTGAGCACCGCGAACTGGCTGGGGGTGATCAGGGCGACGATGTCGGGCAGGCGGTGATCTTCGGGGTCGTCGCGGCGGTCGCTGCGCTCCAGCACTTGGTCCGCTTTGCGCTTGAGCTCCCACACGCCGCCGGCGCGCTTGCGAGCGACCTCGGTGGGGGTCTCGGCGCCCTGCAAGACGCCTCCGTGGATCTCCAGCGTGCGCCGGGCCGCGATGAGGCCCTCACGCTCGCGACCCGCGATCTCTTCGCACCACTCGTCGCCCTGCTCATACTCGTAGTAAAGACGGCTGATCGGCGCGTTTCGCCAGTCCACCACATTGAGGGGCAGCCGGCTGTCGACCGCCGACCCCTTCGCGATGAGAACCTGCCTCTCTCGCCCTTCTTCGCTCAGAGTGAGGTGGCCGAAATACGGTCGAGCAGGGTCGAGGTCTCGGATGCGGTGCGCGCCACTGTGGGCGGCTCTGGCCCGCTCTAGCTCGTCGATCCCTTGGTCGATCGCGGCCTGCTGCACGGCGTCGCTACAGGCGAGCTGACGCTGCTCCAGCAGGTCCCGCAGCTGGTCCGAGAGCTGCTTCTCATAAAGCCGCTCGTGGTCGGCCAAGCCGGACAAGGCCTGGACCATAGAGGTGCACAGGGCGTCTTCAGCGGTGAGCCAGGCGGGGGTTTCGGGGTTCGTCATATTGGATTCGGCAGTTAGCCGGCCCGCTTCAAGAACTCGGTCTTGAGCATGATGCTCCTCTCGTTGACGCGCCCTTCGATGGGGGTGGGGTCGTCGCCACTGCGATCTTGGAGGGTGGACATCACGAGGGCCTCTCGGAGGCCGCACCTTTAGAGGCCGCGCCACGCCCGCGCAAGGGGCGTGGCGGCGCAGGCCACGATCACGCGGCTCAACTCGCCAGTCGGCGCTCGGCCAAGGCGGCGATGGCCTGCATGCCATACACGCCATGTTGCGCTTCGACGGTGCCATTGAAGTTGGTTGTGCCGTTGATATCGTAGGTCCATCGACGCCCCTCGGCGTCTTCGACGAACTCGATGCCCGCGATGTCGAGCCCCTCTGCCGCCATCATCGCGATGTAGCGCTTCACCAGGGGATCTTCGGCGGTGATGTCGGTCCGCAGCGAGAAGGTGTCGCTGCCGTCTGCTGGGCAGAAGGCGTTGTCATCGACGGCGCACGCGTCGGCTGGGCACAGCTCGAAGCCGCCTACGGTGCTGCTCTTGATGGCGTACAAGAATTGGCCATCGACGATTTCGATGCGGGTAATGAACGGCTCCGCGGGTTCGATGTACTGCTGGAGTAGGGTGACTCCATCGGGTGAAGGCAGAAATTCTGGGCTGCCAACGTGGGCTTCGAACGCGTCGATGCTGCGGAAGAGCTGCACCCCAAGGCCCTTGCCTCCTTGGTTGTGCTTGGTGATGAACGGCTGGGGGAAGGTCTGTGCGGCCGACACCAGGGCGTCGGCTCCACCGACCACAGCCACGGTGTGTGGCGTGAGGATACCGGCCCTGCGAAGGGCTTGATCCTGCCGGACTTTGCTGACTTCCAAGCCGAACGCGCGCGTTCCGTTCAAGACGGGTCGACGGTGGGCTTCGAGGTGCTCTAGCCACAAGCGGGTCAAGACCACGCCGCCCTGGTGGTCGCGGGTGTGGGCGGACGGGGACATGCGGTTGATCCACACCCCTTCGGCGGGCGCATCGTTGGGATCGACCGAACCATCGGTAATGAAGTGTTCCTGCACAGGCAGGCCACGGGATTTCAGCGCCTCGCGAAGGGGGGGCATCCAATCTTCGTTTTCGAACAGGACGTGCACAGCGGACATCAGGGCCTCCTAAAGTAGGCCTCCGAGATCACACCGACCGGCATGAGGCGGAGGCCTCAGCGGGGCGGCACAAGGGAACGTCGAGTAAGCGCACCACGACCAGCGAGACCGGTCGTCACACAGACGGCAACAAGACGGCAGCTGGGGGGCG
>JBGCER010000678.1:0-4550 GCA_045106515.1 Myxococcota bacterium
CGTGGATGGCGGGTATCGGATTGGGTGAGGGCTGGGAGCCGTCCGGCGTAGGGGTGTGTGGGGATTAAAGTCGCTGAAAACACACTAACCACAGCGCCCACGAGACTCGGAGCCCCCACGGAGGGCTCTGCAGTCGAGCCCATCTCCGAGTCCCGCAAGAGGCCCCAAACCTAGCCCCCATCCCTCACGACGTGCTTCACTGTCTCTGTGGTTAGGTCCGGGGAAACCGGTATTCGGCTAAATGACACCTACCCCAAGAACGGGTATTTCCAGTCGGTCGGCGCATCGAAGGTCTCTTTGATGGACCGGGGGCTGACCCAGCGCAGCAGGTTTAGGATGCTGCCGGCTTTGTCATTGGTGCCGCTGGCCCGGCCGCCACCAAAGGGCTGCTGTCCCACGACGGCGCCGGTGGGCTTATCACTGAGCTAGCAGTTGCCGCCGGAGTACCGGAGCCCTGCCGCGGCCTTGCCCAGCACTTGCCGGTCCTGGGCCCAGAGCGCGCCGGTGAGGGCGTAAGGGCTGGTGCTGTCGACCAGCTCCAGGGTCTGCTCCCACTGGGCGTCTTCGTAGACGTAGACGGTGAGGATGGGTCCGAAGATCTCCTCGACCATCAGGCGATGCTTTGGGTCGTCCACGCGAACGACGGTGGGCTCGACGAACCAACCCACGGAGTCGTCGGCTCCGCCGCCGGCGACGATCTCGGCCGTCTCTTTGGCCAGGGTCTGGTACTCCACGTGCTTCTTGAAGGCGCGCTGGTCGATCACGGCGCTCGTGTAGTTGGAGAAGTCGCGTACATCACCTTGTTTGGCTTGGCCCATAAAGTCGATGAGGTGCTGCTTTACGGTGGGCCACAGGCTCGCTGGAACGTAGGCGCGGCTGGCGGCCGAGCACTTCTGACCCTGGAACTCGAAGGCGCCTCGGAACATGGCCACGGCTAGGGCTTTGGGCTCGGCGGAAGGGTGGGCGACGATGAAGTCCTTGCCGCCGGTCTCACCGACGATGCGGGGGTAGGAGACGTATCGGTCGAGGCGCTCGGACATGGCGCGCCACAGGTGCTGGAACGTGTTTGTGGAGCCGGTGAAGTGCAGTCCGGCAAGCTCGGGGGCTTCGATGACGGCATCGCCGACATCGGCTCCGTGACCGTTCACCATGTTCACGACGCCAGCGGGCAGGCCCGCCTCCATCAGCAGCTGCATGCCGTACCAGCACGCCAGCGCGGACGTGGTGGCGGGCTTCCACACCACGGTATTCCCCATGAGGGCTGGCGCGGTGGGCAGGTTCAGCGCGATGGAGGTGAAGTTGAATGGCGTGACGGCGAAGACGAAGCCGTCCAGCGGGCGGTGCTCCATTCGGTTCCACGTGGGCTGCGGGCTGTATGGCGGCTGCTCTGCGTGAATTTTGTCGGCGTACATCGGGTTGAATCGCCAGAAGTCGCACAGCTCTGCGGCGCTGTCGATCTCGGCTTGGTGCACGGTCTTGCCTTGGCCGAGCATGGTGGCTGCGTTGATCCGATCTCGCCAAGGACCGGACAGCAGGTCGGCGGCTTTGAGCAGGACCGCGCTTCGGTCGGCCTGGGTGAGCTCGCTCCACTCCTGACGGGCGGCTTCAGCGGCGGCGATGGCGCGCTTGACCTCGTCGGGGCCTCCCATGTGCAGCTTCGCCAGGACGTGGCCGTGCTCGCTGGGCATGGTGACGTCGACGGTATTGCCGGTGTAGACCAGCTCGCCGCCGATGACGCAGGGGATCTCCACCACGGTGTTGTACTGGCGATCGAGCTCCGTCTTGATGCGCTCGCGGCGGGCATCTCCGGGGGCGTAGGGGTGTACGGGCTCATTGGTCGGCGTGGGCGCGCGGAAGGTGCCGAAGGACATGCGGGCTCCAAAGGGTCGGGGTGGCCGACCGCGTAACGGGTGTGTTCCCGTGGGTCTGCCGAGCCCGTGTTACGGACGGGCGCCATTGTGGAGGCGCCGTGACATCGCGCATCGAGCACAAGCTGCTGCGTCAGGTGGGTAAAGCCAGCCAGGATTTCGACCTGCTGGAGCCCAATGACAAGGTAATGGTCTGCCTTTCCGGCGGAAAAGACAGCTATGCCATGCTGACCCTGCTCCAGCAGGTCAAGCGCAAGGTGCCGTGGTCGCTCGACCTGGTGGCGGTCAACCTTGATCAGGGCCAACCTGGGTTTCCCCAAGAGGTCTTGCCGAACTGGCTCGACGCGCAGGGCGTCGACTACAAGATCGTGGTCCGCGACACCTACAGCATCGTCAAGGAGAAGACCCCCGTCGGGAAGACGACGTGCTCCCTGTGTTCTCGGCTTCGGCGTGGCATTCTCTACAATGTGGCCGAAGAGCTCGGCTGCACCAAGATCGCCCTTGGGCACCACCGCGACGATGTGATCGAGACGCTGATGCTGAACATTTTGTACAGCGGTCAGCTCAAGGCCATGCCTCCTCGGCTTCGCTCAGATGATGGGCGCAATGTGGTGATCCGCCCATTGGTGTACTGTCGCGAGGAAGACCTAGCCGCCTTCGCGCAAGAGCAGAAGTACCCGATCATCCCGTGCAATTTGTGTGGCTCGCAAGAGAACCTCCAACGGAAGAAGATCAAGCGCATGCTCTCGGCGTTGGAACTCGAAAATCCCAAGATCAAAGGCAATTTGATGGCGGCGGTCGGCAATGTTCGACCCAGTCACTTGCTCGATCGGAAGCTGTGGGAGCAGACCGGCGTGTTCGAGCCCCGCGGCGTGGACGAGTTCTTGGGCGAGCCGGAAGTGCTCACCCCCGATGCGGCCTCGCCTGCTCCGGCGAAGTAGTGAGCAAAGGCGCACCAGCCACGCGGGTTGTCGACCTGGAATCGGTGGGTCGCCTGGTCATCGAGGTGGTTGAGGACCGTCTTTGGGCGGTGCGCTTCTCCGACGGCGTCGGGGAAGATGCGGGGGCGTCCGATGTGGCGGACCGAGTGGTGAGGTGGTTTGCCGGGTATGAGTCGGGAGCGCCCGCGCCCATCGACGTGCCGTTGGCCGAGCGAGGCACGCCGTTTCAACGGGACGTGTGGGCGGCGCTCCAGACGATTCCCTGGGGCCAGACCTGGTCGTATGCCCAGCTCGCTGCAGCGGTGGGGCGGCCCAAAGGTGCTCAGGCCGTTGGAGCGGCGAATGGGGCCAATCCCTGGTCCGTGTTGGTGCCGTGTCATCGCGTCGTGGGCAGCGATGGGCGGTTGGTCGGCTACGCGGGCGGCCTTGATCGAAAACGTCGTTTGCTCGCCCATGAGGGCACGGGCTCCGGGATGCTTTTTTGATCTTGGAGTGAACGGATGCGCGTGGTGCGACACGATCTCGTCCGGGCTTGGAGTGTTCCTTGCTCCTTTGCCATTCTGAGGCGATGTTGAAGCGTTGCCTCTGCCCCGCCTGATCGGAACGTCCCATGCACCCTCGGTTCTTGCTCCTGGCTTTGTCTGCAGCGTGCGTGACCTCCGGGCTGAACTCCAACGTGGGTGGCGTCGACCCAACCGACTCCGATGGTTGGGTCGATCCGAATGGCAACACCGACACCGGCGAATTCGACGAGCCCTGCAATGGCATCGACGATGACGGCGATGGCGAGATCGACGAGGGTTACCCAGACACCGACGGGGACGGCATTGCGGACTGTGTCGATCAAGGGTGCGATCTGACCTTGGCCGAAGGCCGCGATGTGCCGGTGGACGAGGAGTGCGGGGATTCCGTGGGGGTGGTGGAGGACCCGTGGAATGTGGAGATCGAGTGGCAGTGGAAGGGTTTGAAGAGCAATCCGCTGATTCGAAACGTGATTGTCGCGCCGGTCATCGGCAATCTGACGGACACCAATGGAGACGGAATCGTCGACACGGAAGACACTCCTAACGTCGCTTTTGTGGCGTTCCCTGAAGCGAATATCAATTCAGGCACCTTGGTTGTGGTGGAGGGCGACACCGGCGAAGAGGTGTGGTCGGCGGTGAACTTCTCCGGCGCGGGCGGCATCGCCATGGCCGACGTCAACGGAGATGGTCAGACCGAAATCGTAGGCTTTGGGGCGGATAATCGGGTTCGAGTCGTAGACAGCGCCGGGTCGGTGCTGTGGACGGGCGGTACGCCCTCGGTGACCTATCCCCAGGCCACCGTCGCCGATCTAGACGGGGATGGCACGCCCGAGATCATCGCAGACAACCAGGTCTTGGACGGCGTCACAGGCGCGCAGGAGTTCACCCTTGACGTGCTCGCAAACACGCCGTACCGCCTGCCCGCCATCGGGGACCTCGACCAGGATGGTCAACAAGAGATCATCCTTGGGGATCGCGTGTTTTCTTCGACGGGCGCGCTGCTCTGGACCTCGGCGGTTCAAGGCAGCTACGGGCATTGGTCTGCCATTCTGGACGCCGACGGAGATCCCGACGCCGAAGTCGCTATGGTCGGCGCAGGGTTTCTAGCCATTCACGATACCGACGGGACCGAGTTGGTGAGGACCACAGCGGGGGGCCCGCAACCCGGCGCCCCGTGCGTCGCGGACTTCGACGGCGATGGGGAGGCCGAGGTGGCT
>JBGCER010000679.1:0-15801 GCA_045106515.1 Myxococcota bacterium
TGGGCCTTGTTGCCCTTGAGTAGGGTCTTCACGCCGCCGGTGAGCTTGTTGACCACCGAGCCCTTCCACTCTTGGAGCTTGCCCATATCCAGCGTCACGTCGCCGCCGATAGAGAAGCCCATGACCTCGCTGGACTGGAAGTCCTGGAAGCGTTTTCCGGCGGTGATCAGCGCCTTTGAAGGGATGCAGCCCACGTTTAGGCAGACCCCGCCCCAGTACTCCTTCTCGACGATGAGGGTTTTGACGCCCTGCTGGGCGAGGCGGATGGCGCAGGGGTAGCCGCCGGGACCCGCGCCGATGACGATGGCCTGGAAGTGGGTGTCGCTCATGAGGATTCTCCAGAGATAAGGGGCTGATCGGTCGCCAAGGTGGCGACGACGACTGCAGGGGCACCAGAGGCTGCGGCGGCTTGAACGGCCTGCTGCACGGATCTGGCGTTGTTTCCGTCCGCCGAAAAGACGGCGATACCATGGGCTTCGGCTAGCGCGGTGGTTCCGGCTGCGCTCTGCGGACCGACAGGGGCGCCGGCGTCCAGGGGGATCTCGGCCACGATGAAGGTGGCCTGAGCGCCGAGTAGGGCAGCCAAGTTGAGGGCTTCGACGAAGGCTCCGTCTGCGACGCTGCCAACACCCAAGTGCACGATGGCTGGATTTCCGGAGGCGTGGGCCAGACCGACGGCGTGCAGGGCGCGGTTTGCGGGGGACGGGGTGACGGGGGCCACTCGGTAGGGGGCGGCGCCGGTGTACGGATCGGCCCGGCGGGCTTCGGGCACGTCGAGCAGTACGCATCCGGCGTGTTCACGCAGGCCCGGCACCCACCAAGCCCCATCTGGAAGGGCGGACACCGTGCCAGCGACGACGGCCTGCAACCCGGTCATCGGCAAGGTCGTGGGATCGGTCGGCGCAGGCAGTGCCTGGAGCGTCTGTAGGTGCTTCGCGAGGCTCAAGAGAGCTCCACCAGCAGCTCAGCTGGATCTTCCAGCAGCGCCTTGACTCGGGCGACGAAGCGCGCTGCAACAGCGCCATCGATGATTCGATGGTCGAAGGACGGCGATAGGTGCATCATCTTTCGCACCACGATCTGCCCATCGACGACGACCGCCCGATCCCGGATGGCGTTGACGCCCATGATGGCGACCTCGGGGATGTTGAGAATCGGGGTGGCGAGCACGCCTCCGATATTGCCGACGCTCGTGATGGTGAACGTTCCACCGGACATATCGTCGCGCGACGCGGTGCCATTGCGGGTGCGGTCCGTGAGCTGGGCCAGCTCGACGGCCAGGTGCAGAATGGACTTGCGCTCCACGCTCTTGAGCACGGGCACAAACAGCCCTTGAGGCGTGTCGGTCGCGATGCCGATGTTGTGATCGCCGTGCACGGACAGCTCGTAGGTGTCGCTGTTCATGGTGGCGTTGACGTTGGGGAAGTCGCGGAAGGCGACGGAGCACGCCTTGAGGATGAACGGCAGGAAGGTGAGCTTGATGCCGCGGGCCGCAGCCTTGGGCTTGAGACGCTTTCGCAGCGCGACGAGCTCGGTGGCGTCGATCTCCTCGACGTAGGTGAAGTGCGGGGCGGTCTGCTTTGCGGCGAGCATCTGCTGGGCGATCTTTCGGCGAAGGCCGATGATCTTCACTGTCTCGACGTGGCCCGATGGGTGCACCTGGGGCAGCGCGGGGGGGGCGATGGGCATGGGCGCGGAACTAGGTCCGGGCGCGCCTGCGACGCCGTGGGTCGCCAGGTCATCGCGCGTCACGCGGCCACGGGGACCGGTGCCAGGAACCTGGTGAATGTCGATGCCGCGCTCGCGCGCTTCCCGTCGAACAGCGGGGGCCGCCTTGGTGTGGCTGCGGGCCGAAGGATCGCTGGGGGCGGCGCCGCGTCGAGAGGCTGCCGCGGGTGCTGCGGGGGCTTTTGCTGCGGCAGGCGCGGCGCTCGCAGGCGCTCCGGCGTCGTCGATCTCGGCCAAGGGCTCGTGCACCTTGATGATGTCGCCGGGCTCGCCGTAGAGCTTGAGCACGGTGCCGCCGGTGGGCGATGAGATCTCGACCGTCGCTTTGTCGGTCATGATCTCGCAGAAGGGCTGATCTCGGGCCACTGAGTCGCCAACCTGGACCTTCCAGGACACGACCTCTCCCTCGACGACTCCCTCGCCAATCTCGGGTAGTTCGAACACGAACGCCATTTGTAGTTCTCCGGCTGCGATCAGTAGTGAAGGGTGTTGCGCGCCACGTCCGTCACTCGGCTCACAGAGGCCGAGGCGGTCGCGAAGGGCGCTTCTAGGTAGAGGAAGGCTTCGTCGAGGGCCGCCCGCAAGACGCGGTCGGACAGACCGCCTTCGGGGGCGTCGACCAGAACCATGCGGCCGGTCTGGCGCACGGACTGCCCCAGCGTGTTGGCATCGATGGGGTTGAGGCTGACCACATCCACAACGGCGACGCTGTAGCCTTCGGCTTCGAGCTGCTCTGCGGCTTCGGTGCAGGTTCGCACACCCGATCCCCAGCTCACAAGCGTGATGTGGTGGCCCTCAGAGACGACCCGCGCGACGCCAAAGTGCACCGGGTCGGCGTGGGCGGCTCGGCGGGTGAGCAGGGCGCGGGGCTCCAAGATCACGGTCGGCGTTCGCGCAGCAAGAGCGGCGTTGTACGCACCCAATGCTTGTGCGGATGTGGAGGGGCAGAGCACGCTCAGGCCATCGATGGCCGACAGGGCTTCGGCGATGGGTGCGTCGATTCGCGGGCCGGCCTGCCCCCCAGCGGGGATGCGCAAGACCAAACACATGGGCAGCTCGCCGGCCGCTGCGATGGCGGCGGCCTCGGCCAGGGGCTCCAAGATGGACCAGGCGCGTCCGGAGGAGGTGAGCTCCACCACGACTCGGTCGCCAGCCATGGCCATGCCGATGGCGAGGCCGAGCGTGCCTTTTTCGGCGATGGGCAGGTCGAGCACTCGATCGGGGTAGGTCTCGCGTAGCCCGGCGAAGGCGCCACCGGAGCCGCCCATGCGACCGACTTGCTCGCCGATCACCCACGTCCGGCCTTGGGCTAGAGCGGTGTTGAACAGGGCGTTTAACCCTGCTGCCGTGGACATTGTGGCCAAGACTGCTCCCTATCCTGCGTCGGCGCGTTGCTGTTGCAGGTGGCGTCGAATGAAGAACTCGCCGGCCTTGTAGCTAGACCGGACGAGCGGGCCGCTCGCCACGTAGGCAAAACCCATGTCCAAGCCGATGCGCTCATAGACCTTGAACTGCTCGGGCGTAACCCAGTCTTCGATGTCCAAGAAACGAGGGTTTTTCGAGGGTTTTAGGTACTGGCCCACCGTCAAAAAGTCGCATTCGACGGACCGCAGGTCTTTCATGGTCTGGATGACTTCGGCTTCGGTTTCGCCGAGCCCCAACATGATCGAAGACTTGGTGAACCGGTCTGGGTCGATGGTCTTGACGTTGGCGAGCACGTCGAGGCTCTGCCGGTATCCGGCGCGAGGATCCCGAACCCTGGGCGTGAGGCGTTCGACGGTCTCCACGTTGTGGGCGAACACGTCGGGCTGGGCCATCACCACCTTGAGCAGGTGACCCAAGTGGCCTTGGAAGTCGCCGGTGAGCACCTCGACCATGGTCTTGGGGCTGTGCTCTCGGACTTGGTCGATGCAGTCGGCGAAGTGCTGGGCGCCGCCGTCTTCAACGTCATCTCGGTCGACCGAGGTGACCACCACGTAGTCCAGCTGCATCTCGTGGATGGCCTGAGCTAGGTTGTACGGCTCCATGGGGTCGAGGGCGGCGGGCCGGGCGGACGTGTCGACCGCACAGAATCGACACCCTCGGGTGCAGGTCTCGCCCATCACCATGAAGGTCGCGGTGCCTTCTTCCCAGCACTCGCCGATGTTGGGGCAGCGCGCCTCTTCGCAGACCGTCGCCAGCCGCAAGGTGCGGGCCCGCTCCTTGATCTGCCGGTAGCGCGGTGATCCTGGCATCCGGACCTTGAGCCAGCTCGGCTTGGTGCGCGTGGCCATTTGCACTCCAGGTGTGGGTCGGCGAGGGCGTCCCAAACGGCATCATCGAGCCGGTTTGGCGGCGGCCGGGGATCGTAACCCAACATCGAGCCCTGCCCAGCCTAGGGGGCGGCATCCTCGCGTTCCAGTCACCTGGCCGTCACCTTGGAGGGGCGGCCGGGGGAGTGCGTGTTCGCCAAGTCTCGGCGATTATGTAGCTTGCTAGCCGGGGTCGCGGTCAACGACTGGAGAGATCGACTGCGTGATGGGGCCGCACTCATCGGCGGGCACATTCACCACGTCGTACCAGGAGCCCGTGGTGGGGGCGCTGACCCAGATCTCGATGTCGCCGGCCCATTCGGGGCCGCAGGCCCAAGTCTCGCCTCCTGCGACCTGGCACGCTTCGGGAAAGGTCCAGTTCTCCCCCAGCGGCATGGCCTCGACCTTCACGTCGGGAATGGCGTTCCCCTCGCTGTCGACGGGAGTGACCAACACGGCGGGGGTCTCCTCGTCGGTGCAGTTGACTTCGGGAAGCGTGAGGGTCACGAATTTGGTGTCGACGTGGCAGTCGTCGCCGGTGACGGTCACGGCCGCCAGCTCTTCTTCATGGCCCTGGGCGTCCGCTGAGATGGTGATCAGTCCGCGCTCCTCCCAACCGCAGACGAACTCTCCGGGCAGGCCGGCGGCCTCGCATGGCGTCGAGGGGCCGCCGTCGAGGGTGAAGGTGACGACGGCGCTGGGGATCGCCCCTCCAAGGCCGTCGACCACGGTGACTAGGGTGCTGGGAACGACCTCGGCGGTGCAGTCGAAGCGGTCGTCGTCGTCGCCGATGATGCCAGCTGTGCATCCGGTGACGAGCGCTAACAGTAGAAACGATCTCATAGGACCTCCTCGTGGGATGGCGTTGCACTCCCCATGCCAACCGACACCGACGGGATCAACGTAGGACCTGGGCGTCGTTGGTGCCAGAACCGCGACCGTGAGGTCAGGGGGTGGGCTCTGCCGGAGCTGTGGGAGCAGGATCGTCGACAAGATCGTCTACAACGGGCTCGACGGCCTGCACCATGTCCCCATCGTACAGCCACCACAGCACACCGCCAGCGGTGAGGCTTGCGATGACGATCAAGGTCACGATTCGGCGGATCCAGTGGGCCATGACCGGGGCGTATCGCGCCCACATGAGGCCGTCCTCACAGGCCACGCACACCCATCGGGCGACGGCGGGATACGCGGTGGGCCGGACCGAAATCGTGGAGGCCCCTTGAGCGAGCGCTATCAGCCCCAGAACGACATTCGAATCGTCACCGCAGCCAGCTTGTTCGATGGTCATGACGCCGCCATCAACGTCATGCGGCGCATTTTGCAGAGCGGCGGAGCCGAGGTCATTCACCTGGGTCACAACCGCTCAGCCGAAGACGTGATCACCGCCGCAATCCACGAAGATGCCCAAGCCATCGCTGTGTCGTCCTACCAGGGTGGCCACATGGAGTACTTCAAGTACATGCGGCAGCTGCTCGATGAGCGCGGCGCCTCCCACATCAAGCTCTTTGGCGGAGGCGGCGGCGTCATCGTGCCTGACGAGATCGCAGAGCTGGAGCGCAGCGGGGTCGAGCGGGTGTACAGCCCCGAAGATGGCCGAAATCTTGGCCTTGTGGGCATGATCGATGACCTGCTGAAGCGCGCGGACTTCGACCCAGCGAATGTGGCTCCCGCCACCCTGGAGTCCGTCAAAGAGGGCTATGTAACTTCGGTTGCTCGCATGATTACGCTGGCGGAGCAAGACCTGGAGTCGCCCGGACGCCTGCCCGATGACGTGCGCGCGGCGCTTGAGAACGGCATCACAGAGCTGCCGATCCCGGTGGTGGGCATCACGGGCACCGGTGGAGCCGGGAAGTCCTCGCTCACCGACGAGCTGCTGCTTCGCTACCTCATGGACAACCCCACCGACCGGGTGGCTGTGCTCTCGGTCGATCCCACCCGCAAGCGCTCCGGCGGCGCCCTCTTGGGCGATCGGATCCGGATGAACGCCATCGATCCCAAGCGCGTGTTCATGCGCAGCTTGGCGACTCGAAAGCAAAAGGGCGAGCTGTCGGGGGCCATTCGCGAGGCCATCGCCGTGTGCAAGGCGGCCCGCTACGACCTGATCATCGTCGAGACCAGCGGCATTGGCCAGGGCGACGCCGACGTCGTGGACTTGGTGGACGTGTCGCTCTACGTGATGACGCCGGAGTTTGGGGCACCGTCCCAGCTCGAGAAGATCGACATGCTCGACTTCGCGGATCTGATCGCGGTCAATAAGTTCGAGAAGAAGGGCGCGATGGACGCTCTGCGCGATGTGCGCAAACAGTTCGTTCGCAATCGTGAACTCTGGCACGATGATCACGAAACACTGCCTGTCTACGGCACAATTGCGAGTCGTTTCGCCGACGATGGGCTCAATGCGCTCTACCTTGGGCTCTTGGATGCGCTCCGCGAGAAGTGCGACGTGCTCAAGACGTCTCGCCTGGCCGCCACCACAACCCGCCACAGCACGGCCCGCGCGGCGATGGTGGCTGCGGGCCGCGAGCGCTACTTGGGCGATATTGCCCGTTCTGTGCGCGGTCATCACGAGCGCGTGCAGCTTCAGAGTCAGGTCGCTCGCCGGGTCCAGCGCCTGCGTGACACCCTTGAAGAGGTTCGCGGCACAGACGCCGAGGGGGTTCTGCAGCCCAAGCTCACCGAGGCTCAGCAGCAGCTCGATCCCGACGTGGCGCAGCAGCTCGCCCAGTGGCCCGAGACGCGGGCCTCGTACAGCGGCGACGAGTTCGTGTACACGGTCCGAGGCCGCGAGGTGCGCCAGAGCTTGGTTCGGGAGTCTCTCTCGCGCCAGAAGATCAAGCGCGTGGTGGTGCCGCAGACCGAGGACGATGGCGAGATCGTGAAGTTCTTGATGAAAGAGAACGTTCCAGGTAAGTTTCCGTTCACGGGCGGGGTGTTCCCTCTCAAGCGCCTAGACGAATTGCCCAAGCGCATGTTCGCCGGAGAGGGCGGCCCGGCTCGCACCAATCATCGCTTCCATTTGTTGTGTGAGGGCGAGAAGGTGGCGCGCCTGTCCACGGCCTTCGATAGCGTCACGCTCTACGGCGAAGATCCTCATGAACGGCCAGACATCTTCGGCAAGATCGGAGAGTCCGGCGTGAGCGTCCCTCACCTCGACGACATGAAGATCTTGTACGGCGGCTTTGACCTGTGCTCGCCCACCACATCGGTTTCCATGACTATTAATGGTCCTGCACCGATGATTTTGGCCATGTTCCTGAACACGGCCATCGACCAGCAAGTCGAGATCTGGACCGAGAGTCATGGACGAGCGCCCACCGAAGCCGAGCACGCAGACATCGCCGCCAAGGCGCTGAGTACGGTGCGCGGCACGGTTCAGGCGGACATCCTCAAGGAGGACCAGGCTCAAAACACCTGCATCTTCTCGACGGCCTTCGCCATGAAGATGATGGGCGACATTCAGCAGTACTTCATTGATAAGAGTATTAGAAACTTCTATTCAGTAAGCATCAGCGGCTACCACATCGCCGAAGCCGGAGCGAACCCCATCAGCCAGCTGGCGTTTACCTTGGGCAATGGCTTCACCATCGCCGAGTACTACCACTCACGGGGCATGAGCGTGGACGCCTTCGGGCCAAACCTCTCCTTCTTCTTCAGCAATGGGCTGGACCCGGAGTACACGGTCATCGGCCGAGTCGCTCGGCGGATTTGGGCCGTGGCGATGAAGGAGCTCTATGGAGCCTCAGAGCGGGCTCAGAAGCTCAAGTACCACATTCAGACGTCCGGTCGGTCCCTGCACGCCCGCGAGATTCAGTTCAACGACATCCGAACGACACTACAGGCGTTGCTCGCGATTAATGACAACTGCAATAGCCTACACACCAACGCGTTCGACGAAGCGATCACCACGCCCACCGAAGAGTCGGTGCGCCGGGCCATGGCGATTCAGCTGATCATCGCGAAAGAGTTTGGCTTCGCCTTCAATGAAAACCCCAATCAAGGCAGCTATTTCGTCGACTGGCTCACGGACCTCGTCGAGGAAGCTGTGCTGCAGGAGTTCGAGCGCCTCGATGAGAGGGGCGGCGTATTGGGTGCGATGGAACTGCAATATCAGCGCAGCAAGATCCAGGAAGAATCCCTGTACTACGAGCAGAAGAAGCACGATGGCTCTCTGCCGCTGGTGGGCATCAACACCTATGTAGACGAGTCCAAAGGCGATGAGGAGTCGCGTGAAGTGGAGCTTCGCCGGGCTTCATCCGACGAGAAGAACGCCCAGATCGAGAGCGTTCGTGCCTTCCAGGCCGCCCACAGCACCGAGTCCGAGCAGGCCCTTCTGCGTTTGCAAAAGGTGGCTTTGGACGGCGGAAACATCTTCGCCGAGCTCATGTCGACCGTGCGGGTTGCCAGCCTTGGGCAGATCACCCACGCGCTCTACGCGGTGGGTGGGGAATACCGGCGCAATCTCTAGCCCCCATCCCTCCCGACGCACTCCACTGCACCATGGGATCTCGGGCTGCGCCGGGCCCTCTCCTTCGCTGGGGCTCTTGAGGTGTGTCGACACGCCGGCAGGCGCTCGCTCGTCGAGAACCCGGCTCGCTCCGACCTCTCTGCGGTTCGTGCGGAGCGGTCATCAGGGATGGGGGCTAGGCGAGCGCCGAGTCCGCCAAGTCGGCAACCGCCTGTAGAAGGCTCGCTTTCGGGCCGTCGTCCATGGGGCACAAGGGCAAGCGGAACGAGGCGCCGCACAGGCCCGAGTCGGCCATGGCCGTTTTGATGGGCAAGGGGTTGGTCTGCACGAATAGCGCGCGGAAGAACGGCTGAAGACGAGCGCTTTCGGCCGCAGCGTCCTTGATGTTTCCCGACGACCACAGCGCGTGCAGGGCGACCATTCGCTCGGGGATCAGGTTGGAGGCCACCGAGACGCAGCCGGCGCCACCCGCCGCGAGGAAGGGCAGGAAGGTGAAGTCGTCTCCGCTAAGCAGGCTCACGGTGGCGGGCACAGACCGGAACAGCTCGGCGGCTTTGGCCAGGTCTGCGGTCGCGTCTTTGACCGCCACGATGTTGGAGAAGGTGGCGGTCAGGCGGGCTGTCGTCTCTGCGGCGACCGCGACGGCGCTGCGTCCGGGCACATCGTAGATGACCACGTGGCAGTCCGGCACAGCCTGAGCCACGGCGGCGTAGTGCTGAAATAGGCCCTCTTGGGTCGGCTTATTATAGGGCGGAGCCGCCACAAGTACGGCTTGAACGCCCAGATCACGGGCTCGGACGCTATTGGCCACGGTGGTGGCGGTATGGTTGGTGCCCGTGCCTGCGATGACCGGTACCGCGCCGCCGCTCACCTCGATGCAGATCTGAATGCACCGCTCCCACTCGGCATCGGTCAGCGTGGGGGTCTCGCCGGTGGTGCCGCAGGGAACCAGTCCGTGGATCCCGGCGTCGACTTGGCGCTGGGCGAGCGCCCGGAAGGTGGATTCATCGACGGAACCATCGTCATGAAATGGGGTTATGAGGGCAGTCATTACGCCTTGGTACGTCACAGTGGCTCCACGGATGGGAAGGGGAGGTAATGCGTTGGGGCTGTAGGTCCTAGCGCGCATCCGGTGTGGCCCTCGCCTAGGATCGGGGATTCGCCGATGCCCCTCTTAGGCGCTACCGTCTCTATTCCTCCTAGGTGTGATCGTTATGCGCGCGTTTCTAATGCTGTGGGTCTTGGGATCAGGCGTCGCCTCCGCGTCCGAACATTCCGTCGCCGGCGCTCAGCCGGCCGCGTCGACGAACGTGGTCTACCCAGGCTTCGAGAAGCACGAGCTCCCAGACTCGGTCAGCGCTGTGCTCGACGCGGCACGGCAGTGCATCGTGAGTGGCAGTACCACCATGACGCCGCACACCCGTTCGGTGGCGGTGCCCCATCTGTCCGCGTCGGTGATCGATGGTGCGGACGTGGTTCTGCAAGAGCGGCAGGTCGATATCGCCTGTCGTACCAAGCCCGTCCGCCGGTGCAGCTTCACCTATGTATGGGCCGATGGCAGCGACCAAGTCGGCTACACCAGCGTCCAGTGCATCGGTAGCTTTGATGACCCCTACACCAGCTATCTGGTGACGGCGAGCATCGACCTTCGCAAGGGCGAGAAGCCCGATGTCAAAGGAACAAAGAAGGATAAGGCCCAGGTGATGACCGCGCTGTCTTTTCAGACCGACGAGTTTCCAGGGACCCACGTCAGCGCCTTTCAGGTGCGCCGGCGAAGAGACAAGGCGATGGTGGTCGCGCCAGAACTACGGAAGTTCGATGACTTTGCGAGCACCGATGCCGAAGTCGCCAAGCCGGTGAGCCCAGGTCGACTGGCCGCGCTGGCACGGGCCGCCCTCGAGGTGAGCTGCTTGGCCACAGGAGCCTGCGGACCGGGATAGTGCAGTCCCATGGACCGAATCATCGCCGTCGTGGGCATTATGCTGATCATGGGCGGCTTGGGCGCCCTTGGGGTCTGGTGGGTTCAGGGCACTAAAAAGGCGATGAAACGCCGTGATCCACGCATTCTTCAGGCCAGGGCGATGGCGTTTCGTCGAGCGGTTGGCGGGGCGGTCGTGTGCCTGCTCTTGGTCGCGGCCTTCGTCGGGGTGGCCTGGGTCTATAATAACGGTGGCGCGCTAACCCGATAGTATCCGGTTCACCTTGGCTATTGAGAGATCAAGTCCGCTCTGGCCGCGGCGAACGTGGCCACGTCATCCGGGTCGGGCTCGGGCCAGCTGAGGTCCAGTCCCTTCAGCGTCTGCACCAGGATTTCGGCGACCATGAGTCGCATGGCGGGCTTGTCATCCGCGGGGATGGCGTACCAAGGCGCCCAGGGGCGGGACGTGGCGGTGAGCGCCTCGCCGAAGGCGTGGTCGTAGGCTTGCCACGCGGCCCGCGACGTTAGGTCGCCGGCGTTGAATTTCCAGTTCTTCTCCGGGCGGTCGATTCGTGCGATCAGTCTGTCGCGCTGCTCATCGGCGCTCACGTTCAGGAAGAACTTGACGATCGCCGTGCCGTTTCGGGCGAGGTGGCGTTCATACTCCCGAATACTCTCGAAGCGCTCCTGCCAGAGCTGCTCTGGATCGGCCGGAAGTTGGATGTGCTGGGCGCCGAGGAAACCAGGATTGACGCGCACGACCAGTGTTTCTTCGTACCAGGAACGATTGTGAACATGGATGGTGCCGCGCCTGGGCAAGGCCAGGGAGCCGCGCCACAAGAAGTCGTGTTCAACCTCGGTTTTTGTGGGCGCCCCGAAGCTGGTCACCGTGACGCCGGCGGGGTTGACCCCCTGGAAGACGTGGCGGATTGTGCTGTCTTTGCCGGCTGCATCTCGGGCTTGGAACATGACCAATAGAGCGCGCGACCGATCCGCCCAAAGCAGCCGTTGCAGCTCGGCGAGGGTCTCGCGCTCCTTGGCGAGGGCCTTCTTGGCGGCCTTGCCCGAACGCTCATCCTCGCTGGGCTTGGTGGCCGCGTCAGCCACACGGAAGGTGTGATCGAACGGGACGATATGAGGGCTCTGTACGGGGTCACTCATGGGAACCTCAGGTCGGATGGGGTCAGCCTACCAGGGCGCTGCCCCCGCGGTGATTCCCCCCGGCGTAGACTCGCCGGCATGACACTCCTCGATCTTCTGATTCGCTCCGGTGGCATACCCACCGCCATCCTCGTGCTCATTGGGCTCGTCGCTCTGCTCATCGGTGTGGTGACCGGGGTGCTGTTTGCGATGAAAAAGCGCGTACCGCCGGCGGTATTCCTGGTGCCTCTGGCCGGGTGTGCGGTGGTTGCGGCCTTCGCATACCTCTCGGGATTGAGCGGCCTCGTGTCGGCGTTAGCGCACGCGCCTCCCGAGATGAGGGCCTCGCTGATGTACCAGCAGTTGTCCTCGGTGATCGCGACCGGCTTTGCGTCTTCCGTCGTCTTGGTGGTGGCGGCACAGCCTGGCGTTTGGCTGTGCATGGTCATCGGATTCCGCCAGACCAAGCGGTCCTGGGGCACGGGCCTGGGGGCGGCGGCCATACTCATCGCGTGCGCGCTCCTGCCGTTCTTGGGCCTGATTGTAGACGGGGAGCCCGTCTACATGCTGCTTCGCTCGGTGAGCATCGCGCTGCTCATCCTCCCCGCCTCCCTGGTTCTGGTGAGTACCGATGAGCCGGGGCGCGTGGCTGGTGCATTCGTGGCGTCGGCGCTCGCGTGCGTGGTCATCGGTGGTGTGGCCATGGAGTCGTCGCTGAACACCTTCGATGCGTCCAGAGCCTTGGCCTTTGCCGTGCCGAACCAGCGCGGCATGATGCTGAAATCCGCGTTGGACGTGGCTGGCACGCAGCATTGGCTAAACGCGATCCCCATCGCCCTGTCCTTGGGGCTTGCCATGTTTGCCGCGGCCCGCGTCAAGGTTGCGAAGCATCGACTGGGTGTGACGGTCGGGTTGTGTGCGGTGGGCCTGTGTTTGCTCTTGTGGCTGCTGCCCGCGTCATCCATTCAGGGGTTGGTGCTCGGATGATCGGTTTCTTCTTAATCGGCTTGGCGGCTATCGCTGGATTACTCGCGTTGGTGGCCGCTATTGCTGCCATTGCCGGCGTTCGTGTGCCGCCGTCCGTGTTCGCGCTGGGTCTGGCCACGCCTCTGGCGATCGGCACCGTCTACGGCCGCGCGGGGTCCAGCAGAGTTGTGGAGTCGGCGTTGGAAGGGGGTCCTGTGGGGTGGGTCGCTCGGTCCGCTGAGTCCATGGCCACGATCTGGACGCCGCTGCTGTGGGCGTCGGCTTCGGTAGCCATCGCGGCGGTACTCATCGTCCTGTGCGCGGCGGTCGCCGGCATCGCTCGTGGGCCGCGACGATGGGGGCTCGCCGGCTTCGGCCTGGGGTGGACCGCGCTGGCGGTGGTGGCCTTGGCGTGGGTCCAGCTCACCACGGAAGGGTTCGACCCTGTGTCGTCCGGGGTGCAGGTGGCGGCCACGGTGGTGTTGGGGGTTTTGGGATCGGTGTCGTTGCTGGCTGGCGGCAAGAAGTCCGGTCCCGAGGCCGCTGGATTAGGCAGCTTGGTGGCTGGCTTGGGCATGGCATCGGCGGCGGTGTGGGTGGTGGTGAGCGAAGACCTCAACACCGCCTCGGCGCTGGCTTTGGCTCCGGTCGATACGTCGCTTTCGATGTGGGCGATGGGCACTGCGAACGCCATGTCTGAGCAGCTGTCCGGGCTAATTTTGGCGACGTGTGGCGTCGGCTTGGGGGCGCTGGGCGCGAGCGCTGCTCGGAAGGGCCGCGGTGCGGCGCTGATGAGCCTATCGATCGCCCTCGGGCTGCCCGCCCTGGTCCTCACCTCGACCCTCTGGCCGGCGTTTCGAGCCGGAGTCCTCGAGGTGGGAGCGTTGCCGATGGCGTCGCCCAGCTCCGACGTGGTGCTTCCGGAAGGTACCGGTGACTATGCCGTTGTGCCGGGCATACCTGCGTTGGAGCTGACCCCTTCCGGCTGGTATTGGTTGGAGGGCGGAGCACGGAAGGAGATCAGCGTCTCTAGGGTCGCCCCGGCCCGGGACATTCGAGCCCACGTGGACGCCGCTTGGCCCTCTCCAGCCCCGACGCCCATCCTGTTCATCGATGCTCGCCTACGGGCCGAGGACGCGCGCGCGGCCATCGATGGGGTGATTCGCGGTCCGCATCCTGTTCGCGTGGGGGTGCGGGAACAGGGGAGTGACTCCGAACACCTGTATTGGGACGTTCGATACCCCGACGATGCCTCTTCCCCTGTGCTCACCATCGATCCGTCGGTGGGCATCATGGTGGGCTGCGTAGAGGGTCGGTGTTCGGTCGCCGATGTGATGGGGTTTTTGAAGGATAATCCTTCGTTATCCCTTAGGGCTCCGGGTGGCCTGCACATCCACCCGGACACCCCGTGGGGCCTGGTCACGGCGACGGCGGCGGCGCTGCATGAGCTCGGCGCCTTCGAGGTACCGATCGTCTTTCAGACACGCCTATCGGTGGAGGTCGCTCCTCCGGAATAGGCTGACCTCGGAGCGCCGGCGGCCCGAGCGCTAGTCCGCTTTGGATGTGGTCATTCCGAACTCCACCGTCCACAGCATGGGCTCGGGGGTGATCGCGGCGCCGGGTAGCCGGAGCGCCGTAAACGCGTCGATGACACAGGTACGAAGGTGTGGATCGGAGACTGTCGACGTAGGCAAGAGCGTGGCCGACTCCACGCCTCCAGCGGGATTCGCTCGCAGCTCCAGCACCAACGTACCGGCGAGGCCCTGGGTGTCGGACTCTTCGTCGCGGTAGCACGTGAGCACGGTCTTGAGCTGTCCCCCTACGCTCGGGGTGTTCAGGGCGTCGGCCAGATGGGCTGGCGGGGTGAACGTGGCGACGTGGGTGCTGGCACCCGTGATCACAAAGCGCGTTCGGGGGCTGCTCCGCCGGGTGCTCGACGTCTGTTCATTGCCCTCGGGCAGCGTGATCGGCACCGCAGACACGGGTCGGTTGGACGACAAGACCCGCTCGACGGCGGGAGCGGCCGGGGCGATCCGCGCGGATCGCAGGTCGTCTCCGTCGAGGCGGACGCCCAACGATGGGTGCCAGCCTTTGGCCAGGAGGGCGCCGGCGGCGCCGACAACAGCGGAGAAGGGTGAGCTGGGGTAGGGAATGGCGGTGGAGGTCCGTGTGCCGGCCGGGGAGGGCAGGTAGCTCACCACGGCGGATGGGGCGTCTAGGCCTTCCTCTTGCGGGTCGATGCCCAAGCCACCGTCGCTGGCCACGAAGACCCGCATTTTGGTGTTGCCCAGCGTGGGGGGCGCCGCCTGGGGATCCGGCGCGAAACGTCGGGACTTTGCGTACAGATAAAATCGCTTAAATCTTGCTTTTCTCGCGGAAACTAGCACCTCGTGCACCACGTCGAAAGGCATGTCGGGAGCCACGGCAACGAGCAGGCTCTCGCTCGATGCGGAGGTGAGAACCCCCGGCGCCCAGGCCTCGTCTTCGCAGGCCATCCGGAACTGGTACTGGGCCTCACGCTGCCGCAAGAGCGCGTCGAGGACCGGCCGCAGCACCACGCCTTCCTTGAGCCGGTCTGGCGTCTTGCCACCTTCGAGGGTGACCACGAGGGTGCCGCCCACATAGACGCCGTCGCGGGTCACCTCCACGACTGCGTGGCGGAGCAGGCCATCGGCCCACAGCTCCTTTGCGTGGCGTGGCCGAAAGCCGTGAACCGAGCGGAGGTCGTCGCAGCGAGAGAAGTCATCGCCCAAGATCTCGGCGACGGCCCCCGCCGGCCCCAGTCGATGTTCCAGGTTGACCCAAAGTAGTGTGTCGAGGGGTACCTGGGAGGTGGCCGGCACCATCACGGGCTCGACGTGCAACTCGAGGTCGCTTTCGGCAGCGGTGGCGGGTTGTACGAGCTGGGACAGGAGCAGGAGCATTGTGGGAGTCTGCCAGATTGCGACGAAGCGTTGGGATACAGGTTGCGTAGGGTCAGGCCAATGTCGGACATGGCCCGCGGAGGGCCATCGAGATGCGCAGCGCGTTTTTGTGGATGGCCTTGTGGGGCTGTACGGCGGGGCCGGAGACCGACTCCGACACCGGTGTGGCGGACGCCGACACGGACACAGATACGGACACGGACACGGACACAGATACGGACACGGACACGGACACGGACACGGACACGGACATCGACGTTCTTGAAGCGCTGCGCATTCCCCACCCGGAGAGGGAGGACGGGCCCTATGCAGCGGGCCACGTGGTTTGCGCCGAGGGCCACACGGTGACCGACCAGGCGGTGGCGC
>JBGCER010000680.1:0-9781 GCA_045106515.1 Myxococcota bacterium
TCGAGCCACTCGATGATCCGCGTCTTGGCGGCCGCGATGTCCAGACCATCCAAGAAGTCGCTCTGAACGTGCGGGCCATCGCCCAGATACGGCTTAGCCTGAACGTCTTCGCCACCGGCCACAACCTCGACGATCGGCAGGTCGAAGGTATGGGCAAACGCGTGATCTCGCTCATCGTGGGCGGGACAAGCGAACACGGCGCCCGTTCCGTAGTGGGCGAGCACATAGTCCGAGATCCAGATGGGAACGGGCTGGCCGGTGATGGGATGCACGGCGTAGGCGCCCGTGAACGCGCCGGTCTTGGGGGCATCCACAGCCGCTGACGTCCGATCTCGCTCGGACCGCTTACCGGCTGTCGTTTGGTAGGCCTGCACAGCCTCGGCCTGGGCTGCGGTGGTGATCCGCTGCACAAGCGGGTGCTCCGGGGCTAGCACCGCGTAGGTGCATCCGAAGAGCGTATCGGGCCGCGTCGTAAAGACCTCGAACGAAGCGTCATGATCCGCGACTTTGAACGCAAATCGCGCACCCTCGCTCCGACCGATCCACTCCCGCTGCATGGTCTTGATGCCTTCGGGCCAGTCCACCGTGTCCAGACCCGCCAAGAGGGACTCGGCATAGTCGGTGATGCGGAACATCCACTGCTTCATCAGGCGGCGCTCGACCGGGTCTCCGGTCTCTACGTAGACGCCGTCTACAACCTCTTCGTTGGCCAAGACCGTGCCCAGCGCGGGGCACCAGTTGACCGGAACCTCGGCCTGATAGGCGAGCCCCTTGTTGTACAGCTGCAAGAAGATCCACTGCGTCCACTTGTAGTACTCGGCGTCGCTGGTCGCGAGCTCGCGAGACCAGTCGTAGGACAAGCCCAAAAAGGCAAGTTGATCCTTAAACGTCTTGACGTTGCGGGTGGTGACCTCGCTCGGGTGCTTGTCCTCGCGAACCGCCTGGCGTTCCGCGGGCAGACCGAGGCTGTCCCAGCCCATGACCCGGAGCACGTTGAAGCCCATCATGCGGCGGGCGCGAGCCACCACATCGGTCGCCACATACCCCTTGGGATGGCCCACGTGGAGCCCAGACCCCGATGGATACGGGAACATATCCAGCACATAGTACTTTGGTTTGGTGCGATCTTCAGGCGTTCGGAAGGTATCATTGTCCTTCCAGTACGCCTGCCAACGCGCCTCGATGCTGATGTGGTCGTAGCTCATACCGCTTCCAAGTTGGGCAGCGGGCGTAACGCGGTCAACGCGTCGAGGGCTCTAGACCAGCGCCGAAACCACCACAGCCACGATGGCCACCAACACGGAGATGGCCACAACTTCCGGCAACCACCCGAGCAGCGCGCTCAGCCGAGTGCGGGGAGCGGGCGTCGTCTGCACCCGCAACACCGGGCGCGGCGACGCATTGATCGCCGACCGAGAGTCCGTCGAGGTCAAGCGCGAAGCGACTCGCGAGCTGGGCACCCCAGAGTGGGAACGCGGCTTTGGCATACACAACTCTCCAGGTGAAACGCAGCTCCGCCGGCCGGGACCGGAAGGCCGCTCACGCTATCACGACTGCAGTCGTTCGCTCAACCACGCTCTAAGTGCAGGACCAAGGTCGGGTCGAGCCAGGGCCTCATCGATGGTGGCCTTCATATAGCCGAGGGCCGTGCCGGTATCTCGACGCGATCCCTGAAGCAGCGCGGCCACAACCTTGCCGTCGCCCGCCATCTGCTCGATGGCGCCCATCGGATAGAACTCGCCAGACGTGTGTCGCTCAAAATGCGCGTCCAACACCGGAAAGAACTCGGGTGTGTAGAGGTATCGTCCGTACGTCACCATCTTCGACGGCTCGGTTCCGGCCGGCGGCTTCTCGACGATGCGTCGCACCCTTAAGAGCTCACCTTCCGTGACCGCGTCCAACACGCCGTAGCGGGACACGTCTACGTCACCCAAGTCCTCGGCGATGAGCGCGCAGCACCCGGTCTGGGCGTGGGCCTCGATGAGCTGGGACGTCACATTGCAGCCGACGAAGAGGTCGTCGGGGTAGGCCACCACCACGGGGTCGGTGCCGGCAAAGGCTCGAACGAGCCGAAGCGCGTCGCCCGTGCCACCCATCGTGGTCTGGCGCACCGTGTAGGCGCGGATCTTCGGGGGTTGGCTCCGACGCAACTTGTCCGTCGCGCCTTCTCGGGCGAACACCTCGTCGAGCTCCGGGTCACGGTCGAACCAGTCTTCGAGAGCCCGCTTTCGCCGGCTGGTGATGACGAGCAGCTCCTCGATCCCCGCTTCCACGAACTCCTGGACGATGAAGTCGATGGCGGGACGGTCCACAAGCGGCAGGAGTTCTTTTGGTACAACCCTTGTAATCGGAAGAAGTCGACTACCGTACCCCGCGGCCACGATGACGCCCTTGACGCTCACACACCCTCCATCTCATCCTCGCCGCGCCACGCCGCGAGGATTGCATCATACGGCGCGCGGCGAGCCAGGGTGCCTTGCAGCACCTCGTCGGCGATGGGCTGGAGGTAGGCGCGCGCCGACGCCTGACCCGCCCACATGAATCCATAGGATGGACCCGCAAAGACATCGACAAGCCGGTCCAGCGTGGACAGGACGGCCGGGGACCCACCCCGCTCAAAGGCCAACATCAAATCAACGGCGTAGGCGCGACGTTCCCACATGGCCCTCGCCGTGCGAACCGCGGGAGCAGCGATGCCGTAGGACAGGTAAAACCAGGGCCCAAACTGCTGTTGGTCGAGCTGATGCACCAACTCATGCGCGAGCACCGCAGCCAGGTGCTCTCGGTCGAAACTATCGACGGGACCTGGCAAATACACCGTGTCACCGAGCACCGTTGTGAACTTACGATTGACCTCGCCCACCACCGGCCGCATCGCCTCGCCACACAGCGCGAACCAGCGCACCTCGTTTCGGTCCACAAGGCGCAACCGGGGCCGGTATCGTCGCACCAGCGAAATCATCCGGTCTAGCCGATCGGTAGCCTTGCTCATGTAGGCAGTCCTAGCCCCTGCGGTTCATCGTGCATAGAGTTGGACCCTGGAGGACGTATGGTCAGCATCACCTATTGCGTGTCGTGAAACTACCTTCCGCGAGCCACCCGTGCGGTGGAGCAACTCCGGAAGGACCTGGACATTGAAGCGGAGCTGATCAAGGGTCACGGCGGCATCTACGAGGTTCGCGTCGATGGCTCCCTGGTGGCGAAGAAGACCTATGAAGGCTTTCCCACACCCGAAGACGTAGTCGAGGCGGTCAGGGCCGCGCTCTAGCCGAGGACGGAGGCAGGATGTGGTGGACCATCGCGGGCGTAATCGGCGCCCTCGGAGTCGCATTAGGCGCTTTTGGAGCACATAGTTTAGACGGCCATGTCGACGAACACCTGATCGAGGTGTGGCACACCGCCAGTCGGTACCACCTCATCCACGCTCTGGCCCTGCTCGGCGTCGCCGCGCACCCACGCAAGCCCGCCGTCGTCGGCGCGCTCTTCGTCGTGGGCATCGCCCTATTCGCCGGGTCGCTCTACCTCATGCCAGTCCTAACCCTGGCCTTGGGTGGTAGCTGGCGTTGGCTCGGCGCCATCACACCTTTGGGCGGGGTGGCCTTCATCGCTGGCTGGGTCAGCCTCGCTGTGTGGCCTCGAACTCCAAAGTCCGCTTCCTCCTCCTAGAATAAGAGGCTCTCCTGGACACCATTTTCGGAAACACCGAGGGCCTAAAAACCCACCAGAGCAAGGCCCTGCGCGGGCTGTACCGACGCCGGGTGCCCCGCGCAGATTTCATCTCGGCCCCTCTAGCGAGAACCCTCACGGAGCTGTCCAGGGATACAGGGCGCCGAATCGGCATCTTGCTGGACCGGCAGGGACGGGTAGATAAGGTGGTCGTCGGCGACGCCCACCGCCTCTTCCTCCCAGATTTGGGGGCAAGACGGGCGGGTGCCTCCCGTTTTCGCGGCGTTCGACTTGTACATACCTCACTCCGCCCCGACGGCCTGAGCGAAGACGACCTGACCGACCTGGCGCTGTTGCAGCTCGACGCCGTCATCACCATTCGGGTCCTCGACAGCGGGCTCCCGGGAGCCGTGCAGTTCGCACATCTGCTGCCCCCCTCGCCTACCGAAAAGCGCACCACCAATGTGGTGGACGTGGCGTCGGTCCAGGCCTGGAGTGACAACTGGGACGCGTTCATCTCCGACCTGGAGTCCCAGTTCGCGCGCAGCCCTCAGCTTCAGCGGGTCGAGGGCGCGCAGAACGTGATTTTGGTGGGGCTGACCCTGGGGAATGTTGAGCGCGCCCGCCGCAGCTTGGCGGAGCTCGAACGGCTGGCGCAGACCGCCGGCTTGGTGGTGGTCGACGTCGTGATGCAGCGGCGCGATAAGCTCGACCCCCGCACATGTGTCGGAAAAGGCAAGTTGCAAGAGCTTATTTTGCGCTCGATGCACCTGGACGCCGACGCGCTGATCTTCGACCGAGAGCTGTCTCCGAGCCAGCTCCGAAACATCGCCACCACCACCGAGCTGGGCGTCTTGGACCGCACCCAGCTCATCTTGGATATTTTCGCCCAACGGGCTAAAAGTCGGGAAGGAAAGCTACAAGTCGAGCTCGCGCAGCTCCGCTACCGCATGCCACGGCTCGCGATCATGCCCACGGCCATGTCCCGCCTCACCGGTGGAATCGGTGGTCGTGGTCCAGGCGAAACCAAGCTAGAAATCAATAAACGGCGCGCTCAAGAGCGGCTGACCCGCCTGGAGCGTCAGCTAAAGACGCTGGGTCAGCATCGCGCGACCCGACGCAAGCAGCGACAGCGGTCGGGGATCCCCGTCGTCTCCATCGTCGGCTACACCAACGCCGGCAAGTCCACGCTGCTCAACCGACTGACCAAGTCCGAAGTGCTGGCGGCCGACAAGCTCTTCGCCACCCTCGACCCCACCAGTCGTCGATTCCGATTCCCCATGGAACGCGAGATCTTGATCACCGACACGGTTGGGTTCATCGAAGATCTCCCCAAGACCCTCGTGCGGGCCTTCAAGGCGACGCTCGAAGAGCTGGAAGAGGCCGATCTGTTGCTGCATGTGCTCGACGCGAGCGACGGGGAGGTGGAAGCCTATATGCAGAGCGTAGACGGGATCCTGCAAGACTTAGGCATCGACAAAACGCCTCGCATATTAGTTTGGAACAAGGCCGATATTGCCAAGCCCGCCGAACTCGACACCGTGCTGCGAAGACACGGCGGCGTGCCGGCATCCGCCTTGTCTGGAGAGGGCCTAGAGAAGCTCTTGCAGCAGATCGAGACGTCGCTGTTCCGGGTTCAAGCGCGCAGATCTGCCGGAACGCCCGCGGCGCCCACACCGGACTCCGCCTAAATATTCCCCATCAGCCGACACAATACGCAGGGTTGCGGGGTGCGGCTCTGCGTGTGATGCTCTGTCGTTCCCGGCTGGTTCGGGACAACACAGGAGACGCAAAATGAAGACTCTTACTCCCTTTTTGGTTCTGGGATCGTTGCTGGCTTTGACCGCCTGTCCCGACGGTACCGGTACCACCGACGACACTGATGGCGACACCGACGTGACCGTGGACTGCGATCCCGCAGCCACGTTCCCCGCGAACGGCGCCCTCTCCGCTGGCGACTACGCCGGCTGCAACCCCTACACCGGCGATGCGACCATCTCGTACTTCCCGGCCCCGACCTGCGCCGCTGCCAAGTGGGACGCGACGGTCGAGACCCGCGGTTGGGGCTCCGGCTCCATCCTCTACATGCACGACAGTGCAGGTGGCGGCGCCCAGGCCAACTGGTGGGGCGAAGAGCACGACATGGCTCAGGGCAGCTCGCAGCAAGACGGTTGGTGGGACCAGTACAAGGTCTCGCTCGACATCGTCGGCATCAACGAACAAGAAGACGGCGTCAGCAGCTTCTTGGATTGCAATCGCAACGACCAGGCCACCCTCGTCTGGGGCATCGAGCTCTTCGAGTACGAAGGCACGGCCGTCGTGGACTGCGTCATCATCGCCGAGACCGCCGCCAACCAGGCGTTCAAGGACGAGTTCAAGACCGCATTCGCCAACATGGACGGATGTGACGAGCTTGACGCGTGGACCGCACAGTAGGTTCCTCGCAGTGAATCAGCGCCCACCTAGACATTCGTCTGGGTGGGCGCTCCTGCGTCTGGCACCCATGCTCTTACTGGGATGCCGACTTGCTCCAAGCGCCATTCCCCAGTCGCCCGAGCCCCGGCCCACCGAGTTGTTGAACGTCGAGTGGGCGTGCGATGAAGACCAGACCGAGTGGACGCTCACCGCACAGACGTCGGGTTGGACGGACGGAGCCGAGCTGTGGCTCGCCGACGACCGAGGTCCCTCTGAGGCCCACCCAGTGCCCTCCATCCGGCGGGCCGCCGACGGCTCGACCGATGAGGTGGGCGTGCGACTGGGTGTCGAGGTCGACCTGGACCGGGTGAGCCTGGGTCGCTCCACCCGATTTACGTGTCAGGCACCCCCATCGGCCCTGCTGGTCGTGTTCGACGCGCCCGATGCCCCGGTTGAGTGCGCCCTGTTCGGCCCGAACATCGAGTGGGCGAGCATCGCAGGGTCGCCAGAGTGCCCCGCATTCTTCGAGCCCTAGTCCTGATCGAGCTGTTCTCGACGGGCCACAAGCCGCTCCGCCAGGTCCATGGCCGCCACCAAGCTGGCCGGATCCGCGATGCCCTGGCCCGCGATGTCATCGGCGGTGCCGTGATCAACACTAGTGCGAATTATAGGCAACCCAAGTGTCCAATTCACACTTCGACCAAAGTCCACGAGCTTCAGCGGAGCGAGCCCTTGGTCGTGGTACATGGCGATCACCACGTCGACGCCCCCGCTCGCGGCCAAGCGAAACGCGGCTTCCGCCGAAATGGGTCCTCGAACGTCAATCCCATCGCGCGCACACGCCTGTACGGCGGGCCCGATCACCGTCTGTTCTTCGGTGCCAAGGAGGCCACCATCGCCCGCGTGGGGATTGAGCCCACAGACCGCCACACGAGGGCGCTCGACCTCCAAGGTCATGGCCTGGGCGGTCGTTCGGATGACGTGCTCCAATCCATCCACGGTCAGGGCGTCGGCCACATCGCGCAGCGGCAGGTGAACGGTGGCCAGGGAAACCCGCAGTGACCCACCAATAAAGGCCATGACCGGGCGGCTCACGCCGCAGAGGTGACCCAGAAAGTCCGTATGGCCCGGAAAGGCGAAACCCTTTGCCGCCAAGCGCGCCTTGTGGATGGGCCCGGTGACCAAGGCTGCAGCTTCGCCAGCGAGGCACGCAGCAACGCTCGCGCGAATGCTGGCGACTTCAATAGGTTCATCGGTATGTTTTGGGGTCCAAACGGCGACCGCACCCGGCACGGCGACCGGCCCCTGAACCGACACCAGCGCCGGTCCATCCGCCACCCCTTGCCGGGCCTGCGCCATCGCCAAAGCATCACCCACCACAACCACCGGGCGACTCCCAGCGGGCCGGGCTGCCAACGCCTTGTAGGCGATCTCAGGACCGATGCCAGCCGGGTCGCCAGGGGTGACCAACAGCGGCGTCAAACCATCACTCAGGGGTGCCAAAGGTACAGCGGACGGCCGCCGAACGGCGAGCGTGCAGGTACCATTGCTCGGCTTCATCGCTGAGCCTCTGCTCGGCCAGCTGTTGCTCAAGCTGATCGCGCACCTGCTCAAAAGGCGGCGGTGTACCACTGATCTTTCGATTCAGCCGGATTACAAAATAGCTATTGCCAAGCCGGTACGGGCCGCCCACTTCGCCCGCTTGGAGCTGCATGACCGGCTTGAGCTCTTCGACCAATTGGTCAGGCTGGTACGTGCTATTCGCCCGCTGCGGCTCCGCCCCCGCGATGGCACCCAAACTCTCGAATGCCGCGGTGCCCGCGGTGACGGCCGCCACGGCTTCCACCAGCTCGGCTTTGAGGGTCAACGCCCCCATGTCGCCCGCGGCCGGGTCCATCGGGTACACGAGATAAGTCAGATCGAGCTGATCTTGGCCGGTCTGCTCGCGAGCCGCCCTGCGGTAGGCATCCTGCAGCTCATCTTCGGAGATTTGGATCTGCGGCCGAAGAAAGAGCTCACGGAACCGGAGCATTCTCACCTGATCTTTGAGCTGCTGACGGTACACGTCCCAGGTGTAGCCCTCCCGGATCAACGCCGACTTAAAGGCCTCACGAGACTCGATCCCGTTCTCTCGCATGATCTGGTTGATGCTTCGATCGAGGTCCGCCTCGGTGATGTCTTGGTCCACCTCGGACAGCTTCTGCCGGACGAGCGCCTGCATGATCAGCGTCTGAGCGACTTCCTTTTCGGCGGAATCCGTACACGTCGAGCGCTCCCCCGTGGTGACGGGGCCGCACTGCTTGGTCACGTAGTCGCCGGCGGAGTCATAGACCTCGGACAAGGTGATGACCTCGTCGTTGACCACGCAAGCCACGCCGTCCACCATCTCCGCGGCCCCGGCGGACGCCAAGAGCCACAGCCAGAGCATCGCGATCATTCCGAGCCCTCAGGGGGGGCCACGATCGTCGGCGGCGCTTGAGGGTCGAGGGGGGCGGGCGCTGGCCGAATGGGTCGCCCCTTGGGACCGCCGCCCGGCCGCGCCGGATCGACCGGGGGTTGGGCCGCGTCGAAGTCCATCGTGTTCAACTTGTCTAGGTTGAGCTTGATGTCGGTGCCCTCGCGCAAGCGCGCCACGGTCTCGTCGTACAGGGTCTTCTGGCGCTCGGCCTTGGCCCGCCTGAGTACCGCGCCCTTCATCTGTACGAAGGTTCGCTCAACCTTATCGCGGCGAAGCACCACCGCCACGATGTTGTAGCCGTCCTCCGCCCAGAAGGCCTCGGAGATCTCGCCGGGCTTCATGGAGAAGGCTCTGTCCACCACGTCTTGGGGCATGCCCGCACGGCCCTCGCGGGTGATCAGCCCCATGTCACCGCCACGACCGCGGTACGGACCTTCGGACAGCTCGCCGGCGACCTTGACGAAGGTGTCGATGTCGCCGCCAATGCGGGCCACAGCCTTGTCCGCCATCACCTTGGCTTCTTCCTTCGAGCGAGACTGACCAGCCTTCACAAAAATGCGCCGTGCTCGTACCTTTTCGGGGATCACAAAGTCGTCCCGATGGGCCTCGTAGAAGGCGCGAAGATCCTCGTCGGTGAAGTCATTGGACTTGACCTGATTGTAGACGGTGCGCCGAAGGAGAATCTGAATCATCTGGCGTTGCACCTTGGGATCTTGCTCGATCCCCTGGCGCTTGGCCTCCAAATAGAGCGCCTTCTGGTCCACAAGTTCATTGAGCACCGCCAGGCGGTCCTCTTCGGATAGGGCCGCGCCGCCTCCGGGGGCCCGTCGAGCCGCCACCTGAAGAAACTCACGGCTTCCCACGGGCACACCGTCGATCTCGGCCAGAGTCTCGCCCAGATCCAGGCTGACCGTACGCCCATCTTGGCTGGTGCCGCCGACGATGGCCTTGTCGCCACCGACATCAGCGGCGGGAGGCGGGCATCCGAGCAGGGCCAAAAAGAGCAGGGGGGCAAGGCGGATCATGGAATCCTCGCGGTCAGCGCACGGTTAGAACGCGCGGCCGTAACCCGATGATTACGCCCGCGTCGATGCGGACTCGCAGTCACACCCCGTCACGGACCACCACGAATAACGACAGAGGCCAACACCAGGGTTACCCCCCGGCCATGCTGCCCCTCCTTCTTGCCGCTCTCGCCCCCGCCGGCACCGTTGTCATCGATGCCGAGGTCCCCGTCGAAGT
>JBGCER010000681.1:0-12813 GCA_045106515.1 Myxococcota bacterium
CGTTTGGGCGCATCACCAAGACCTGCTCGCACCCGAACCCACCGCTCTGGCCCAGGTGCTGTCGCGCACCGGTTGGGTGCGCACCCTGGGCGGCGTCGAGGCCTATTTGGCCATGCGGGCCCGCTGCCCCAACCTGACGGCCGCCGATGTGCACGAGGCTGTGCAGACGGGTGACCTCTGCGTCACACCCAGCGTTCGAGGCTGTATTTACCTGGTTCCCAAAGCCGACTTGCCCCTGGCCCTGGCCATTAGCGATGCCCTATCCAGCAAACGGCGACAGGCCGATCTGCGCAAAGTGCACGTGTCGGCCGACGAGCTCGCCCACGTGTGCGACGCCATCACCGAGGCCCTTGCCTCCGGCCCCCTCACCACCGCCGGCCTCCGGAAGGCCCTCCCAGATGGCGTCGTTCGCAGTTTGGGAGATGCGGGCAAGAAGATCGGCCTCTCGTCGACGCTTCCGCCCGCCCTGCGAGAGCTGGAGGCCACAGGCCGCATCCGCCGACGGCCCCAGAACCACCAGCTCGACCACGAGCGCTACGAGTGGGTCGCGCACACCGGCACCGAAGATCACGCGCCCCTGCCACAAGTTGCCCAAGCACTCGCCCAACGCTTCTTTCAATGGAGCGGCGCGAGCACCCTAGACGCCTTCGTCGCCTGGAGCGGGCTGGGTAAGCGGGTGGCCAAGACGGCGGTCGATACACTCGACCTGCAACCGGTGCAGATCGAAGGCGTGGGCGAGCGGCTCACCGCCTGTACCCGGGTGCCCGACGCCACCGGTCGAGCCATCGGCATCCCTGGCATGGACAACCTGCACCACCTGCCGCAGAGCGCAGCTCCCTTCGTCTCAGCGGCGTACCATGGGCTCACCGTCGGTGCGTTTGGCGCCCGTCGCGTGGGTCAACTCGGCACCGTCAAGCACCTCTTTGAACGCATGATCGTGGTGGACGGCCGTTTTGTCGGGGCGTGGGGGTACGACCCCGATCACCACACCGTCGAGGCCCATGTCTGGGAGCCCGACTTCGCAGAGCCCGCCCAGGCCGAGGCCGCGTCCCTCACCGCCTTCCTCAAGCCTCTGGGCGGCGGCAAGGTCTTCTCCATCGACAAAGACGAGAACCTGCGAACGCGGCTCGCACGAGTGCGCAGCTACGCCTGAGCGGGGCGCGTCCGCGAGGCACGCTTACTCGCCGGCGAAGACCGCGAAGATCTCGACCTTTTCCGAAGTCCACCGGATGGACGTGCCGACGGACCACGCCCGATCATCGACGAAGGGCCGGCGAGTCTGGGGGTTCCACAGGAGCTGGTCGATGCAGTCTTCCACCGACGCCGCAGCGCACGTCGCCCCCACACCCAGCTCCGCGTTGGGAGCCAGCGCGTTGGCCCGTACATCAGGGTCTATGCCTCGTTCCATCGCATCAGCCGCAGCTTGGGCGAGCAAAGGCGACACGATGAACTCGCTGTTTCGATACTCATCACGGGCGCGCTGAAGCAGATACTCCACCCGCTTCTGCGCCGCAGACCGCGATGACACCGGCACGTTATTCGGCGGCAAAACCGGCAATGGAGGCGGTTCTTCGTCTACATAAATCGTCATCCGCGCCAAGTCGCCACCCGGGTCGAGCAGCTGAATCACCCACTCCCCCGGTACGTCCAAAACCAGGTTGATGCCGTCGGTGAGACTGCCTTCGCGGTAGACGCCGCTCCCGTCGGACACCCGCCACTGGCCTCCAGCGTGGGGAGGCAGGTTTAGGGGCGTACCCGCAGCCATCTCGCGCGGGATGACCCCGAGATGGATCTGCTCTTTGCCGGCCAGCGCGACCCACAAATCACGGCCTTCACCTCGGGCCCGCACCACGCCCACGTCTCGATCGGCGGGCTGGGCAGCCAACCACGTCGTCACGCCTGCGGGCGGCGCTCCGGCCTCGCCGGTGGACCAGGTGCCCATCGCCAATACCGGCCATGGATATCCGGCTTGCCACGATGCTTCCCGTACTTCTCGACGGGTGAATCCGCCCGACCGCTGAGCGGCCCCAAGCGCAAGCCCAGCCGCCGCGCCGGCGAGCGACGCGTCCAAGGTTCGACCTCCAACCACCGATTGCACAATGGGATCTTTGGCTTTGGAGGGCACACGGGCGTACGTGCCCGCCCTGGGCGCCGGGAGCCGTGGTGGAGCGGCCAGCGCCTCCGTTTCGGCCGAGGCAGCCGCTTCCGGCTTTACGGCCTTAATGCAGCCAGCCAGAATCAGGACGATGGGGATCAGTCGAGTCATGCACCCCTCCCAGCAAGTCCCGTGCCGCCGCATCCGAGCCGTCGGCGGGGGGATTCCCCGGCCAAGTCAGACACCCTGTCAGCACCGCCTGCCACGATGGATGGACCTCGACAGACTGTCAGCGGCCGTGTTCACGGCGTCGCGCGAAACCCAGAAAAACCCAGGTTAACCGTGCTACTCGAACGGAAGGGAGTCCTGGGCGACGGCCTGGTGGTCCGCCCGAATCATATGCTGTACGTCGTCACCTTCGACGATCTCCACCAGCTGCAACGCTGGGTGGTCTTCGCCGTTCACCACAGGAATGAAGGTGTGGCCATCTTTCATCCAGGACAGAGCTTGATCACGGTCCAAGCTTCGTTCTCCTAGGTTGACCAAGCGGACATTGAGGGTGGCAATGCGCCCGTCTGTCACCGCGCCGCCGTGTACTTCAACCCGAGCCATGGGGCCTCCTATGCCCCGCCATCTACTCGATGAAGGCGATGCCGACCACCACAGGGAACGCCTGACACCCGTCAGTTCCCGACGCGGCTGCGATGCACGAGCCAGGTGGTGATGGCCAGCATGCCCACGCACCACGCCGCCAAGATCGCAAAGAGCCACATCAGCGGGATGCCCTCCCACCCATCGGAGGTGCGCATCCCCAGGTCGTACAGCGGGATCTTGATGTGGCTGACCTTGTCGGATCGGCCCATCTCGGCGGGCTGGTACAGCTTGTTGCCGGACTTGATGGCCGCCTCAAACGCGAAGCGAGTGACGATGCCGTAGACGACGATGCCCGCGGCCTCCGGCATGTCCTTGAGGGACACCAGCAAGCCGCCGAAGGTGATCTGGGGGATCAAGAGCAAGGGAAGCGTGCCCACCGCGGCTTCGCTGCTGCTGAACAACGCGCTCACCAAGAGCCCCATAGCCATGCCCACCAGGCCCGTACCGATGGCCACGCCGGACAATGCCAAGAAGCTGTACTCGAACTCCCACATGGCGAGCCCGCCGTAGATGACGCCGGACAGCACAAGGCACTGCAGGCCCACAAGCAAGCCGAGAACCGTCACTTTACTGGCCATGTACGGAAGGAGCATGAGGCCCACTCGCGACTCACGCCGCCAGATGGACCGCTCGGAGATGAGCTCTCGCACGGCGGCGGACGCGCCAAACCACAGAGCGGACAGCACCATCATGAACATGGTGGCTTTGTCGGCCTGTGGGAAGACCAACACCATGGCCAAACCCAGGATGGGGGCTTGAGCCAAAAGCACGCTGGTTCCAACCCAATCTCGCATTTTTACTGCAAAGTATCGGCGGGTGAGCGTCAGGTATTGCAGAAAGGAAGAGCGCCGGGCCCGCTTCCGCTTCTGATCCGTGGCCTCCACCCCTTCCAGCCCCAACAGGTGCTGTCGCGTTCGCACGTACTTCCGATAGGCTTTGCCTTCTCGATACTGCTCTTTCCACGCCTGCGGAGACTGATCTGGCAGACGCGCGAAGATCTCATCGGCGCTTCGCACCCCAAAATACTCGCAGGCTTCATCGGGAGGCCCAAACCACGCGAGCCGACCGCCAGCCGCCAGCACCATCAAGTGGTCCACCATGGCCAGGATGGCGGGGCTCACGTCGTGCGTGACGATAAAGACGATGCGGCCATCGTCGGCGAGCTGCCGCACCTGACTCACGATGTCCTGAGCGGTCTGCGGGTCCAGGCCGGACGTGGGCTCATCCAAGAACAACACCCGCGTGGTGCGGGTGAGCAGCTCCTGGCCCAGATTCACGCGCTTGCGCTGCCCGCCGGAGATCCCGCGCTTGAGAGCGCTGCCAATACGGCTGGTGCGGATGTGATCGATGCCCAGCTCGCCAAGAACCCGGTCGACCTCGCCCTGAATGGTCGCTCCCTTCACATCGCGAGAGAATCGCAAACGGCCCGCATAGCGCAGGCTCTCTTCGACCGTCAGCTCACCATGAACCACGTCTTCTTGAGGAACAATGCCCACCATGCTTCGGTCGGACTGGAGCAGGCCGTGGAAGTCGGACCGGTCGAGCAGCACCTGACCGCTATCGGGCGGCGCGATGCCGGCGATGGCATTGAGCAGGGTGGTCTTGCCCGCGCCCGACGGGCCCACCAAGGCGATGACTTCGCCGCTAAACACGGTAAACTCGACCTCGTCCAGCAGCACCAGCGGGCCACCGCGGGTCGGGATCGTTCGGCTCACATCCCGAACGGTGAGGGAGGAGAAGGCGCCGCTGCCAAAGACGGTGACCTCACTGCCATCGGCGTCGAGGACCAAGCGATACGGGCCCACCCGGAGCTCATCTCCCGGGTTGAAGGGCGCGGCACTCACCGAGCTTCCATTGAGCAGAGTCGGGCGACCGCTGCCCAGGTCCACCACTCGCCATCCAAGCTCGGTGCGCACCATGCGCGAGTGCCGCAGCGCCACCTGGGGGTCAGGCAAGGCGATATGCGCCACGCTGGACCGACCGATGACCAGCTCGGTCAACCCCTCTAGGTCGAAGGAGTGATCCCCGGCCGCATGGCGAGGGTCGTGCTTTCGAAAGAGTGCGCCGACGAGCATCGCGTCGATGCCCAGCTCGTTCGCCGCATGCTGAAGGCGGCCGATCTCACCGCGGTCGATCCGCCCATCCACCGCGCACACGGCAAAGAGCGCGTCGAGCAGAAGCAGCGCCTCTGCGGACCCATAGCGCTCGGTAAACGCCCGAAGATCGAGCTCTTCGACCACGGCAGCCCGCAGCGCCTGCTCCTCGGCTCCACCAAAACGCGCCCCAAAGGCACGAAGTTCATCCTCACTCACCGCTGTGCGGTGCTCGGGAGACAGGGCCAGCTCCAGCAGGCCGTCCACCTCTTCGGACGTGAGCTCCGTGCGGGCGAGCAGCGCATCGCCCATGGCGTCGACCCCGAAGTCGTCGAGCTCTTCGGGGAGCACATGGGCGAGCATGCGCGTGAAGTCTACGGCGAACCGGATCGAGTCGTTGCGCTCGGCTGTGTTTCGCTCGCCGAGCGCTTCACGGAATCGATCTTCAAGGTGGGCCGAGAGCATTCGGGTCCCGGTCCGGGTGGATCAGCGGTAGGTAACGGCCACGGCCACACCGGCTTTGGCGTCGGAGGCCGTCAATTCCTTGGCGTGCACAACGACATAGTAGGTGGCGATCTTGTCGGTCTTGAACATGACAGACGGCGTCTTACCACCGGTTTCGTCACGCTTCTGAACCTTGCCGTCCAAGTCGTAGATGACCACATCCAGGTCGGTCACGGCGCCATCGCCGCACGTCTGGATCTGGTACTCCTTGTTCGGGTAGAACGTCACCAGGTAGTTGCGGGTCGCACCATAGTCCAGGGTGGCCGTGGTCATGGTGCGAATGCCCCAGCCATTAGCGTAGCCATCCCACACCTTCGTGCGCAGGCACGACTCAGCTTCAGCCTCGTCGGCGAACGCGGTGGTGGACAGGCCAAGCGCAGCAATCAGGAACAGAGACTTGAGCACGGGGCCTCCCAGTCGGGGGTGGGCGAGACGTCTAGAGCAGAGCAAGGACGTCTTCGGTGACTTGAATGACCACATCGATGTCGGCCTCATTCAAGCTCTCGGGCTTGGCGGCCAGTCCCTTGAGGGTTTCGAGCGAAGAGGTCAGCTTTTCGGTCACGGCCGCAGGCGCCTTGTCCTTGCCTTCGCCGCCCACATACTCGATGAAGTACTCGACCACCTTGGGCTGCTTGAGGATCGCGTCAGCGGCGGAGGGCTGACCCTTGGCCTTGGAGGCGCGGGCCACCAAGTTCGCGCCTTCAAGCCAGGAACCGGCCTGAATCAGCGGCACGATCCGGTTGACGCCGTTGAACTTGAGCTCGGGGATGATGGCCCCGGACAGCTCGTCGAGCTCCTTGAGGAGGTCATCGCGGGTGACGGCTTCGCCCTTCACGCGGTCGATGATCTCGGCGATGGTCTTTTCGATGTCGTCGCCGCCCTTGAGCGTCTTCATCCCGAGCTTGATGCTCTCGAGGTGCGAGATGAGCGTGGCATCGTCGGCCGTCTTGACGGTGAGCAGCATGTCGGCGATCACAACGCCGGTTCGAACTGCCACATCGTCCAAGTCTTGGTCATCAAACTGCATCTCACGCTTGGTGATCAGCGTGGCGAGTTTGGTGTCGATGCCCGCCGATTCCAAGGCTCCTTGGGTCTCTACGGGAGAGGGCACCAAGGTGAACTTCTTGTCGGCCGCAGCGTCCAAATCCGCCGGATTCATATCGCCCAGGGGCGCCGGCTTGGGGGCATCGGTACCTGCAGGAGCATCTGTCCCCGCCGAGCCCGTTCCGGGAGTGGCGGGCGTACCCGTACATGCAGCGAGCGCGAGCAGGCTCGCCAGAGTCCAAGAGCGCAGCATCATGAAACACACCAGGTTGGGGGTTGGTTCAAGCGGGACTCAACAGGTCCCGGCGAGACGGGCCGGACGTTAGCGCAGCCGTATCCATGGGCGCAAGCACCGCGAGTCCCAGTCGGATCGGTTCGGTACGAAGTTTACGCCGATTTCTCGTCTGACACCTGACCAGCGGCGACCACCAACAATCCGTCAACCCTGGCTGGCTCCGGGTGAGGCTCGAATCCGGCGCGGCGAAAGAGACGCAATAGGCGCTCGGGGGTGCGACGAACGCTGGGCCAGTTCAGCACGCGATCAAGGAAGGGTCCATCTGGCGTATGGCTCAGTGCCGTCACAAAAACACGCCCCTCGGGCGCCAAGCGCTGGCCGGCCTGTTGAAGCAACGAGAGCGCGATGCGATCGGGCATGTACTCGAGCAACCCATGCACCACGACCGCGTCGAAGTCGGACTGGCTCAAGGAGCCACGGCCGAGGGCCAGCTGGACGAGGTTCTCTTGCTTGGTGCGGAGCTCGACCTTTCGGGGTCGAACGGTGACTCCCGCGTCCAGAAACGCCAGGGCATCCCGAGACGGATCGACCACGGTGATGACCGTAGGGGCGCTCGACACCGCCATGGACAGCGCGGCCACCAGGGAGCCCGTTCCCGCATTCAGCACGAGAATCCTTCTATTTCGATGCGTTGGGAGCGAGTCTGCCACGGGCTTGACCAGACCATCCCGCGCCCCTCGATGGGCCTGCAACGTGGGTCGATCGAGCATCCACCGATCGATGACCTCTCCCAGTTGGCCATCGCCAGTCGCGGTGTCCACAAGGACGTGGGCGATGATCTCGTGGGTGCCAACGCTGCCTTGAACGCGGCGAATGCAGCGCTCGGCAAATACGCTGCGCACCAGGTACGGCTGCAGTTCTCGACCCAGCAACGTGGCGGCATGGTCGGCCATCTCAGGCTCGGGCAACCCCGCGAACAGCTCGGCGACCTGGACCTGAAGGCGATCCAAGACCCGGCGCACCCCAGCCACCGATTCCGGGTCCAGCGGGGCAGCGCGCAAGTCCGAGTCCGCCTGGAGCAGGGCCTCTTTGGTGCTTGTGGCCAACGCCAACACCTCGGTGCGGGTCCGCTCCATCGCAGGGGCGCTCGAACCGTCTCCGCGGCCCAACCCACCCGCCACCGCGGTCGTCGCCAAGGTCCGCATCCGGGCCGCTGCAGTTCGCGCAGCGCCCTCAAAGAATCGGGCTGCCAGCGTCGGCTCCCGGCTCAGCAGTGTCTTGAGATCATTGTGGGCCCAACGCCGGACCGTGGCGGAGGACGCCGCGCGCACGTCCGCAGACCGAGGACTATTGTCCAAGAACGACATCTCACCGACCACGTCCCCCTTCTGCAATGACGCCAAGATCACGACCGGTGTGGCCCGGCGATCGACCACCTCCAGCGTGCCCTCCTCGACCCGGTACAGGTCGCCGCCCGGTTCGCCTCGGCGCAGCAGATAGCCGCCAGCGGGGACCTGAACGATGGAAGATGCAGCATCAAAGATGCCTATTTCTTCTTTTGTGAAGTGGGGGAAGTAGCTCATGGCACCTGATCGTAGCAGGGATGCGAGGGGCAGTCCGTCTGGATACGCCGACCGCCCTCATGGAGATCGGCATGTCCACGTTCCCGGAACAGGCCACTTTGCAGTCCATCGTCGACCGACTGAAGTCGGCCGGGTGGAAAGAGCGCGAAACCATCAAAGATGAGCTGCTCAACGCCGCCCTGAGTGCGTCGGATCGAGTCAGCGTCGAGGAATATCTCCAGAGCCTCCTAAAGACGTTGTCCCTCGAGCTGCGATGGGAGGTCGAAGAAGTCATCGAGGCCCTCCAGCCCGAGCCCGAGCCCGTCGAAGAGCCCGAGTCCGAGGAGGGCGCCGAAGAAGAGTCCGAAGATCCCGGCCAGCTGCGGATGAGCGACTTGGACATGGTCTATGACGACCCACGGGGCCTTCAGGTGTACCAGCACAAGACCACCCAGCGTTGGTTCGCGGTGCAGCCCGATCCGCAGACCGGCCAGCCGAAGATGTTCGAGCTTCGTCCAGACGAAATCACGCAGCTCAAGTCGCAATTGCACGGCAGCCCCTACTGGTTGCTCGGCGCCGGCGGGTAGAGCGACCCACGCCGCGATACGGGGACCTATGCGTACGCTCATGCTGCTCTTCGCCCTCTCTGGCTGCTCGGTCATGTCGCCAGTCGCGGCTTGTACGGGCACAGCGACCGAAGTCGCCCCGGGCCTGTCGTGTACCGACGCCAACGTCGCCATCGACTACGTGGCGGTGCTGTCCGCGCGCAAGGTGAACGCCACCCGCCGGAATGTGCTGCTCCGGGACCTCGGGGCGCACTACACCTCCGACCCCGCCGCGGTCCGCGCTGACCTGACCAAGGCCAAAGACCTCATCGTCCAAATCACCGGTTTCGCCGGTATGAAAGCCGCCGAACGGCGGAGCACGGCCGCCTGGATTGCCCTCGATGGCTCCGGGCCCCTCAACGCGGAACGCTACCCAAACGCCGGTGCAATCCTCGAGAATCGCATCGCCGCATGGTCGATCGCCGACGAGGACAAGCTGGTCCTCACGGAATCGGACATCGAAGGCTGGATCAACTACGCATCCCTGTGCCGAGAGGCCCAAGGCGCCGACCCGTTGTCCCTGTCAGTGGCCAGTCGCGAGCTGCTGTACCGCGACCTCAAGCGGAAGTTCAAAGACGCGGGTCGCGCTGAGCGCATCGCCATGGCCAGCATGGGGCCGGCCTGGCCACAGGTCGAACGGCGTTGGGTCGCCGCTTCGTATACCAAGCAACAAGCCTGGATTAAGGCCGCCCCGTTCCCGCCGCCCATGACCGCGAGCTCCATGGGCTACACCGGCGTCTTGTTCGAGGCCGACCTGACCCCACACGCACAGATCCTCCACGACACGCTCGGGCCCTTCAAGCCTGTCGTACCGTAGACAGCATGAGCTGTCCGAGGGTCGAAACGCCGCCATGAAGTCCCCATCTGCCCTGCTGACCCGAGCGTGGTGGCTCAGCGCTGCGGTGATGGGACTCGCGGTTGGCTATGGCGCGTTCGTAAGCTTGGACCCTGCCTTCGACCTGTGGCGAAGCTTCGCTGCGGGGGTCTTGGTGGAGCAGTTCCGACTCCAGGACCCCGTATGGCTGGGCATCGGAGCCGCCTTGCTCGTGCTCACGGCCTTGGTGGGTCATCGAGTGCGCGCCCCCCTGCCCCGGTGGCTCACCCCACGGGTGCTCATCGCCGTCAGCGCGATCTTCGCCACCGTCATCGCCGTGGCCGGCGTCGACGGGGTGCACCTGCGAACGCCCCTATCCCTCGATGAGTTCCTGGCGGGATTCCAAGCCCACACCCTGGCTAATGGCCATCTGGTTCAGCCGATCGAGCCCGAGTGGGCAGACCGCGCCGGCCAGCTTCAGCCCCAGTGGGTTCGGTTCGACGCGGTCCACGGCGTCTGGGGACCGAACTATCTCCCAGGAAATGGCGTTTGGATCGCTCTTTTCCTGAAACTTGGTCTGGGTCCTTGGGCCCACGCGGTCACGGCGGGAGCGATCCCACTCTTGACCGCTTCGGTTGCCCAACGCGTGCTGCCGCCGTCGAAGTGGGGGCCCGCGCTCGCGGCCGTGTTGCTCGCCACCTCACCGCAGGTGTTGATCACCGCGTCGACGTGGTACGCCATGACGCCGCACCTCATCATCAGCTTGGTGTGGTTAAGGCTCTTCCTTCGCCGTGATACGACGGGCTACCTGCTCGCCGCGATGGTGGCGCCCATCGCCATCGGCATGCACCAGCCTCACATTCATCCCGCCATCGCAGCGCCCTTCCTGCTGCACCTGCTGTTCACCCGAAAGTGGGGTCCGGGCCTCGGTCTATTGCTGTGGTACGCCGCCTGGGGCCTGTTCTGGCTGATGTGGCGAGACCTGCTCGTGGCGGGGGCGCCGGTGGTGGGCTCGGCGTCCGAAGGCGAGACGTCGTACATCCTCAACCGCGTATGGCGCTTCTTCACCAACCATGGGATCCGCGACGTCTACCTGTGGCTCGCCAGCATCGGTCGCTTCATTGGGTGGCAGCACTTGGCGCTGGTGCCCCTGTTGGGCGCCGGCTTGGCCATGCTGCGGCGCGCGCCCATCGATGTGGTGCTGCTCGCCATCGGCGCCGGGCTCATGTTGGTGCCTCCGCTGCTGCTCATGCCGAGCCAAGGCCACGGCTGGGGGTATCGCTATCTGCACCCAGCGCTTGGGAACCTAGCGATTATCGCCGCATTTACGTGGACACAGCTCGAAGATCGGCGAGGGTTTGGCGCGTGGATCGGATGGGCGACGGTCGCGACGGTGCTGCTCGCCCTACCGCTCCGAGCCGCCCAGACGCGGGCCTTCGTCGCCGGTCCAGCAGCGGCGATCTCGTTCCTCAACAGCCTCGATGATGACGTCATCATCGTCGATGAAGAGCCGCTGTGGTTCGGCTTGGACCTGGTGCGCAACCCGCCCGAGCTGACCCAGCCACACCAGCTCGCCGGGCGAGCCATCGACCCTGAGAGCCTGGCCGCCCTATGCCGCGAACGCAGCGTCGTGTGGGTGCCGGCCGACGCCCTCGTGCAGCTCGGGATGCAGCGACGTCCGGCGCGCAGGTACACACCGCCAGCGCAGACCTGGCCCGAACGGCTGGAACAGGCCGGATGTACCTCGATTGAGCGGTGGCCGAGTCCGTCTAAGGCGACGGAATAGACGGCGAGAACCACAGCTGCAAGATCGGAATGTCCACCACCAAGAGGGCGCAGCACACCACAAAGACCAGCGCCGACCACGAGGTGATCCCTACATCTCGGTAGAGTTTTTCTGGCTTCATAGCTGGACTATCGGGCTTGTGGCCCACATAGAGATACCAGGCAAATAGCACGGCGATCAGCGGCACGGCCAGCACCAACTCCAACCGATAGCGCACGATGAACATGCCCCCGAACAGGCTCGCTGCCGACGCGTAGGCCATCACGGATACCAACAGCCGGACGTCATTGTAGAAGCCGAAGGACCGGCGATACGCGGCCGCCGCTGCCGGATCATTGATGCTGCGGTACTCGGCGAACCGCTTGACCGCCATGAAGAAGGCACCCAGCATCCAATAGGCGAGCAGGAGAGACAGCGGCGGCACCAGCAATGTACTGGTGGCAAACCAACCAATGCCGAGCCGGAGCGGGTTGTTCACCGACTCGGAGAGCACGTCCACATAGGGCAGGTCCTTGCTGCGCACGGGCTTGACGTTGTACACCACGCCCATGACCCAAAGCACGCCAAGAAGCGTTGCTGTCGCCACATTGACCCATAGGCCAACGCCCACGCCCGCCGCCCCGAGAACCAGCCAGAGCACAATGGCTGGGGCAGGCTTTACGAGTCCCGCCGCCGCTGGCCGGTGCTTCTTCTCGGGGTGTTCCCGGTCCGTCGGCGCGTCGAGCAGCTCATTGATGACGTAGTTGCTCGACGCGGTGAGGCACAGGCCGACGACCGCGATCGCCACATGGATGGCCGTTTGCACCGACCACGTCGAGGGGTCCGCCATCAGCGCGAGCAGCACGCCGGGCAAGGCAAAGACGTTCTTGAACCAGTGGTCAGGCCGGGCGATCTGCACATAGTGACGTACGCCCACGGCTACACCCGCTCGCAGACGTAGACCCAGGAGTCGCGGAGGTCGACGGGCACGCGCACCTTGGCCAATCGACGGGAGCGCTCGATGGGCGCCAGGGCCTCACGAGCGCGGGAGCCCGCCACCATACCCGCTGCCCGAACCCCCAAATAACCGACCGAAAAGGTCCATTTTTGCCGAACGCGCTCCACGCAACGGAGCCCGGACAACATCAAGGCTTCATTCATGGCCGACGTTGGGAAGAAGCACACATGTGCCGTCCGAAAGTGCCACCAGCGCTTGCCAAACACCCGGCGCGCCAGGCTCTCCACATCCGGCGTGGTCACCACAACCGTGCCACCGGGCTGCACCGAAGCCGCGAGGCCACGCAGCAGCGAAACAGGATCGGTCACATGCTCGATCACGTCGGCGCAGGTGACCCATTCAAAGCATTCTTCGGCAAGCTCAGGGTGTGGGTGAACCCCTTGGAGCACCGGCACGCCTTGGCGGTGGGCTTCGGCGACCAAGG
>JBGCER010000682.1:0-3420 GCA_045106515.1 Myxococcota bacterium
ATGGCGGGCTATCGACCCCAACGCGTGGCAGAGATGATCCACCGGGAACTCTCGGTGCGTCTACGCGATGAACTGAAAGACCCCAGCTTTACGCCGGTCAGCATCACCCATGTAGAGGTGTCGAGGGACTTGGGTTCGGCCCGAGTGTCTTGGACGCCGCTCGGCGGAGATCCCCCAAGCAATGAGTTGGTCGAGGCCGTCGAGGCTGCGGCTCGGCGCTTGCGTGGTCCCATCGGGCGCGCACTGCGTCTGCGCCACGCTCCGGATCTGCGCTTTGAGCTCGACGTGCACACGGACAATGCGGTTCGGCTGACCGCTCTGCTCGGAGAGATTGGGCGGGAGCTCGATGGGCGCGACGTCGAGGATGATAGCCTTGAAACTGAGGGCGAAGAGTGAGCGTATTACCTGCATTCTTGGTGGTAAATAAGCCCGCGGGCATCACCTCTCACGACGTCGTCGATGTGGTTCGCGCGGTGACCGGCGTTCGCAAGGTGGGTCATACCGGAACCCTCGATCCGTTCGCGACCGGGGTCCTGCCCCTGGCATTGGGGACGGCGACCCGACTGATTCAGTTCCTCGACGAATCGGTCAAGGTCTACGACGCCACCATTCGCTTCGGTTCCGCCACCGACACCGGCGACCCCACGGGCCAGGTCGTGGCCACCGCGGATCTTCCCACCGCGACCCAGGCCGAAGTCGACGCCGTCCTCCAAGGCTTCTTGGGCGATAGAATGCAGGTTCCGCCTGCATATTCCGCCGTGAAGCACAAGGGCAAGCCCCTCTACCACTACGCCCGAAAGGGTGTGGACGTGGAGGTGAAGGCCCGACCCATCACCATTCGCGGCATGAAGCTTCTGTCGTACGACAACCAGACCCTGGGCGTTCGAATCTCCTGCGGCCGCGGCACCTATGCCCGAGTCTTGGCCCAAGACATCGCCGTGGCGCTGGGCAGCGAAGGGCACCTCGAAGCCCTGTCCCGCGCTCAGAGCGGCCCCTTCCTGCTCGAAGACGCCATCGACTTTCCCACCATCGCCAAGATGGTCTCGGACGATGCCGACAAGAGCTGGCAAGACATCTTGATGGTCCGCGGCAAAAAGGGGGAGCGCGTGCAGTGGCGCCCCCGCGATGATGTGCGGTCTGACCTCGCTAAGCGGCTTTGTTCCCCGATCCGGGCCTTGGCGCACTTGCCCATCGTCGATGTGCCTGCCGCCGATGCCGAGCGGATGCGCAAGGGCGGTTCCCCACCTGCTGCTCCCACCGCGTTGTCGGTGGGCGGCCGCTATTTGGTGGTCTGTGGCGCAGACGTCGTTGCCGTCGCCGAGGCCGACCCACGCGGGCCCAAGGCCTTGCGCGTCATCTGATTGCCCCGCCGTCGCCCCTTGACAGGACCGCGGCAACCGGTGACACACCACCCGATCTAATCACGGCCCTCGCGGGGCTGGCCGGTGCGCCCGGCCAGATTTCTGCAGGGTCCGCACGTAGGAGACATCATGGCGCTGACTGCTGACGACAAACGAGGAATCATCTCCAACTTCGCCCAAGGCGATGGAGATACCGGCTCTGCCGAGGTTCAAGTTGCACTTCTCACCGAGCGCATCAAGTACCTCACCGAGCACTTCCAAACGCACAAGAAGGACCACGCCTCTCGGCGTGGCCTGCTCAAGCTCGTTGGCCGACGTCGCCGACTGCTCAAGTACATGAAGGACCAGGACGTGGCTCGCTACCAAGCGACCATCAAGGCCCTGGGTCTTCGTCGCTAATCGCCTACGGCGTCGGATGCTTCCGGCGCCGTTGTTCGTTCGGGAGCCTGCGGGCTCATCGTTCTTTGTTCCCATTTCATACCGACCACCGGCTATATCGGCCGGGCTCCAGGACCTTCGCGGGCTGAGCGCCGTGGTTTCGACCGCTGCCCTCATTCCGAGTGGGTCTGTGAACCCGGAATCGGTCGATCCCCGGTGGCCATTCGGACGCGTACGTCGCGTCCACGGAGGCCATGTTGCATAACGTCAATGAAGTCACCCGATCCGTCGAGATCGGTGGCAAGACCATCACTTTCTCTACTGGCAAGTACGCCAAGCAAGCCAATGGCGCCGTCATGGTGTCCTGTGGCGAGTCCCAGGTTCACGTCACGGCCGTCTGCGCCGATGGCTACCGCACCTTCGACTTCTTGCCCCTCACCGTCGACTACTCGGACCGCGCCGCGGCCAGCGGCACCATCCCCGGCGGCTTCTTCAAGCGTGAAGGCCGCTCAGGCGAGCGCGAGACCTTGGTCAGCCGCCTCATCGACCGTCCCATCCGTCCCTTGTTCCCTAAGCACTTCCGCAAGGAGCTGCAGGTCATCGCCAACACGGTGTCCTACGACAAGGACAACGAGACCGATGTGCTGGCATTCAACGGCGCCGCCGCTGCGTTCCACATCTCCAACGCGCCCCTCCAAGAGGCGGCTGCTGCTGTGCGCGTCTGCCGCGTCGACGGCGAGCTGAAGCTCAACCCGGGCTTCGCTGACCGCAAGGCCAGCGACATCGACCTGATCGTGGCCGGCACCATGTCCGCCATCACCATGGTCGAGGGCGGCGCCAACGAGGCGAGCGAGCAGGCCATGCTCGACGTCTTGGACCTGGCCCACGAGAACATCAAGAAGATCATCGAGACGCTCAATGAGTTCCGCGGCGCAGCTGGCAAGCCCAAGATGGACGTGCCTGCTCCCGCCGAGATCAACGAAGCGGCTTTGAAGTACTTCGCGAAGAGCGCGCCCAAGCTCATCCGCAAGAACCTCCAGGTCAAGGACAAGCACGAGCGCAAGGCTGCCATGAAGGCTGCTCGCGACGGTCTCGTCGAGAAGTTCGTCGCGTCCAAGAAGGGCCTCGACGAAGACCAAGCCGCCGCCCTCACCAAGGACGCGAAGACGGCTTGGGAAGGCCAGATTAAGGCTGTCATGCGCGGCGACGTCATCAAGACGGGCAAGCGCCTCGACGGTCGCGCCACCGACGAGATCCGGGACATCTGGGTCGAGACCGGCGTCGCCATTCGCGCCCACGGCTCCGCCGTCTTCACCCGCGGTGAGACCCAGGCCTTGGTCAGCGTCGCCCTCGGTACCGATGTCGACAGCCAGCGCCTCGACCTGCCCACGGGCAAGGAAGAGCGCCACTACATGTTCACCTACGTGTTCGAGCCCTACTGCACCGGCGAGGCTCGCCCTCTGCGTGGACCGAAGCGTCGCGAAGTGGGCCACGGCGCCCTCGCTCGTCGCGCGCTGCTCCCCGTGCTGCCCAACAAGGCGGACTTCCCGTACGTCTACCGCTGCACCTCCGAAGTCCTTGAGTCCAATGGCTCGTCCTCCATGGCCAGCGCCTGCGGCGCCAGCTTGGCGCTCATGGACGCCGGTGTGCCTCTGACGGCTCCCGTCGCCGGCATCGCCAT
>JBGCER010000683.1:0-23110 GCA_045106515.1 Myxococcota bacterium
GTCGCGTGCTGTGTACGAGTTGCGTGGGAGACGGCCGGCTGCGCCCGGCGATCCCACCTCAGTGGGTGCGTGGCGTGCGGGTGCTCGACGCCTACGACTCCGGGCTCGGGCGGGCCCTGGTGAGGGCGAAAGGGTCCGCTGATCGAGCGGTGGCCGTGCAGCTCGCTCGGGGCTTCGGCCGGCGCGTCCGGAGCGACCCAGATGTGCTCGCTGTGCTGCGAGCCGCGACAGCGGTGTCGTGGGTTCCATCGCCGTGGACTCGAAGAGCCCGCCGTGGCTTCTCGCTACCCGCGCTGCTGAGCCGCGAGATCGCGATATTGTCCCCAGGAAGTGCAGTATCCCTGCTTCGCCTGCGTCCAGGTCCCCGACAAGCGACCGCCAACCCCCGCGAGCGCAGTCGGAACCTGAGGGGCCGAATGTCACTGCGCCGTCCGGTCGATAGTGGCGTGTGTGTACTTGTGGATGATGTAGTTACAACGGGGAGTACCGTTAGTCTTGCGGCGCGGGAGCTACTGGCCGGGGGGGCTGAGGCCGTGGTGGTCTTGGCGTTGTGCCTCGCCGGCGATCCCGACAGCCACGGCATCGACACCGGCGTACAGATTTTGTGACATCGTCCGACCGAACTGCGGGCTTCTGGTGCGTACAAAAGGTGTAGGAGGAGGCGGGCACGACCTCAGCGACTTGGCACCATCTTTGCATCTCCCATGTTGGGGATGGCGACTCAAGAATCTGACGTTTCTGCCGATTTCCCCTGTAGCTCTCATCACTTCATTGCCTTCGGAGGCCCCCATGCAGACCGACACCCTTCAGACCTCACTCGGTGACCTCATCCACGTCCTGTACGAGGAGTACCTCTCCATGTACGGCGATGAAGATCTTGCATCCGTCGCTGCGGCGGCGACCATCAATGAGATGATCGCCGATGCGGTGGCCCCGGCCCGAGGCAGTCCCGCCTTACAGGCTCAGGGCGCCGCCTAGACCTCATCGACACTGTCACAGAGGGCGTCCCGACCTTGTGGGGGCGCCCTTGTTCTGTTTGCCCCTGCGCGAGCGCGGCGGGGTTGCTATGATCGCCCCCCCTCCCCTGGCCGCCTGGCCCCCCGCCTCCTTTTGCCCCCCAAACGCCCCAATGGCGCTCCCCATCTCCTCGTCTCCATTGCCCCCTGACGTGGCTGTCCACGGCTGGGCTGCTCTGACTGTGCGCGTCGCTTGGACGCTGCTCGCCCTGCGCGTTCGGCCTCGGCCCGACGTCTTGCGCGATGCGCGGGATCATGTGCTGTTCCACCTGGACCCGAACACGCCGCTCACCCGCGCCGAAGACTTGGCCGAGCACCTGACCCGAGGCTTTGTGGCCCGCGCTCGCGAGCAGGAGTTCGTCGACCCGTGGCCCCAAGACATCGAGATGCCGCTTTCGAGTCGATGGCGTCTGGCGTTGGATGAGCACATGCGGCCCTTGGCCCGCACCCTGTTCCGTCAGCACTACGGCTACGGCCGGCCGCTCGATCCGCTCGCGAACCGGCTCCAGCTCGATCGGATGGCGCTGGAAGAGGCGCGTGGCAGCCTACGAGAGATGGTACGGCGCGTGGCCCTTGCCGATGAAGTGCCGCTTGATAACTGGTCTCCGGAGCGAATCGATCGGCTATTGGCTCGCCTGGCTTCCCTGTCGGTGCACGATAGCCCGCCGTTGGACGAGGTGGCCGATGGCTGCCACCTCGACTGGGTGCAGCAGTGTCCGCGATGCGATCGGACGCTGCGGCTCGCCAAAGCCGGCATTCTGTCGAGCGAGGACCTGGTGCCCCCCGCCTGGGCGGCTCGGCCTACAGATGTAGTCCGGGTCATGGCGGTGCACCTGCACCCCGACGCTCGGGCCCGTCGCACGGGGATCGTTCGAGAAGTCGGTGGTCATACGCAGTCGCTCGGAGATGATCTTCTGCTGGTCGATGCCGATGATGAGGCTCGGGGCACCGAGGTGCTGGTGATGGCCGCCGAGCTAGGCGCCCCTGCCCGACGTCATCTTCGAGCCGTGGTTTTGTCCGGGGCTGGACGTTGGTCGCGCCACGGCTTGCTTGGGCCCCTGGCCGATGAAGCTCGACAGAAGGTCGGGGCTCAAAGTTGGGGCATTGTCGAGGGTCATGGTGAGCTACCCGACGTTCTGCCCCCCGCGCCCTCGTCGGCTCGTTGGTGGTCCGCGGTCGGCCTCTTGGTGGCCGCGGCGATCGTGCTCGGTGTGGTGGCGCTGAGGCCCGCCCCCGACGATGTCGATCAGCCGCTCGATGTGTCGTTCACGGAAGGGCGAGGCGGCATCTGGACGCAGTTCGACACCCCAGAGCGAGCGCGGCTCACCTTGATTCGGCAGGTGGGCGGCCATCTCGAGGTCGTTTGCTCTGGTGAAGATGCCTCGGAGAAGGGGCGCTTTGCGACGGGCGATGGGCGGTATCGAGTCCACACCGTGGCCGATGGTGTGCTGGTCGCAACCTCCACCGAACCCATCGAGAACCTGCAGGATCTGGTCGATGAGGCGGTAGGAGCGCAGGATCCTCTTGGCGATCTGGCGGCTCGCATCCGTTCGCGGGATCCGGGTAGCGCGGTGGCCGCCCACGTTCGCTGACAACACGTGACCTCAGAGATGGGCCGAAAGCACAACCAAGAGTGTCCGATCCTTCACAGGAGGGGCAGACTGACGCCTTGATGGGTTCGCCCGGGATTAGATATTCTCGAATCTACTTCACACATGCTCTTGACGTGCCAAGCCTTCACTGGCTAGGCTTTCACTCTTCCAGGAGACAGGATTGGGCCTTACCCGCCAACAGTCCCAAAAGTTCGACCTGCACATGCACTCCGATCGGTCCGATGGGCGGCTGCCGCCCGATGAGCTGCTCGCCCGTGCGGTGGAAGGCGGCCTGGATGTGATCTCTCTGACGGACCACGACCTTATTGGCGCCCTCGATCCTGGCGTTCATGAGTTTGGGTCTCGGAGCATTCGGGTCCTCTCTGGCGCGGAAGTCAGCGGCGTGCACGACGGTCGCGAGCTGCACCTGCTCGTGTACTTTCCCGGCGACCCTCCTGCGGGCTTCCGAGACTTTTGCGAAGCGCAGGTTCGAGCTCGCGCCGTTCGATATGACACGGCGGTCCAGGCCATCGGGCGCGAAGGGGTGCCGGTCGCCTCCGAAGAGGCGCACCGGGGTGAGATGGCCCTGACGCGTCATCACCTTGCGCGTGCCCTTGTTCACGCCGGGCACGCCCATGATGTTGGCGATGCTTTTGCAAGGTTTGCCGGTCACAATAACGTCCCGCGAATCGATACGCCCTTCGTAGACTGCATCCGCATTGCGCGGTCCTTTGGCGGCATCACCTCGTGGGCGCATCCACCGGGCGAGGCGGTCAATCGCTACCTGCCCGCCTTCGCCGCTGCCGGCCTACACGGGCTCGAAGGCCTGCGTCCGGGCACCCGTCGCGAAGACCGCAACCGCATCAAAAAGGCGGCCAAGCGGCACGGCCTCTTCCTCACCGGGGGCTCGGACTGGCATGGGTGGAGCCGTTCTGCCCCGCTTGGGCTGTTCCAGATCCGGGGTGTAGATTTGGCCGGCTTTATCGATGCCCTCGAAGCCGCCGCGTAGCTGCGTCTGCGTCTGCGGCTGTCCGTTGCGGAACCCAGTTGACTGAATGGCGCCTCAGTGGGTAGGTACTGTTCCCACCTTTGGAGGCCTTCTCATGTCCGACGTTGCCGCATTTTTCAATGACACCATGCCTGCCAAGCTAAAAGAGAACCCAGATCTCGCTTCGGAGATCGCCGCGGTCTACCAGTTCGACATCGAAGGCGCTGGCGTCTGGTCCGTCGACCTCACCACGCCTCCTGGCGTCGTGACCGAGGGCGCCCACGCTGAGCCCGGCTGTGTCGTGACCTGCGCCGAAGAAGACTTCGCCTCGCTGCTGGAGAACCCGGCCAACGGCATGATGCTCTTCACCATGGGCAAGCTCAAGGTCAGCAACGTCGGCCTCGCGCTGTCGCTCCAGAAGCTGATCGGCTGATCACTCTTCTTCGGGGGGCTCGGGCTCGGTCATCCACTCGGGCACCCCTGGAGCATCAAAGCCGTCGCCATCTCGGTCGACCCAGATCGGGTTGGTCACGGCGAACGGCGTGATCGGGTACGTCTCTGGAATTGGTACTGCCGGGTTCAGGAATGAGCTGACGGCCGAGATGCCGCCGAGGGCCTCCACCACAACCGCTTGCAGGTCGATGATCGGCCGCTCTACCGGCGTAAAGACCGGGGCGAGCGACCCGTCACCCATGGCGATCGCCACATACCAGCTGTCTTTGTTGGGCCGGACCGTCACGCTGTCTTCGAACCGCGCGGCGGCCGTTCCGGTGACAGGCCAGCTGTGGATCAGGGTGCCGTTCTCATAGAGCTCCACTCGGTCAATATCCATCCAAGATGGAGCCTGTACCTGGACCGTGGCGGTGAGTTCCTCGGCGCTGCTCACCAGCTCATCGCCGATGATGGCATCGTCGAGGGTGAGCTGCATGAACGGGCCGTAGCTGGCCACGACCCGGCCGGCTTTGACCGCGTCTGCCACGTCTTGATCGTTAAGGTAGGCAGGCTCATCGGTTCCCACGAGCACGTAGTTTCGGGGGCAGCCCGCTTCGGTGGTGGTGGTGCTATGGGTGTCGGAGTTGGCCAGCGCTGTGAACCGAAAGCCTAGATTTAACATGGTGAACCAGTCGTCGAGTTGACCGTTGCGGCCATAGCCCAGCCCGATGGTGCCGTCCGACAGGGCCTGCTGCTCCTCATCGCTTCGAGTTAGGATCTCCGAGAGCGGGACGTTCTGGGCGGGGTCACCGGTCTGGGTGAAGTCGGCGAAGCGGTTGAGCTCGGGCTGAGTGGGCGTCCGGATCCGGTACATCTCCTTGGTGCCCATGATCTCCATGGCGTCGAAGTCGAAGATGGCGTTGGCCGAGCCGAGTAGCGGGTTGGTCAGCGCGAGCGTGGGCGTCTGCACGAGGGGGCTCCCCGGTTCTCCCGCTCGGCCTGGTCGGCCTCCGTATGGGCTGATGCCATATTGGTCGAAATAGCCCAAGATACCGGCTCTTGGGTGGCCGACGAATACCATGGGGTCGTAGCCGACGAGCTGGCCTTGGCGCCTCAGAGACGAGGTAAGGTCCAGCGGTGACCGACCTGTCCAGTCAAGGGCTCCGCCACCCTCAGCCAAAAAATCGGCTTCCAACGGGAATGCCAAGAAGTGGCCGATCTCCACAGTGGTGGTCTCGACGCCGACGGCGGTCTGGACCCACGGTTCCATGCCCAGCTGTTCCACCGTGGGCGCGAAGTCAGTGATGACGTCGTGGTCGGTGCTGCTGAAGAACTCCACACCCTCACACACCATGGTGCGCACTCGGTCCACGAGGCTCACGCCCGAGTCGTGACTGGGCTCGCTGTGAACGTGGAAGTCTGCGGAAATCCAGCCTTCGGACAGCACACTTCGCTCGACAACGAAGTCCAGGTGGTGGCTTCGGCCCGCGTCGACCCGGAAGGGGCCATGCTCATCGAGCTCATACTCCAAGCCGCGACTGGCGATGGCCGTGTATTCGCCGTCGGGAAGCTCCACTTGGCCGTGGCCATACATGGGGAAGACAACGGCTTCTGGGCTACTGGCGATGAATCCGTCACCGAGCTCTGGCTGTCGCGTCGACTCTCCATCTGCCCGGTACAGGGTAACTTTTCCGGGCATGGGTTCCCCGGTTTCATCTGTGAGGCTGAACGTCAGCACGCCCCCTCGTTGGGCGGTGAGCGCGAGCTGCAGGGGTCGATCTTCCGTGACGGTGATCGGCACTCGCACGCCGTCTGGGCGCCCCTGTTGGTGCACGAGAAGCTCCCAGTCCCCGACCGGAAGCGTCCCTTGGAAACTGCCGTCTTGCAACACGTCATCGAGGCGTACATCGGTGCGCCACTGGTTGGTGGGGTACTCGGCTCCAGGCGCGAAGACAAAGACGTCCACGCCCGACAGGGGCACTCCAGTGCCGGCCTCGGTGACGCGGCCCGAGAGTTGGCCCACGGTTGTGCCTTTGAGCTGCAGCACCTGGTCGTAGATGCTGCCCGCATCTCCATGGCCCACGAAGAAGTAGCGCTCATAGGAGTAGACGTCGCCGTCCCGGAATCGGTCGTCTGCGTCAGCGTCGCCCTGAGCGGAGGCGCTCACGAGGGTGGTCTGGGAGCTGGTGAAGAGCGGCACGAATAGGTTTCCTTCACTCGCCATCATTCCGTAGCTGACACCGTCGCCCATCCCCACGAGCCAAGGGAAGACGAAGGGGTCTTCGAAGCTGTTCTGACCGGCTTCGCCCGCGCGGAACACCAGCCCGTCCTCATCGAAGCCCATTCCTGGAGCAAACACCTGCACGCTACCGCCGACCAAGAAGAAGTCACCGCCGATGAGCCCGTCTTCGATGGCGCGTTGGATGAGGGGAAAGGGCTCGGTGTGGGAGGTCATGGTCTGTGAGGCGGGAAAGGCCCCTCCGAAGTCCGTGACGTTGGCGGACGGGCCCACGCGCACCGCCGTTCGCATCCGCACCCACGGCACGCCGGGCTCGACGATGTAGTCGGTGACCATTCTCATGTCTGGGACGTCTGTGATCGTCCACAGGGCGTTGAGCAGGGAGAGGAAGGGGGTCGCTTCACCTTCCACACGAACGATGGCAGCGCCGACGTCTGAGCCGTCCTGCACGATGCGGACATCGGTGGGCGCTACGGGCTGGGGCACATTGAGGCTGGTGGTGGCGAACAGCTCCGCGAACTGGTCGACCCCCCGTCCGCCCGAAAACCGTGGGTCGCTCCGGTTGAGGTCCGCGTCCGCCAGGGTGCCCCCGAATAGCCCCGGTCCCAGGCTGTTGCGCACTTCCCCATCGGGGCGCGTGCTCGCCAAGATCGCCACCCGAAGATGCTCGTTTTCCAGAACGATGTCGCCCGGGCGCGCCGCGGCCTTGGGCCCGCCGATCGCTTCGTCCAAGCGCGTGATGACGTTCGCCCTTGCGAATTCCTCAGGAGCAGTCGAGCACGAGGTCGCCCCTGCGATGAGTGCTGCCACGTGTGCCAGTCGTCTGACCATGAATGCTCCGGCGAGGACGCAGGGTACCCCGAGGGAGCTGGGGTGGAAACGGGGGCGGGTTCGTGGTGAACTCGGGCCGGCGACGAGGTGATGATGCGCGTCTGGATATGCTTGGGCCTGTGGGCGACGACACCGGCCATGGCCGACGAGACCCTGCCCAAGGAAGGAACGATTACCCCACTGGTGCAGATGCAATTGTGGGGGACGGCCTTTGACCAGGACGAAGACCCGACCGCTGAGACCGTTGGCTACGGTGATCCCGGCCATGACATGGGCTTTAGCGTTCGCCGACTACGGCTGGGCTTTGAGGGCCACCGAGACGCCTTCGACTTCCAGGTCGATGTGGGCCTGTCCGCCCCGTACGATGGGTTGTCCGGAACGGGAAGACCTAGGTTTGAAGTTGTGAATGCCTTCGCCCGCGGCAGCTGGGTGGTGGGGCAGGGCGTGGGCCGCACATCGGTGGGCATGGTGCGGGTGCCCTTTACCCGGGAGCGGCTGATGTCGTCTCGGGAGCTGGTGTTCCAGGAGCGGGCGGTGGGTACGGCCTGGATCGCACCAAGCCAGGATCTAGGCATTCTTTTTGACTACGAACTCGACATGGGCGTGCGGGCGCAGGTCGGTGTTTACAATGGAGGCGGCGACCTCTTTGGCGATGACAACCTGGGCGTTTTACTGGCGGGCCGGCTTGAATATGCGCGCGGAGATACGTATCGGACCTACGGCGAGTCGGATGACGTGGACGTAGGCGTGGCGGTAGCAGGCTTGTGGAATCAAGACGTGGCCACCCAGACCGTCGGCGGCGAGGTGGACGCCTTAGTGCGCGTGTGGCGGGTGACGCTCCTGGCCGAGGTGATGACGGCGTTCCTGCAGCCGGGCGACAGCACGGTCGACATGCCCGGTGTGGCGACGCCAACCCAACGCCTGGGCATCACAGGCCAGCTATCGTGGTGGACACCACTGGACGCGGTCGAGGCTCCGGCGGCGGAGCGGAGCGCCGTCGAACTGGCGGCTCGGGTGGCGACGTTCAACGACAACGTCGGCATCGGTGACAACGGCGACGTATTGGTGCTGCACAGCGGGGCCACCTGGCGGAACATGGCGCCAGGGGTCGACCTGGGAGCGGGGTTTATCCACCGCGAGGAGATGGGCGGTCGAACGGTGCCCAACGACACGGTGCGGCTGTGGGGACAGGTTCGCTGGCCTGCGAGGCCGGTGCGCACCACGGCGGACTCGATCATTCCGAGCATTCCTGTTCCGGCAAATCTACCGGGCGAAGCGGAGATGCACCCCACTGGCAACCGGTAGTCTAGACCAGAATGTCTGGATCCGCCCCGGCGTTCTTGTCGGGAAGCACCAGGTACAACAGCAGCATAATGCCGGCGGGAAGGGCAGCAACGGCGCAGTACATCGTGCACATGGGCAGGATGGAGGCACCGGTCGCGGCCCACAGAAGGTTGGGGTTGGGCTTGTTGCGCAGCAGGGAGATGCCGGCGGCCAAGTGTAGAACGCCGGCGATGGCGGCCAACAGGAAAAAGACGCCGTAGATGCCCACCACGATGCCGCCGGCCAAGGCGTCTTCGTTGTTTTGGTTGGGCAGCACTCCAGAGGCCATCAGGCCGCCCATGGCCGCGCCAAACAGCGTGAAGAGCGCAAAGAGGCTCTCTAGGATGCCTGCGATGAGCGCCACGATACCTGCGGCCAGTCCAAGTCCCTTCACAGTGCCTCCCTTCAACGGTCCGTCGGTTCGAGGTCCACGGCTACCCTAGAATGCAGGGTTGTGCTGCTCCGTTGCACGTCTGCTCCCTGAACTTTGAGTCCCGCCACCGTCGGGAGTGGGAACTCCAGGTCACCTAGGAGCGCCAAGGCGATCTCGATGGGCAAGAGGCCCTCCACCACCTGGGTCACTTCGACCAAGCTGCCGGTCCAGTCTGTCTGGCGCACGGTGAGTTCGATACTCTTCTTGCCAAAAGAAACCTTTAGAACACCATCTTCCACAGCTAGATCTAGGTCGATGTGACCCCCAGCAGCCAGGATGAGGTACGAGCCATTGTCGCCGTCGATCGTGTCGATGCGGATCCGAAGTTCCGCGATTTGGGCGCGAAGCTGACCCTCTTCCTCGACAATGGTGGGCGGCAGGTCTGCGCTGATCTGCACAACCCCATTCCGAGCGCCACCCAGGGCATCGAGCACGTAGGGCGGCAGCGTCCCCTCTTGCGTGGACAGGGTGTAGGTCAGCAGGCCGGCGCGCCACGCTTCGAACGCCGCCATATTGAGCAGATCGTCGGTCAGCGTGAGGCTCAGGTCCGAGGTGGTGTCGGCGGTGGCGCTGCCCGTCGCGCCGGCCAAGTAGCCCGGTGCTTCCTTGGGTTGCAGACCATCAATGTCCACGTCCAGCTCTGTGCCGATGGCCAATCCATCCGGATCGAATTCGGCGCTGGTGATGCGGGCTTTCACCTGGGCGGGGCGCTCTAGGAGCGTGGTCTGAAAGGACAGGTCGAGCGAATTGAGCTGCTCATCGATCACGGCGGGTAGGAGATCAGGAAGGAAGCCGCGAATGAGACCCTCGACGATCTCGGTGAGCAGCAGATCGGTCAGGGAGCCCGTGAGCCAGCTTGGCCAGTTGGAGGTGTCGACCGCGAACCCGGTGAGCACCACGTCCACATTGGTGAGCGTCGTCCGAAACTCGCCCTCTTGCACGGTAATACCCAGGTCTCCGGTGACCACGGCGGTGGTGGCACTCAGGGTCTGGGACAGGTCGACGGTCAGGCGGCCGGAGCGACCGCTGATGTCCGCACCAATCGCCAGGTCGGTGAGCGTGGCGGTGAGGCGGGCGGAGCCGTCGAGGGCGTCGATGTCGAGGGCGGTGCCGCCCAGGGCGAACGAGGTGGCGTCGACGGTGAGCTCCGGGTCGTCGACCTTGGAGTAGACCGGGTTAGACGCCAGTAATATGGCTTCGATCGCCTCTTCGTCGATGAGGCCAGCCGCCACGCTCATGGCCAGGTCCAGACCCGGCTCGTTGAGTCGCACCTGGGCGGCGTCGGCGATGGCCTGTTCGGGATCGGCAACCGGTCCTGCGATGAGCCCCACATGAGCCTGGTACAGCGTACCTCCTGGACTTTCGCCGGATGCTCGCACCAGGTTTGTGCCGCGGATGAGCTCGGTCGCCCCCGAGAAAGTTCCATCGCCCACTGTGGCGGGTGTCTCACCAACCCGCAGGTTGACCAGGTTCTCGTAGGTTCCGCTCACGTCGACCGGGCCCTGTGTGGTCCAGGTCGCGGGAGCGGGCGACTCGATAACGAGTGCGCGGAGCGGATCCTCGGGTTCGTCGGGCACGTCTGGAGTGGAGCCTGTGCAGGCGATGAATCCAGCGACGAAGAGGAGGCGGCGCATAGGGGCTCCGGTGACTGGTTTCGATGTGCCCGATTTTGGGCGAGTCGGCAAGAGCTTCAGGCTGTCTCGCCTCGGGTCTACATGAACCGTCGGCGCAGGAGCAGCACGAGGCCAGCCAAGGCGGAAAAGGCGGGAATCAAGAAGCCTCCCAACAGCCCGAGTCCGGCGGTTTGCCCATCGGAGAGCACCAAATACTCGCTATCGTCGGCGTCCACGCCCATCTGATCATCTTCACCGAGCAAGAAACTAATGGCATTTAACGCCAGGTCTCCGTTGTTGGCCAGGCCGGTCAGCGGGTTGCCTGCGAAGTCCGCATCCCCAATGACCATCAGCCGTCCACCCGCTTTGGGCGTCAGGTCGTCCGGCAGCAGGCTGGTGGGCGGATTCAGGGAGGCCGGCACCTCCGGCGCGCTGCGGTCCAGCTCCACATCGGTGTCGATGTCGCTGCCCGCGGGGTCCTGCGAAGGCTCTACGCTGACCTCTAAGACGCTCGGATCGAGGATCTCCGCCAGAACTGCGAAGGGGATCGGGCCCAGTTGCTCGCCGGGGTCGGGCTGGGGCAGCGTGTCGGCCAAGATGTCGAACTGGGGCTCGGCCCAGGACCGGTCGCTCGATGTGATCAGCTCACGGACCTCGATGCCCAAGGCGGTGTCCGTGGCTTGTACGGACCGCGGCCACTCGACCGCCACGCCGCCAATGCCCTGGAGGATGGGGTGTGCCTTGAAATTGGGCGTGCGGTAGACCATCACCGGTTCGCCGCCAGGGCCGGAGGCGACGTTGTCGGGGTTGTTCTCTAAGATGGCGTCGTCGGTGACTACGATGCCGTAACGGTCGAGCTCGTCGATGAGGTTGGGCACGTCGACGCCCTCGGGGTTGGGCGAGTCGAGGGCCAGCAGCACTTGCCCTCCCTCTGCGATGTACCCGGCCAAGGCCTCGAGCTCTGATTGCTGGAAATCGCCCGTGGGACCCGCAATAACGAGCGCCTCGCACTCGCGGCTGATGCCGGAGGTGAGCATCGATTGCTCGGTGACGACGACGTTGCGGTCTTCCAGGCGAAGCACGGTGACGCCCCAGCCTACGGCCGTTTGGTCATCATCGGCGTCTCGTTCGCCATGACCGACGCTCCAGCAGACGCGTCGGTCTTCACCGGCCGTCAGCTTGACGATGGCGTTCGTAAGTGCCTGCTCATCAAAGCGTGCTTCCAATCTGCGTCGACGGCCATTGCTGTGCAAGAGTACGGTGCCGGTCTCCGCCAGTCGGTCCATGTCCTCGTTGCCCGTTGTCTTCACCAGGCTTCGGGCGCGGGCTGGCTGCAGGAGCGGGTCGATGGCCTCGTACACCACTTGGTCGTTGCGCTGGGCATACTGGCCTGCGATGCGTTCGAACCGTTCGGCGTCAGGGGCGCCTTTTCGGAAGAGGGCGTAGATCTGAACGGGTTGATCGATGCCATCGACCACCGACTCGGTGCGGGTGGACAGGCTCCATCGGCCATTGCCGGTGACGTCGGCGGTCTGGTCGACGCGCTGCACCAAGGTGTAGACGAGGACGGACAGCATGGCGGCCAACACCAACACCATCGCCGTGCTCGCCGCACCCATGACCTCTTTGGCAGAGGTGCCTGCCGCGAGCGTGTCTCGGTCGATGACGGCGTAGACCACCAAGGCCAGAGCGCCGCCGATGCCCAAAACCTGGGCCAATGATCCAAGTTCGCCGGTGATGTACCAGATCGAGCCGCATGCCACGACGCCGAGCAGGCCGACGAGGCCCAAGACCCAGCTGAGCTTCAACCAGTTCATGACCACCTCCGCGCGACCAACCGCTGTTGTGTGGCCAGTAGGAAGAACGCCACAAAGAGCAGGAAGAAGGTAAGGTCTGAAACGCGAACCAGCCCGTAAATCAGGTCCCGCATGTGCTCGGTCATGGAGAGGCCTGAGATGAGCCCTGTGGGGTCGGAGTCCTCGAAGGCGGCCAGGAGCAGCAGTCCAAACGCGACGCCTTCAGACAGCACCAGCGCCAATACTTGGTGAGGGGTGCTGGCGGAAAACGCCATTCCCAGCGCCACAAGGCACGCGCTCACCAGCCAGACCGAACAGAATCCGGTGAGCAGGAGCACGGGGTCCAAGGTGGACCAAGCGGCGATGAGGGCCGTGGGGATGGATGTGAGCGCGAGCATCAGGGTGACGAAGGCCATGGCCCCCGCGAACTTTCCGAGCACCAGCTCCCACAGGGAGATCGGGGCGCTGAGCATCAGCTCTAGGGTCTTCTGGCGCAGCTCCTCAGAAAAGAGGCGCATGGTGATGCCCGGAATGAGGAACATCAGGAAGAGAGCTTGAAAGCTAAAGAAGGGCCACAGAAGGTACTCGGAGTAGGTGAACTCGATACCCGCGTAGGGTTGGGCGACCAGGCTCTCGCTGGTGGCGGCGTACCCCAGGGCGCCCACGACAAATGCGATGCCACTGACGAAGACGAAGGCGGTGATGACGAGCCAGCCGACGATGCTGCCGAGCATGGCGCCGAGCTCGCGCTTGGCGATGTGCCAGACGCTCATGAGGTCTCCTCTGGCGCATCGGTGAGACGCAAGAAGGCTTCTTCGAGGCTCTGATGGCCTGTGAGTTCGAGCAACCCCGCTTGCACCGCGGCCGCCGAGACCTGCTCTCGAACGTCCTCTGTCGCGACGATGAGGTAGCCGCTCTCCCCGTCCTGTTCGACGGTCTGCACGTGCTCCAGCGCGGCGAGCGCGGCGCGAACGCGGGGATCGGGGCGCGCCACCTGGATGCGCACTCGGCGTAAGCCTCCGCCTAGGTCGCGGGTTCGGTCATTGGCGACGAGGCGCCCGTGATTGAGCACCACGACTCGGTCGCAGAGCACCTCGATCTCGGGCAGCACGTGGGTGGACAGGACGACGGTGGTGTCGCCGTGGGCCAGGTCGGCGATGAGGTCGCGGATCTCCCGCCGCTGCGCAGGGTCTAGGCCGGAGAGCGGCTCATCGAGTAGAAGCACCTTTGGACTATGCACAATGGCCTGGGCAATGCCCACCCGCTGGCGATAGCCCTTGGACAGCTTGTGGATGGGGCGGGCCGCGTTGGCACCCAGACCGACCCGCTCGATGGTGTTTTCCACGGCTTGCTTGACGGCCTTCACGCCACGAAGGTGTGCGGCAAACGTTAGGAATCCACGCGCCGTCATATCCGTGTACAGCGGCGGCACCTCAGGCAGGTAGCCGATGAGGGCCTTGGCCTTCTTCGGCTCTTTCTCTAGGTCAAAGCCGGCGACTCGAGCGCTACCGCCGCTTGGGGACAGCGTCCCAGACAGCATGCGCATGGTGGTGGTCTTTCCAGCCCCATTCTTCCCGAGCAAGCCCACGACTTGGCCGGCTTCGATCTGAAACGCCAGGTCCGCCACGGCCAAGGTTGGGCCGTAGCTTCGCGTCAGTCCCTCCACCTCGATCATCGCCATTCATCCCTCGGCCCGCGCAGGGTACGTCACGCCGCTCCTTACGCGGCACAGCACTGCGTACAACCGTGCGGGCACCTACTCGCCGGCCACCGAGCACTTGGGTCCGGCGGCGCCCGAGACGTGCAGAGCATCATCGACGAGTCTAACGATCCCGTTGTTGACTGCGTCGAAGGGGCATCGCAGCGAGCGGCCGCGGTTATAGTTGACCAGCGCTACGTTCGGTCCAGCCGGCAGATTGAGGTAGGCCGGAGAGGTCAACTCTTGCTCTCGGATGATGAGCTTGGCACCCGACGGGGGGTGAACTTCGACTTGGACCAAGGGGATCGGCGGGGCCATCGCGATGGGGGCCGCGGGCGTCACGGTGGCAGGCTCCACCGTCGCGGATGCCGGTAGAGCCGTGACCGATGCGGCGCCTGCAGACACACCCTGTGAGGGCGGCGCGGTCCCGGACGTATCGGTGACGGGCGTATTGACGCCCACTTCGGCTGTGGGTGGGGCGACGGGTGCCGCGGGGCCATTGCTCATGAACTTGATGATCGCCAAGGTGCCCAAGATGGCCACCAAGACTGAAAGGGCGGTCACGAAGACCTTTGGGGCCAAGCGGCTGGACTTGGCGACCGTGATGGTGGGCACGGTAATCTGGCCCGTCACTTCGCGGATGAACTCGCTCTCCGACTCGTCTGCGACGGCGTCCTCGGGGCGGATCCTGGGGCGGGACTCGTAGATCGGCTGCACGGTGGTGCGGGCAAACTCCTCGAGCGTCAGCCTGAATCGCGCGTCGATGGAGTAGAGGCATTGCTCGAGCTCGCGTGCAGCTTCGAGGGCAGATGGGCGATAGTCACGCTCATATGAGCACATACGCCGAACGATGCCGCGAAGGTCGTCGAGGCCGCCTTCCGTCATGCCCTCGACGCTCAGGTAGCCGAGCTGCCGATTCATGGCTTGCTCGTGGGTCACTGGGTTGATGGACAGGCTCATGGTGCGCCCGGTCAACAACTCAAACAGCGACATGCCGGAGGAGTACACGTCCACGGTCGGGGAGTCCGACACGCCGTCGAGGCGCTCGGGTGCCATGTACGGACGACTGCCGAGCACGACCGACTCGGTCTCGGCTTCGCGTCCGGAGAAATCGCCCTTGGCGATGCCGAAATCCACGACTTTCAGGTCGCCGGTCACCGAGAGCAGGATGTTCGATGGCTTGATGTCTCGGTGGATCACCTTGAGGGGGCGACCATCCGGGCCATTCGCCTCGTAGTACGCCACATGTAGGGCGATAAGTGTCTGCCGTACGACCTCGATGGCGACCCCAGCGGGGATGCCCTGCTTAAAACGGAGCAGGAGCTGATCCAGGGAGACGCCCTCGACGAGCTCCATCACGATTACCGGCCGTCCGCCGATCTCGATCATACGCTCGACCCGCACCACATTCGGGTGGCTGATAGTCGACAGTAGACGGGCCTCATCGCGCGTTCTGTTCAGGATCTTGGGGTTGCGCGTGTACGCGCCCTTCAAGAACTTCCGCTCGACCTCGCGGCGCTGAGGATCCCCGGCGACGCGGGCAATGCACACGGTACCGAACGATCCTTCTCCGAGGATCTCTAAGATCTCGAACGGGCCTGCGGCGCGCTTGACCAAGCGATGGCCTCCACGTTGAGGAAACAGAATAGCAGGGGACGGTTTTACCTAGGGGCGCGCTTCGGCGCGCTTTCGTATGCCTTGTACCTGACTGGATAGGGAGCTTCCCGCGATCCACCGACGGACCCAGTTTGGCATCGACTTTCCTGTCTCTGCCTGGCTTGAGTACACAAGGCGTGTGCCCGTGCCTTCGGGCACCACCAGGTAGTGACCGACAACGCTCACGAGGTCATTCTCGCGAGTCGGATCCAAGGTGTATGTGCAGTAGCCCTTGGAGCGGTGACAATCGTAGAGGATCGAGAAGACCGTGTTGCTCCCCATGACTGTGACCGTGAACGTGGCGCCGGTGCGGTCTGGCGCGGCGTCCTTGCGGTAGATCTCGACGCTCGACAGGGTGCTGCTCTCCGAGGGGCGAGCCTTGAGGTTCATGACTTCGTCGAGCACAACACTCGGTGGGGCCTGCACTTTGGCAATGGCCGTGACACCACCGCCAGAGTCGCTCGGCGCGTGGCGAACCACCACCTGGCCCTTGTCGAATTTGCCCTGCTCGGAGTCCGTGAGGGTTGGCGATGGGGGTGCGGCGGCGATGCAGAGCGCAGCTGCGAGGGTCAAAAGACGCTTCAAGGGGACCTTCCTGGCTACCAGGGCTTGCGGATCCGATGTCCGACGGCGCCCCATAACAGGCCGACCACGAGACCCGCGAGGTGGGCGATATTGGCGATGTTGCCGGCGAGGCCGTGGGTCACGACCACCCCATCGATGGAAACGGGGCGTCCGGCGAAGCAGATGAGGAGCCAGATCCCCAAGATGGCTGCCGTGGACGAGGAGATACCGAGCCCCGAGAATTTGTCGAGAGCGGACTTGGCGAGGATGGTTCCGAACAGGCCGTAGACGACACCAGACAGGCCGCCGCCGGTGGGACCGCCCAGGTAGATCCGATGCAAGAGCCCGAAGTCCATGGGCTCGTTGGCGAGCCACACGTCGACGTCGATGAGCGCCCATCCCACCGAGTATTGGGCGAGCATGGACAACACCCCCGTGCCGACGACCAGCGCCAAGAGGTAAAGTGAGCCTTTGCGAGTCTCAATTTGGCGACCGAAGTGCCAGAACCAGTACGCGTTGAAGCCCAGGTGAAACAGGCCTCCGACGTGCACGAAGATCGGCGTGATGAGCCTCCAGACTTCGCCTTGACGAATGTTGTAGAGAAAGGGAACAAATGGGCCGTCAGGGCCGGTCCACAAGGCGACGTCATCGGTGAAGGCCCAGGCGACCCGTTCCGAGCTGGGCAGGCTGGTGATCGCCAGCGGTAGCTCCTGTAGGCTGCCGACGCCCAAGAGGGTGAGCAGCACGCTCAACCCGATGACCACGACGGTGACGGGGCCGAGTGTGGGGGCCCGCTGTGCGCGGTCTTGGCGGGAGAGGCGCTGGATGCTTTCCACCGCTCGGGCTCGGCTCTCGGCGCGCTGCGCTGCGGCCGCCTTCGCCGCATCGGCGAACTCCGCCGCGTCTGGGTTGTCGGTCCAGGACTGCAATAGACTCCGGGCCTGCGGCAGGTCGGAGTCATTGAGGACCCAGACCTCGGTGCCCGCGTCTGTGGCATCGAGGCTGTGCCCGATTTGGTTGCCGTCTAGGACGTCGCTGAAGTCAGACGCCCGCTGCTGGAGCGTGGTGAGCTTTCGCAAACCGTCACCTCGGCAGGCGACGTAACGCTATCTACGCCGGCGGCCGACAAGGGCGACGACTCCCAGGAGCGCGACCCACCAGGAGGCGGGGCTGGTCCCGGTGCAGCCGGCGCAGCTGGCACCGTCCACGTCGGGATCGACGCCGACCACCGTCGACACGGCGGGCGCGGAGAACGACTGCCCATCTCCCACCTTGAGGCTGAACTCGTATACGCCAGGGAACGGTACGGTAAATCTGGGCTTTGATGAGGTTGGGTCGACCAGCGTTACGGCGGGTCCCTTTCGCTGGGACCATTGGTACACCATCGGCTCTGGGCCGGTGGACCACTCGGCGGACAGCTGTACATCATCGCCGACGTAGGCCAGGAAGGTCGCCCCGGCGTCGGCCTTGTAGGGCGAGTCGCTATCGGTGTCGGTGTCGGTGTCGGTGTCGGTGTCCGTATCGGTATCGGTGTCGCCTTCCAGGTCGGTCTCAGCGAGCACGCCATTCCAGAGTGCGGCGTCGTTGCCGTCGTAGTTCAGCGCCCAGAATCCCACGCCACCCAGCCCGGATTCGACCACATAGGCCGTGCGTTCTTGAACGCTCTGGGCATCGGAAAACCAGGCTTGCCGAGCTCCATCCCACACCCAGGGCGTCTGGCTCGTGGTGTCAAAGCGGCGGCCGTGCTGGGCGATGAGGTCGGTCCCGTCGGTATAGAACAGGACCTCGCCCTTGGCGTTAGCGGTGGAAGGCACGGCGTCTGAGCCCGTTTGCCAGGCGTATCCGTACAAGGGCAGCCCCAGGATGATTCGGGAGGGGTCTCCGCCGTTTGCGACGTAGTCCTTTGCCGTCCAGTCGAGGGAGTATTTGGACCACGCACCATTGCCGTACAGCGGGTCGACGGGACCGGCCTGGGTCGAGCCTGACCAGTGGTAGCCGTAGCCCATGATGAACAGGTCGGCGTGGTCGGTCAGGGCGGCGTAGTCCCAGGAGTCGGACCAATCGACAGCGGGCGTTGCGAGCACCACTTCGTCGACCCTGGCGTCTAGGTCTGCCACAAACTGAACCATCTGGGTTCGTCGATCGGCGGGCAGATTTTCGAAGTCGACGTTGACCCCGTGGACCCCCGTTCGGTCCACCTCGGCGACGAGCGCGTCGATGAGGCGTGTGCGCGCGGTCTCGCTGCCCAGCAAGGTGCGCAGCTCCGCGGCGTCGAAGTTCGCCACGGTCAAGTGGACTCGAATCCCCAGTGGCTCTGCCCGAGCCAAAGCCCCGCTGATATCTCCCCATTTGCCGGTGTCGGTCAGCTGGCCATCGGGCTCAGCATGGGCGGTAAATAGGGCGAGGTGGGTCAGCACATCCCAGCGAAGGGTGTCCAAATCGTCGGCCCAATACGCCAGGTATCCGTACACCTGTACGTCGGGTCGCCCATCGGGGCCCGGGGGGACCGGCGCGTGGACGCGGGCATTCGGTGCAACGAGGAGTCCGGCGTCTGCCAGCTCTGCATGATCCTGGTGGGGTCCAGCGACAGCGATGACGCTGGCACACAACAAACCCAAGAGCGCGGCACGCATTCAACAACTCCGCGAGAGCGTCCTTCAATCGTGGACGGGCTCACCATACCTCAAGCGCGACGTGTGCTATGCACCCCTCATGTTCCTCACCCTCACGCTTGTGTTCTTGGGCGGCGGCCTGGGCGCGTCACTGCGTTGGGCCGTGGGCTTGGTCGTGCCTGGATGGTGGGGCGTTTTGGTCGCGAACATTGTTGGCAGCCTGCTTCTGGGCGTGCTCCTCGGCTCGCCATGGGCTCAGGACCGCACTGCGGTGGCCTTCTTGGGCACCGGATTGATGGGCGGGTTTACGACCTACTCCACGTTCAATCTAAATGTGGTCGACGCGATCGGGCGTCAGGCGTGGGCTGAAGTGGCGCTGCAAGTCTGTTTGACCCTCGTCGCTTGCCTCGTCGGCGGCGCCGTTGGGGTGTGGTTGGGCGGACAATTTGGTGCAGGGATCTCGCCCGGGAGTGCAATGTGAGGGCTGTCTCGTGCGTATGAGGGTGAGTGCAGCGCTTGCCCGGGGTTTCGGGCGTGACTAGGCTGAAGACCGAACCGGAGTCAGGCAGATGGGTTTCTTTGATCGTGTGTCCAACATCTGGAAGGGCTTCTTGTCCCTCTGGGTCAGCAACATCGAGACCCGCAACCCTGAGGCGGTCTACGAGTCGGCCATCGATGAGCGTGTCAAGCGGCACAAAGAGCTCAAAAAGGCCGTCAGCGGGATCGTGTATCTCCGGAATAAATTGTCGGCCGAGCTCGAAGAGCGCGAGAAGCAGCTGCGCGAAGTCATGATGCAGCTCCCCGTCGCCGTTGAAGAAGGCGAGGATGAGGTGGCTATCGTGCTGATCGCCCGCAAGGACGAGCTCACGGGCGCCATCGAAAACCTGTCCGTCGAGCTGTCCCGCGTGAGCGAGCAAGCCGAAGAAGCCAAGACCGGCCTCGTGTCGTTCCAGGCGGAAATCGAGAAGCTCAAGCGCGAAAAAGAGAAGATGCTCGCCAAGAAGGCCAACGCCGAGGCCCGCATCTCCATCCAAGAGAGCCTCGACGGCCTGTCCACCGAAGGCGACATCAAGGCGTTGGACAATGTGCGCGAGCACATCGACAAGCTGCAAGCCGAGGCCGATATCGGCTCCGAAATCCAGGGTGATTCCTTGGATGCCAAGCTTCGTAAGATCAAGGACAAGGCGGCAAATCATTCTGCCAAGGCACAGCTCGCGCAGATGAAGCAGCAGATGGCCGCCCGCAAATCCTCGGCCGCAGCCGCTGAGGCCAGCGTCAAGAAGACGATGTAGTCATGGCCGATGCCCCGCCCCTCGTGCTGCCCGAACGGGTAGACCGCAGCGAAGATCTCTTCGTGACGGCGTGGCTAGAGGCGAACGACCTCGATGGCTTGGAAGAAGTCATCACCCTCGCCATGGACGCCCGCCGACCTCGATTGGCGGCGCGCTTGGTGCAGGCCCTGCCCGAAGATGTGGAGGTCGAGCCCAATGGGCCCCTCGACAAGGCGCAGCGGGCGGCCAAGCTCTTGGTCTTGGACTCCAGCAATGTGGAGCTGTTCAACGCCTTGGACGACGCATGGCGTCAGACACGGCGTCGTCGCATGAAGCGCATCTCGGCCCGTCAGCGGCTGGTGGGCACCAATAAGCAGTACACGATCCCTCGTGTCGGTCGGCGGCCTCGCAAGCGCTAGCCATTGGGCCAGTCACCCGGTAGACGTGCCCGATGCCCGATTCTCTGCCCCCGTCACCCGAACCTGTACTCGCGCCACGAGCGCGTCCTGGCTCGGTCGCGAGCGTCGGCTGGCGTCGGCTGCTGACACCCGGAATGGCCTGGCTCGTTTTGGGCGTACTCGCTGGGCTGGTTGGGTTTTTTCTGCTCGGCTGGCTCGACCCCAAAGCCCCGAACTGGGCCAAGGGCACGGGCCAGGCGCTGTCCGCACTGGGAATCTGGCTGGGGTGCTTATCCTTGGCCGGAGCGGGCTTGGGCGCCGTCGTCCAAGGACTGCTGCAGCTGGCCGCGTCAGATCGGATGGAGCGGCACACGAGCGTCGAAGCGAGCGCTCCGCCCGCGGGCCCCGCCGAGCGCGTCGTCGGTCGCGTCTTGGTGGTGACCCTGAGCCTGGTTGCCGGCATCGCTGTGCTGGCCGGCGCTGCCGCGTCGCCGATCCGCGACCAGATCAGCCAGGTGCTGTTGGGCACAGGCGGGGGCCTCTTGTTGTTCGCCCTCGTGGCCGCCGTGCCGTTGGCCTTGGCGTTCCGCCGGCTCAACGAACCTCGCACCCACACGGCGGACTGGGACCGAACGGCCACCGCCGGTCTAGACCGACCGGTGCCGCACTTGCACGTAGGCTGGCTGATTTTGCTGGTTGTGGTGGCCGTCGCACTGCAGCTGACATTGGTGAAGTGGATCGTAGAAGATGCGGCGATCTCCTTTGCTTATGCACGCAACTTGGCCGATGGAGAGGGGCTGGTCACCTTCCCAGGCGGCGAGCGGGTTGAGGGCTTTAGTAATCCGCTTTGGACCTTCTTTTTAGCGGCGTTTTATGCCATCGGAATCGATGGGTTCGTGAGCAACAAGATCATGGGCGTGGTCTTTGGGGCCCTGACGGTGCCCATGACGTGGGCCATCGCGCGCGAGGCCCGGCCGCACCGCGCCGATGCCGTGCCCGTGCTGGCGGCTGCGCTGTTGGCGGTGTCGGCACAGTTCGCCATCTGGAGCGCGGGGGGCTTGGAGAACAGCCTGCTCAACGTCTTGCTGGCCCTCGCCATCTGGCGCGGTCTCGTGGAGGGGCGCAAGGGCGGCGTTCCTTGGTCGGCCCTCGCGTGGGTTGGCGTCGCCATGACGCGTCCCGAGGGCATCATGTACGCGGCGATCGGTGGCTTTTGGAGCTTGGTCTTCCGAGCAACACGTCCCGATGTGGGGCTGGGCAGCGCCCTGACGAACCCCAAGCGACTGCCGTCGGCCCTCTGGCGCGCGTTCAGCCCGACGCTGGGTTGGCTCGCCCTGTTTTTCATCCCGTTCGGCCTCTACCAGGCGTGGCGGTATTCCTACTTTGCATGGGAACTACCCAACACGTACTACGCCAAGAAAGGCAACCCTGGAAAGTCCTTCGACCCGTTCTCATGGACGCGGAAGGGCTGGAAGTATGTGCGTGGTTGGTCCCACAGTCTGGGCCAGGGCTACCTCGCGCCGGTCTACGTGATCGGCATGTTGGGCACCCGCGGGGTGCGGGGCTCGCTGGCTGTGATCGGGTGTGTGGCCTTGGCCGTTGTGCTGCTGGTCCCTGGGCCCGATTGGTTCTTGAGCACGTTGGATGTGAAGCCTCGGTTGCCGGACTGGTGGACGTTGAGCCGCGTGTGGGTGCTGGTGGTCGTCACGGGTGTGACGGTCTTGGCCACGATCGGGCGTCGCGGGTGGTCGGCCTTGGTGCTGTGCGCCTGCATCGCTGCGTCCGCCGTGTTCTTTTCGATCTACGCCGGCGGCGACTGGATGGGCGGCTACCGCTGGTTCGCCACCTGGGTGGTACCAGGAGCGGTGCTCATCGCCGTCGGATTGGGAGAGCTCGCGGACCGGGCCGTCGCCATCGACAAGCGTGTTGCGTGGGTCGGTGTCGGCGTGGGCGGCGTCAGCGCTATTGGTGCTGCTGTGTTCGGCACCTGGCTTCAGATCCCACCCATCGCCAAGATTCCCGCCTTAGGACTGCACGTTCGGCCCATCAGCGGCTGGGTCCTGTTGGGCGGGGCGGCTATCGTGATTATCGGCATTATCGCTGGATTTTTGGCTCAGAAGAGCCGAAATCGGGACGTGCGCTGGGGTCCGCTGGCGTGGACGGTGGCCTTGGTCGGGCTCACTTTCGTCGCCGTGCCGAGCCTGAGCCACCTCGACCGCTTTTGGGGCAAGCCCACCACCTCACCGTGGAAGGTGAAGAAGCGCGTCGACTATATGAACTGGGTTCAAGCGCACCTTCACCTCGATGAGCGTCCCACCACCCTCGACGTAGACATGGGCGCGACCATGTACTGGTCGGACGACCGGATCATCGACATCGCTGGGCTGGTGGATGTGCCAATGGCTCACCGCTGGTTCGATAAGCCCTTCGTGGGAGAGTACATCTTTAACGAGGTTCGACCCACCTTTGCCCATGTTCACGGGGGCTGGGCATCGAGCAGCGGGCTCACTCGCTTCGGCGAGTGGGACGAGCAGTATCTGGAGATCCCGCCCTACCCCACGAGCAAGCGTAGCCAGCACACTGGAAATCATATTCGCAAGGACGTTTTTGTTCAGACGTTGTGGCATGGGCCCCAGGGCCGTCAGGT
>JBGCER010000684.1:0-5402 GCA_045106515.1 Myxococcota bacterium
GACCTTGAGGAAGAGGCCTTCGTCGATACGATCGTCGTCGGTCCAGGTCAGGAAGCCTTCGCGAAGGAGACGCACGAGCTCGCGCCGTCGGGCGACCGACAGGCCGGGCAGCGCGGCGTGACAGGCCTGCGTCCACTCCGCCTGCGTCGAGCCGGGCTGGGCCAATGCGAGCAGGGTGTGAGCATCGTCCAGGTTGAGCGTTCGGGTCCAGCTCTTCACTTGGCAGTCCTCATGTACGGAGCCTTCCCTAGCCCTGTGGAGGCGGATCGCGCCACGCAGAGAGGTGCATGGAGTCCCGCCTTGGCATTAGAGTGCGAGCGCGACTGAACAGGAGTCCTTGCCGTGCGCATTCGACAGGCTGTAGCTGGCACCCATCCAGGTGCGATCCGAACGTTTAATGAAGATGCTGTGCTTCGACTCGGACGGGTACCGCTGTACGCCATTTCCGATGGGATGGGGGGCGCAGGCGCGGGCGATGTTGCGGCACAGTTGGCGTTAGATGTGATCAAGCGGCACGCCATGGCGGTCAGGGATCAGAATACCCTTCTGGCGGACGAGCGCAGCCCCGAGCACCGCCGGGCCTTGCAGCGACACTTCGATACCTTGTTCAACAAAGCCTCTAGGGCCATCCGTGAGGAGGCCGCTCGGCGCAACCAACCGGTCATGGGCGCCAGTTTGGTTTTGGTGACGGTGGTCAATGACTACGCATATGTGGGTCATGTGGGCGATGCGCGGGCCTACCTGCTGCGCAATGGATCTCTGCAGCGCCTGACCGAGGACCATACTCTGGCTGAACTCAAGCTTCGGCGCGGAAAAATCACTCTCAAGGACTATGAGAGCCACCCGGAACGCCACGTGCTCTACCAGTCCTTGGGCGCGCCCTTCGACCTGGACGTCGACCTTGCCGAAGTCCGACTCGAAGACGGCGATGTGATCATGCTGTGCTCGGACGGCGTCGTAGGCGCGCTCGACGATGCCACCATCAAGGCGGACCTGAACGCGGTGGACCTCAACTCCAGCCTCCGTGGGCTGCTTCGAACGTGTATCGAAGCGCGCTGCTCGGACAATGTCTCGGCGGTCTTGCTGGGAATGGAGGGGGAGGCCCGGACCGAAGTGACGGCTCGGGAAGACATCGCCACCACGCCCGGCGTGAGCCCGGAAGACGACACGGCGGGCGGCGAGCCGCTGCCGACGGCGCCGGTGGCGCCCCCAACCTTGGACGTTCGAGGCACCCTGTTCGCAAGTCTGAGCGACGAAGAGCGCACGTTGATCGCCCCGTTCTTGACAGAGGCCCACGTGCCAGCGGGCCAGCGGGTGGTGTCCGTCGGCGACCCGGCGGATCGGGTTGCGGTCCTGGTGGCGGGTCGGGTTCTGCTGACCAGCGGCGGTGTGCCGCTGGGGGAGCGCGCCGATGGCGTCGTTGGGCGACTGGCCTTTGGTCATGACGCGCTCCAGGTCGTGCAGGCGGTGGCCATGGAACCTGCGACGGTGCTGTGGCTCGTCCGACCGCAGTTCGACGCCCTGCGCCAGCAACATCCCGACGTGGCCGCTCGGTTGGCCATGGCGCTCACCGATGCCGCGACAGGGGACAACGCCGCCCTTGTGGATCGGCTGGGTGCAGTGGACCAGGCACTTCGAGGCCGCCGGTAGTAGCATCCGGTCCATGAAAAATCGTACCCTGGTGTCCCTCGCCGCGCTGTCCTGCTTGATGGCCTGTCCCGCTCCTGAACCGGCTCCCATCGACGTCGGCTCGACCATCAGCAAGCCGTCGCCTGACCCGCCCACGGCCGCCGCCGCCAAGGCCTTTGTGGCTGCCGCCGACGCCGGTTTCCGTGAGAACTGGGTCCACACTGAGCGGGCGGGGTGGGCCTATGCCACCAACATCACGCCGGAGACTGAGGCTGCGAGTGCTGCGGCGGATGAGCAACTCATGGCTTTCGTCTCGCAGACGGTGGCTCAGGCTCGGACCTATGATGCAGTCGATGGGATCGATGAAGATACGGCTCGGAAGCTACACCTCATCAAGATCGCCACCTCTCTTCCCGCACCGAATGACGACGCAAAGCGCGCTGAGCTGGCCAAGCTCGCGGCGGAGCTCACCGGCATGTACGGAAAGGGAAAGCACTGCAATGAAGCCGGTGAATGCCGCGATTTGGGCGACCTGGAAAAGGTGCTCGCCACCAACCGGGACTACGACGCCCAGCTTGAGGCGTGGACGGCTTGGCGCACCATCTCGCCCCCAATGCGAGACAAGTATGCGCGGTTCGCTGAGCTGGGCAACGAAGGCGCGAAGGAGCTTGGATTTGACGATCTAGGTGGTCTATGGCGCAGCGGCTACGACATGACCCCCGCCGAGGTCGAGGTGGAGGCTGACCGTCTTTGGGGTCAGGTGGAGCCGCTGTACAAGGAGCTGCACTGCCATGTTCGGGCGAAGCTCGCCGAGACCTACGGCGAAGACAAGGTGCCTGTGGGCGGGCCCATCCCGGCGCACCTGACCGGCAATATGTGGTCACAAAGCTGGGAGAACCTCTACCCAATACTGGAGCCGCACCCGGGCCAGCCCAGCCTCGATGTGACGAAGGCCCTGGGCGAAAAGGGCTACGACGAGATCAAGATGGTGAAGAGCGCCGAGGGCTTTTTCACCTCGCTCGGCATGGATCCGCTGCCCCAGACCTTCTGGGAGCGCTCCATGTTCACCAAGCCCGAAGGCAAAGACGTCGTCTGCCACGCCAGCGCGTGGGACGTGGAGATGAACGACGATCTTCGCATCAAGATGTGCATCAAAGTGGACATGGAGGACTTGATCACCCTCCACCATGAGCTCGGTCACAACTACTATTACCACTACTACACGGACAAAGCCGCGCTCTTCCAGCAGGGGGCCCACGACGGCTTCCACGAGGGGATCGGCGACACGCTCGCACTTTCGATCACGCCTTCCTACCTCAATAAAATTGGCCTGCTAGACTCCGTTAGCGAGAGCGATGAGGCGGTGCTGAACAAGCAGATGCTCGATGCGCTGCAGAAGATCAGCTTCTTGCCCTTTGGTCGGATGATCGACCAGTGGCGATGGGATGTGTTCAGCGGAAAAGCCACCCCGGCCAACTACAATGCACGTTGGTGGGAGCTGCGGAACAAGTACCAGGGGATCGCACCTCCCACGGCGCGGACCGAGGCGGATTTCGATCCCGGGGCCAAGTACCATATTCCGGGTAATACGCCGTATTTGCGCTACTTCTTCGCCCATGTATTGCAGTTCCAGTTCCACAAGGCGCTGTGCGAGGAAGCCGGCCACGAAGGACCGCTCCATACGTGCTCCATCTACGGCAGCACGAAGGCCGGCGACAAGCTCAAGGCCATGCTCGCCATGGGCGCGAGCAAGCCTTGGCCCGACGCCATGGAAGCCATCACTGGCACCCGCCAGATGGATGCGGGCGCGCTCCGTGAGTACTTTCAGCCGTTGGAAGGCTACTTGAAGGAGCAGAACAAGGGTCGGACCTGCGGCTGGTAGCCCTACGGGGACCAGTCCACGTCCACAGCGTCGATCCAGCCTTCGGCGCTGGCGCGGCGTAGGAATTCTGCGACGCCGGCCCGGCCTGCATCGCCGTAGTCCAGCGTGCGTTCGTTGGCGTACATAGCCAGATATTCGCGGACGCGCTCGGGTGTGTTGAGCGGCCCGCCCTTGGCAAGCAGCCAGTCCACGGCCGCGTCCAGATCGTGGAGTCCATGAGCGATGCTCTGGCGAAGCAGATCGCTGACCTCGGCGATCACCGTTGGACCAAGGCTCCGCTTGATTGAGTTCGCGCCCAGGGGGAGGGGCAGGCCACCGGTTTGCTCGGACCACCACACACCCTCGTCGACCACTTGTACGAAGCCCTCGTCTTCGAAGGTGAGGCGGCCTTCGTGGATGATGAGCCCCGCGTCGACCTCACCCGAACGCAGCGCATCAAAAATCAGCGAGTATGGGGTGATCGGTGTGACCACGGGCTCGACGTTTGGCACCATCATCCGCAGCACGGTGAACGCCGTGGTGGTGAGGCCGGGAACGCCAATGCGCTTGCCGGCCAGGTCCGCCACGCTCATGGGTTCAGCGGCCACCACGACGGGGCCGTAGCCCTCTCCCATGGAGCCGCCGTGAGGCAGCATCTGATATCGGTCGGCAACCCGGGGGTAATGGGCGGTCGACAGCGCCAGCACATCGGGCCCGTCCTCGCCGGAACCGAGGCGATTGAGGGCGTCGGTGGGGGTGGTGGTGATCTCGAAGCGGTACGATCCAGTGTCGATGAGCCCTTCGAGCAGGGCGCGCATCATGAACAGGTCGTCGGCGTCGGGGCTACAGGCCAGGCTGATGTTTGTCATGCTCCGACCGTAACGACCTGGACGCCCCTGGGAATGCAGCGCTACTTGGCACCCCACCTGGAGCCTTCATGCCTGTCCCCCAGCTCACCGGAGTCGTTCACCTACCCGCCGTGCCGGGCGACCCCTTTCACGATGGCTGCGGCTTCGATGGTGCGCTGGACTTCGCGCGACGGGACGCGGCGGCCTTGGCCGAAGGTGGAATTGGCGCAATTATCGTCGAGAACTTTGGTTCGAAGCCTTTTCCAAAGGGCGATGCTCTACAGCCAAGCCCTCCGTGGCAGGTGGCCTGGATCGCGCGGGCGGCGCTGATGATCCTCCAAGAAACCGGACTCCTCGTCGGGGTCAACGTTCTTCGAAACGATGCGCAGTCGGCGTTGGGGATCGCGGCGGCGACCGGTGCAGGCTTCGTTCGGGTCAATGTGCACGCGGGGTCCGCGTGGACCGATCAGGGCCTCATCGAAGGGCAGGCGGCCCAGACCCTGCGGACCCGTGCGGCTCTGGGCGCTGCTTCGGTGAGCATCCTGGCCGATGTGCGCGTCAAGCACGCTGCGCCGGTGACACAGCGGCCACTGGCGGACGAGGTCCAGGAGTTGGTGCACCGAGCGGGTGCGGACGCGGTGATCGTGACGGGTTCGGGTACGGGTCAGCCTGTAGATGAGCGCGTCCTGGCGCAGGTGGCCGAGGCTGCAGCAGGGGCGCCGGTACTCATCGGCTCCGGGTTGAGCCCGGAGCGAGCGCACCTCGCCAAGTATGCCCAGGGCGCCATCGTTGGTACCTGGATCAAAGAAGACGGGCGGGTCGAGCGGCCCGTGGACCCTGAGCGGGTTCGGCGGCTCGTACAGGCCTGGGGTGCGGCGGTCTGACCCCTATTCGAAGCGCAGCACGAGCTCTCCGCACCGATAGAGGACCCCGTTGGTGGGCCCGTCTCGCGCCTCATCCGCAGTGACGGCGACGAACTTGCGGGTGCGGCGGTCCTGTCGCTCCAGGGGCCCTCGGAGGTGGAAGCGGGTGCCGCCTCGCACGGCCTGGGTGTGCAGGGCTGC
>JBGCER010000685.1:0-3628 GCA_045106515.1 Myxococcota bacterium
CCGGCTGAAGCAGCTGACGTGCCCGAACCCTCCGCCGGTGTAGATCCGATCTTCGACCACGATCGGCACGGTGCGTGAGCCAGCGTACTGCAGCCGGCCCGGAGCCTCATAGTCCAAGCTCCAGCGCTCCTCGCCGTTCGAGAAGTCAAGCACTCGGAGGCGATCCTTGCCGCCGACACGCTCGAGAATCATGACATCGTCGCCCATGATGGCGGCACCGCCGTAGCCCGGCCCAGTCTCCGCCCGCCACGCGACCTCGGGTGCCGACGTCTTCCAAGACGCGAAGTCGACCCCGGGGGCGGCGGCGGTGCCATTCCGGTCGGGCCCAAGGAACTGCGGCCAGCCCTGCGTTGCCTCCCCCACCTGCGCCCTGGCCGTGAGGCTGAAGGGCCCGAAGACCGCGGTCAGGAGCAAGGCGATCGAGAGGTGGCGTGCCGTCAGGCATGCATCGATGACGTGAAACATGGAGCTTCCGCTAGGTAGAGGTTGGGCGTGGCCGCGGGCGTCGGCGCAGGGATCCTGGGACGCTCTCTGGATACGCTCCCAGCTGCCGTGCCGTGAGGGGTTCCACGAGAATCTGGATACCGTCTACGAGCCAGAGCATCTAGGGCCTCGCCACAGCGTGCCGAACGATCGCGATCCGTTGAGACAAGCACGAATCCCTGCCTCCTCGGAACCCGCCAGCAGGTCAGCCGGGCTTGTGGCGAGGTCCCCGCCATCGAACCCCTAGAACACTCCTGTTCGAATCCAAGGAGTTTGGTTGCGCCACGGCTCTGGCGTGCGAAGCCCACGGGATTCAATCCCGCCAGAATCACCGCACCACCATGCTCGAGGCCTCTATGGGCGAGTCAGCTCGCCATCCTTTCTGACGTCGAGCGGACAGGCACGCACTCCTCCACGACAGCTCCAGTACCAGCCTCAACCACGCGCAGCTCGACCTGCTGAGAACGGCGTAACTCAATGCGAATCTCTCCCTCGCCCCAGGCAAACGCTTTCGTTGGCTCGGCAGGCTCACACGTGCTGGCACTGTCGATGAAGATTCGCACGCGATCTTCTGTGGGCCCGTTGCGGTAGATCTTGAAGCGGCCTTCGGCGTCACTCTCAGCCTTCGCTGCGGGGCCGTATCGATGCTGCTCGGCACGCAGCTTGACCCCCGACACGGGCGCGCCGTGCTCATCGACGACCACCCCACTGAGGCTCGACATTTCGTCGACAACGATTCGCGGCCACACGGTGGCGGCGGGGCCGGTGAGCACCCACCCCTTGGGCCCGACGACAAAGAAGCCGCGCTTGCGCACCACAATGGTATAGCTGCGGTCGAGCGCGGGGAGTTGGGTCGTGAAGCGACCCTGCGCGTCGCTGCTCGCGGAGATCCTCGCGTCCGGCGACATCGGAATCTGTCGCCGGTGGGCCGTCGGTTGCGGCACCCCACGGGGATCCCCTGCGCTGGGCCCGGCAGGCCCGGGGCCTAGCACCAGCGACCTCGGCTTCCCAAGTCCCGGAGCAACCCAACCCGACAGGCCATTCCGTTCCGGCTCAAGCCAGAGATCGGCCTGCACGGGGCTACCGTCAGGCGCGACCAACCAGCCGCGCACCGTTTCCAAACGTTGCAGGGCAATCTGCGCGTCGTAGGTATGGCCTCCTCGCAACCGCGCCTTACCCGACTGGGCCTGCCACCCTGAGCGTTCGACCCGAAGCTGCACCTCCAGTCCAGGCCTCGAGTCGACCCGAAACTCAAAACGACCATCAGCCCCAGTTGTTACGGGGCCCGGACACCACGGATCGGCGGCCGCCGCAGCCAACGGGGCCTTCGCCCCAACCACCTCGAGCGTGACCACGCAGCCCGCAAGCGGTGTGTCCCCCACGACAGCTGCACATCGCCCAGACACAACAACAGCGTCGCGAGGAACTTCCTGCCCCGCTGCCAGGGCTGCGCTCCAACCTACGGACGCCAACAGAAAGCCTCGGAATCGATTCATTGCGGGCGCCGTCAGCAAAACCCATGCCGCCACCAACGAAACGACCGTCCAGACCCCGGCGCCGCAGCAGGGCGGAGTCGTCCGTATCATGAGCACCCGCGAGGCGGTCGACGCGGCCCGGTGTGAACCGCGGGTTGCACCTTCCGTTCCTCGCCTGGTAGCCGGCCGACACCGATACCGACCATCATCCGGGTCGCAACAAGACCCCGATGACGACCACCCATGCGACAACGAATCACTCTCTGTGCCGTGGCCGGATGGGCCGTTTGCGCCGTGCTCCCACCCGTTGCACGCGCCCAGCGCCCTTACCCGTCCCGACCCAGCCTGGTCGCTGGCGACATCCTCTTTGAGGTCGCCAAGAAGGCGTTCATGAACAGGCACTACGAGCAGGCCCGCAACGGCCTGAAGAAGGCACTCGTCGCGATGACCGACGAAGAGGCCCGCACCATGGGGATGGAGAGCTGGTACATGATCGGCACTTCGTACGTGACCGAAGATCGCTTCGCGGAGGCAGTCTTCGCATTCATCGCGGGCCTCGAGTCGTACGGCGCGGTGGACCCTAGATGGATCGACCGGACCATCGATCGCCTCGTCCATGCTGCGAACCAGCTCCGGCGGCAATCGAAGAGCGATCCAGCGCTCCACGCACTGCACGGCGACGTCGTGAAAGCCCTGATGACTTGGGCCCGCTCGGGTCCGATAGGAAGCCCCTACCGTGACGGCAACTGGCTCATGGTCGTCGAGGAGTTCTCCAAGGCTGCTGAGGCGTTCGCCGAAGTCCAGAAGGACGACCTCTACTACGACATCGCCCGCGCACGTCGCTGCTACGCCTTGGCCCGTGCGGGTCATCTTGGCGACGCCCGCAGGGCGATGAAAGACCTCCGCACCTATTTCGCGAGCCCCGAGGCCGAGATCCCAACTGACGAAAGGATGGCGAGCAAGGACGCTGTGCGGCGACAGGCGCTCGGCGAGTTGGAGTATCGCAGCATCGATCTGGAGTACCGCGAGGCGGTAGGCCTCGTCGATGACGTGGAGAGGGACCGCAGCCGCTATCGCGAGGTGATCGCCAAGTTCGACAGCTTCGTCAATGATCATGACGATTCGGTCGGCGCTTTTGTGCCCTACGCGCTGGATGCCATAGGGCGTCTGCACGCGGAGTTGGGCGAGCTCGATCGTGCGGAGGAGGCCTACCGACGACTCCCGACCAACCCGTATCACCAGGGCATAGCCGCAAAGCTGATAACGGTCTTGCTCAAGGGCTGGCAGGACGAGGTCAACAGTCGCGAGGCCGCGTTGGCGGCGGCAACCACGAAGGGGGCCAACAGCGGTGAGGGGGTCAGCCTTGAGGCCCTGCGTAAGAAGCTCGACGACGGCCATCGCAAGGTTCTGAGTCTGAGCCGCGAGTACAGCCGTGCAGCGTCGGTACCGCAGTATGGTGTGATGAGCACTGCCCTTGCCTCAGCCAAGGCCCTTGGGGAATGGGAAGACGTCGAGGCGCTGGCCCGCGCGATCATCGATCAGTGGGGCAGCAACCCGGACTTCAAGAACAGGGTCGACGCCGTGGTTCGCCCGGCGCTCGACGAGGCCGCGAGTCGCAAGGACGAGCTCGAGCCGGCAGCGGTCGCCGAACACCTCAAAGACAACTTCAG
>JBGCER010000686.1:0-7381 GCA_045106515.1 Myxococcota bacterium
GCCGACACGCCGGCGGGATGTGGATGCCTGAGTGTGCAGTTGATACCTCAACTTTAGAGGCCATGGCGGCTTGCGGCGTCCGGTTCACTCTGGTGGGCGCAAGTCAGCTCCTTGGACCCGACGGATCGCCCGCAGATCCGCGATTCCCCCACATGGTGCACCTTCCATCCGGTAGCTCCATCGTGGTCTTTGCCTACGACGAACCGGCCTCACAAGGGGTGGCGTTCGACGGACTCCTGCACAGCGGCGACCGATTTCTACAGCGGCTCACGTCTCTGTCCACCGCCTCAGATCAGCTCGCTCACATCGCCACGGACGGCGAAAGCTACGGGCACCACCACGACAAGGGCGAGATGGCTCTGGCGTGGATGCTCCGCGCCGCCATGGCCGATCCCCAGGTGCAGATCCACAACTACGCAAGCTTCCTCGCCGCACACCCCCAGACCCGCATCGGGCAGATCCGCGAGGGGTCTTCCTGGTCGTGCGCCCACGGCCTCGACCGATGGCGCAAAGATTGCGGCTGTGGCGTAGCTATCGGCGAGGGAGCATGGCGAACGCCCCTGCGCCAAGCCTTCGAGCAGCTGTCGACGGCCGTGCATCGCCTGACCGAGGAACGCGAGGTCGGCGGCTTCACCGACCTGTGGGCGGCCCGGGATGACTACGTTCAGGTGCTGCTCGACCCTCAGCAAACCCAGGCATGGGTGAGCCGCTGGGTGCGCGGGTCGTCGGCCAATGCCGCCACCCGCGCCCTCACCCTCATGGAGCTGCATCGATGCGTGATGGAGTCCTTCACCTCGTGTGCGTGGTTCTTCGATGACGTGGGCCGAATCGAGCCCCAGCACAACATGGCGTGCGCGTGGCGGGCCGTGGAGTTGGCCCAGGTCTTGTGGCCCGACGCCGACCTGCTCACCGCTCTCGAACAGACGCTATCGCTGGCCAACACCGCTGACCCAACCCTGGCGACAGCCCTCGACGTCGTAACGGCCAAGGTGCTGCCCCTCCGCGTGGGGCCGGTTTTGGCGGGAGCGCACTGGGCCGCTGTTCATTGCCTCTTTCCCGACCCGACGTGGCGCATGTTCCGCTGTGACGAGACCGAACGGGCCGTCTTCCGCTCCGCCGTGGGCACGACGGTTCTTCGCAAGATCACCCTCGTAGACACGCGAACCTTGGCGACGACCCGGCTGGTCTGTGCGAGCCAAACTCGCGAAGATGGCTTTGCAGGCGCAGCGTCTGTCGACGAGGGCCGCACGCTGGCCCAGTGGGCGGAACGCCTCAGTCAAGAACGCGGTTTACAGGCATTCGACCATGTAATTCAACGAGACGACTTACCGCTCCGAGATCGTCAGCGCATGAGGCGCTTGCTCGGCGAGCCGTGACGGTCGGCCCGTCGTGCCTATAGAGGAAGCATGGTTTACCTGATCGCTGGTGGCGTGGTCGTGTGGGCTGTCACCACCGTCATCACGGTGTTGGCCGTCTGGTTCGGTGGGGCGTGGCTCCGCTTCTTCAACTACCACCGTCATAAGAAGCTTCCGCTGCCCGACGGACCCAACTGGGGCCGACGGATTCAGCACTGGGTGGCGGAGGCCGACGCCCTCGTGCGGATCCACCTGTGGCGCCTGGAGCCCGGCCGCTCCAAGCACACCCCCAAGCTGTCCGAAGCCGCGCGTCCGGTCTTGTGCGTGCACGGTTTCACCCAGGATCGAACCAACTTCTCTGCGTTGAGGCGGCGCCTGTGGGGCCTCGGCCGGCCATCCGTCTCCGTGGACCTTGGGCTGCCGGGCAAGCACCCGAGCGCCTTCGCTGCCCACGTCTCCGATGCCATCGCCTCGCTCCACAAGGCCTACCCGAACGCCAAAATGGACGTGGTCTGCCACTCCATGGGCGGGTTGGTCCTGCGGCATGCGCTGGCCGAGAATCCACAACTGGCCCAACACATCGCGTGCATCGTCACCCTGGGCAGCCCCCACCACGGCACCGCCGCCGCCCGCGGCCCCCTTCGGTGGTGGCCAGAGGCCGATGGCCTTTCTCGCGGATCGGCCTGGATCGCGGAGCTGCCCACGTTCGCCGACCTCACCCCAGACGCGCGGGTGGTGACCATCGCCGGCACGGCCGACTACATCGTCTACCCCGTCTCGACCTGCCACCTGCCCGGCACCGAGGCCGTCGACCTCCACGGTGTGGGACACGCGGGCCTGCTCACGCGAGCCGAGATCCTCGACCTGATCGTCCTGGCCTTCAACGGCGAGCCCGTACAGAGCGTCAGCCCAGCAGAGGCTGATACAGCTCAGGCTTGAAGCCCACGATGACATGGGCGTCGCCGATGGCGAGCGGTCGCTTGATCAGCATGGGGTCTCCGGCCAGCCCATCGAGCTGCTCAGCTTGGGAAGCGCCCGCCTTGATCCGGTCCGACCACCCACCCGATCTGTAGCTACGCCCTGATGTATTGAAGAATCGCTTGAGGTCCAGACCCGATCGCCGCCAGGCCTGCTCCAGCTCTTGGCGGGTCGGTGGCGTGTCGACGATGCTCACCCGCTCGATCTCGACCCCGTTATCATCTAGGTATTTCCAAGCCTTTCGGCAGGTATCGCAACTTTTGTGGCCATATACACGAAGCGCCATCGTAGACCTCCAGCGGGTGGCCTCATATGCCATCTAGACTACCCACCACACACTTCCCCACGAGCCTCCACGCCCCGGATGGACCCCTATGCGTTCTGTGTTCTCCATGATCGCCCTTGCAACCCTGACCCTCTCCGCCTGTGGCGGCAGCGCCGCACAAGTCGGCGAAGCCTGTGAAATGGGAGAGTGTGACGAAGGCTTGCACTGCCACATCGAAAGCGGCGTGGAAGGCGTGTGTATGGCCGACGGCGGTGGGCACGACCACAGCGACGACAGCGACGACAGCGATCATACGGACCCCGGCAACTAGCCCCGTTCTGCGTTCCGTCCCGTCTGGTACGCTCCTGAAGCTGTTGTCAGCGTGGGAGTAGCCGTGACCGACACAACCTTCTTGATCACCGGCGCCAACCGCGGCATTGGCCTGGCTTTCGCCCGGGCACTCCAGCAGCGCAACGCGACGGTGATCGGCGCCTGCCGTCAATCTTCGCCCGAGCTCGACGCCCTCGGCGTGCGGGTCGAGACGCTCGATGTGACCTCGGACGCGTCCGTCGCTGCCTTGGCGGAGCGGCTGCAACACACCTCGATCGATGTGCTGATCAACAACGCCGGCGTGTTGAACCACGACGCCCTCGGCACGTTGAACTTCGACAGTCTGCGCACTCAGTTCGAGGTCAACAGCCTGGGTCCGCTGCGGGTGACCCAAGGGCTGCTGCCTCGGTTGGCGCCGAAGGCCAAGGTGATCATCATCACCAGCCGAATGGGGAGCATCTCGGACAATTCCTCGGGCGGCGCCTATGGCTACCGCATGTCCAAAGCGGCGGTGAACGCGGCTGGAAAGTCCCTCGCGCTCGATCTGAAGTCCAAGGCCCACCCGGTGGCACTGCTCCATCCAGGTTGGGTTCAGACAGAGATGACGGGCGGCACCGGCCACGTGACCGCCGACGAGTCCGTCGCGGGTCTGCTCCGGTGCATCGAGGCGGTCAACATCGACAACAGCGGCAGCTTCTTCCACGCGAATGGCGAGCGACTATCCTGGTAAAGCGGAAGCCAACGAAGACCCCTCGCCGGCGCAAGAAGCGTAAAAAGCGCAAGGGACGCCGTCGCCTTCTGGGGTGCTTGGGCGGCTGTTTCGGCTGTTCGGGGGTGCTGGGTATCGGCGTACTGCTGGTCGTTGGGGCCGCAGCTGGGGCCGCCGGCGGAGCGTACTGGACCTATGTGATCGACGATCCGGGCCCCCACTTGGACCGGGACCACATCCTGGCCACGATCGCCCAAGAGTCGCCGGTCTACTACCGGGATGGCACCACGCGATTGGGTGTGTTCTTCGAGGGGGAGCATCGGGAGCTCGTGCCGTATGACAGCCTGCCCCCCGCCTTTGTGGTCAGCCTCATCGCGGCGGAAGATGGCGGGTACTGGTCTCACCCCGGCGTAGACATCGTGGGCATCACCCGCGCCATGCGGGACAACGTGCAGGCGGGACGGATCGTATCCGGTGGCTCCACCCTCTCGCAGCAGACCGCCAAAAACCTATTTGAACGCCCCGATCGCTCGCTGAAGGCCAAAGGGCAGGAGCTCCTAGATGCGGCACGCCTAGAGGCCCACTACAGCAAGCGCGAAATCTTGGCCTTCTACGCCAACCAATTCCACGTCTCTGGAAATGGTCGGGGCCTGGGCATCGGGGCCCGATACTTCTTCGACAAGGAAGGCAGTGAGCTGGACTTGTTGGAGTCTGCCTTCCTCGCTGGGCTGGTGAAGGGGCCCGCCAACTACGACCCGTTCTTGGGCAGCGCGGAGCGGCAAGCGAAGAACCTGGACCGGGCCCACACTCGCACCCGATACGTGCTGGGCCGATTGGTAGCGGAAGACGCCGAGAGCTTGGCGGAGCCGCTGGAAGACCCCGCCCAACGGGCCGCTGCCGTCGCCGCCGTGCGCGCCCTGCAGGCGGACGCCGACCGGCTGCTCGCAGAGGGCTTCGCCCTACCGTTCAAGCGGGGCACCTTCCGCTATGACAGCAATGCCCTGCTCGACGAAGTTCGAATCCGCCTGTCCGAGGCCCCCTTCGACGCCGTCTTTGCCGCTGCCGGCATTCAGGATCCTGCCACGGCAGGCCTGCAGGTCATCACGACGCTGGACCCGATCACCCAACGGGAGGCGATCTACAGCCTGTGGCACCACCTGACCGACGTCGGGACCAAGATGGAGGCCCTGGGGCCTGAGGCCTTTGTGCGCGCGGACTCCAAGGGACCGGCCCACGATGCCCGCAGAGTCCCGCGAGTCCACACCTTCTCCCTCGCCAAAGTCGTGGGTCATCCCAAAGAAGGCAAGCGCACCGCCCTGGACCTGGACCTCGGTGGGCCCACGTGCCGCGTCGACGCGAACGGGGTGGCTCGCGTCGCGACGGCCTCCAGGCGAGGCACCCGCGGCAGCAACCGAGCCCGCCCCACCACCACGCAAGTCGATGCCTTCGCAGACGCCCTGGCCGTCGACGCCATCGTGTGGGTCTCCATTCGCAGCGTGGACCTAGACGACAATGGAAAGCCCACATCTATCCTTTGTGATCTCGAAGTCCGCCCAGAGTTGCAAGGGGCCACAGTGGTGGTGCAACACGGGCAGATCCGGGCGATGGTCGGGGGCAATGACCATCGGAACTTCAACCGAGCCACGGCCCTCCGCCAGTTTGGCTCGACCTGGAAGCCCCTGGTCTACCAGGCCGCCCTCACGCTGGGCTGGCGACCGGACAGCGCTATCGACAATAGCGAGAACTTCTTCCAAACCGGCGGCTCGGTCTATTGGCCCGGCGCCGCGCACACGCCAGCCCCGCAGGTGAGCATCTCGTGGGCCGGAGTCCACTCCGAAAACCTGGGTTCGGTCTGGCTAACCCAGCACCTGACCGACCCGCTCGACACGGCTGGGGCCGCGGCCCTCGCCGCCAAGGTCGACCTGGCCCCCCGCCCTGGCGAGCCCAACAAAGCGTGGCGGGAGCGCATGTCGAAGCTCGGCCTGACGCCCACAGCCGGGCAGCGTGAGCGGGGTCGATTCTTCAAGGCCAAGCAGAAGGTTCTATTGGAGCTAGAGGCGGCCGGAGATTCCGAACAGGCGGTTCAGATCCTCAACCTACCCTTCGGCGGCGGCCTGGATGCCGAGCGCAAGAAGCAGCGGCGGAAGGCCGATCGGGTGAAGCTGATGGAGCGCACTTGGGTGCGCCTCCAGCATCGGGCCGCCCAGTGCAGGGCCCAGGCCGCCGTGCTCGCCGAGAGCTGGTCCCAGGGCCAAGTACCCCACCGAGGTCACATTCCCGACCTGAGCGGCAAGCTCGACCAGGGGCGCGTTCGGATCGCGTGTGGAACCATTCCCGAGGGCTATGGGCACATCCTGCCAACCTGGCTGCCCCAACCCGAGGTCGAAGAAGACGAGGGCGGGCGAACCTGGTCTACGGAAGCGCCCACGTGGGGCCAGGCGGTGCCGAGCACAGGCGGATCGGCGGCGCTAGACAGCGATGTCTACGTCGATGGCATTATGCGCCTCCAGACCATCGAGCGCCTTCAACGTGCTATTTCCGAGGTTTCAGCACGAGAGCCTTCGGACCCATGGGCTCCCGAAAATGTGTACTCCACACCCAACTTCCGCGAGCGCCTCGGGCTCCGGGCGGTGGCGCGCCTGGCCAACACCTACGGCGTACAGACCCCCATCCAAGAGGTGCTCTCCATGTCCTTGGGCGCCACCGAAGTCACCCTCGAGGAGATGACCCTGGTCTACGAGGGGCTCGTGTCGGGCCAAGCATGGTCGTACCCGGGCTCCGTCACGCCGCCCGACGCCCCCTTCCCCGCCCAGGTAGACTCCCCCAACCGGCCCGGATTGCTCATCGCGGAGATCCGGGACATCGACGGCAACACCCTGTACAAGGCCGAGCCGAAAGCGACCCAGGTCGTGCCGCCCGAAGTCGCAGCAGAAACGGCAGATATCCTGCGTAATGTTGTGCGACATGGCACGGGCCGGCGAGCCGCCAAGCTCCTGGTCGCAGGTGGATCCGTCGTGCCCCTCGGGGGCAAGACTGGCACCACCAATAGCTTCAGGAACGCGGCCTTCCTCGGCTTCGCCCCGGCCTGGACGCCACAGGGCTTCGACCCCATCGAAGGCCCCGTGGTCGGCGTCTACGTCGGCTATGACGACAACCGGCCCATGCGAAACAAGGGCATCGCCCTGTCGGGTGCGAGTGGAGCCCTCCCCGCTTGGATGGGCACCGTGAAGGGCGCCGATCAAGCCGGACTATTGGGCAAGGTCGATCGCAAGAAGCGAGGCGGTTGGCCCCTCGTCGGCTCCCAAAACCTCACCCGTGTCTCGGTCGATGGCAATGGCTTACCCATGCTCGATGGCGCCGGTCAGCCGGTCACAGGCTCCCTCGCCGGGCGAGGCGTGGCCGTGGCCGCCGATGATGTGCGAAACAAAAGCCTCGAACAGCTTATTTTGCGTCAGAGGCTGCCCGCGCCCAACCGCGACTCTAAGCCGGAGCCCGGCGGCGGCTTGTGGAGCGGCACGCAGTAGCCCCACCAGGGCCGGTTCGAACCCGAGCCCAGGGGCTAACCCGACGAGGCCTCGAAGTGCTCGAAGCCATGCACGTGCACCACCCCATCACGAACTCACCTCCGATAGGGATGAAAACATCATCCCTATCGAAGCACATGGCATCAAACTGATGTCGATGGGCTTTCTTCTCGGGGACAGTTCTCCAGTCATTGTGCGGGGTCCTCTCGCAAACCGCTAC
>JBGCER010000687.1:0-2829 GCA_045106515.1 Myxococcota bacterium
GCTCGATGGTGACAGCCTTCTCGACGTTTCCATACCCATCTGCCGACAAGATGAGCGTGTAACTGCCGGGGGGTAGGGTGGTCTCGACGACGCCGTCGGGCTCGCCTGGGATGCGCTTTCCATCTTCGCCGAGCACGCGAACGGACGCGGGTACAGGCAGGCCTTCAGCGTTTCGGGCGGTCACGACCAAAGCACCCTTGTCGACCAGCTTTTCGAGGCGAACCACCTGCTCGTGCTCCCGGTCTTTGGGGACCGCGAGCTTGAGGGAGCGGGTCATGTAGCCATTCGCTTGGACTTGGATGTTGTACTTTCCAGGATCTAAGCTGCGAACGAGTTCGCCATCCGGGGTCATGTAGCTGCCCGTGGAGGGGCCAGAGACGAGCTGCACCACGGCTTCGGCGATCTGGTTGCCCGCGTCGTCGAGGACCTTGACGCGCGTGAGCGTCAGGTCGCCATCGGGACAGCCGTCGCCATCGGCGACGCCATTGAAGTCTTCGGGCTGGTCGGGGCAGAGGTCGCGGTCATCGGGGATGCCGTCTCCGTCGCGGTCACCTGCCAGCGCCACCCGCACGGGCTTCTGTGCGCGCGGGCTGAATCCTACGCCGAAGATCACGCGCCAGTCTGGGTTGCCGATGCCCTTGGACAGGCCGGTTCCCGCGCCACCCGAGAGGACGATATCGTCGGTGGGACGCCAACGAAGTCCGCCGAGGATCTCGGTGGGTGCGGCGCCGACGGCGCCGTCTTGGCGGCTCAGGTACCGAGCGCCTGCAACTTCGACAGACGCCCCTACGCTCGGCACGAGGTCAAGGGCAGCGCCAATGCCATAGTCAAGGTTTGGGCCTAGTTTTACGTCACCGGGGAACGCGGCGCCCGTGCCGGTTCCGAGGCCCACATTGCCGGCGAAGAGCACCGGCCCAGCCTCGTAGGCGGCCATCAATCCAGCGCCCACGGTGGTGCGTTGGCTGCCCAGCCGGGCCTTGCCGCGGCCGGTCGGAACGTCGACCCTGCCTTCGATGCCGATGCTGCCACCGCCCGAGGCGGGTCGCTTCAGCAACTCGGCGCCCGCACTTAAGCGGATGTCACCGAGTAGACGGGCTCCCTCGACGCCTTCGCCGGCCGAGGTCAGGTGCAGCGGCACGTTGAGGCCGACTCGAACGCCAGGAAGGTTGAAAGAGCCCACGAGGTCCGCGGTGCCTACGTGACTCAACAGCGCCCGCTCCGCCAGGGTGCTGTCCGAGTAGCGGTAGACCAGCGGGTCGTCGGCGTAGTTGAACAGCAGGGCGCCGGTGGCGGTCCAGGCGTCGCCTACGACCGTGTCATCGACCATGAACATGCGGCCCGGGTCGCGGGCGGGGCGAAATCGCTGGGCGTCGACCTGGGTGTCGGCGTCTTGAGCGAGGGCGTCTGTCGAGGACAGGCTGAGGGTACCGACGGTCGCGACCGTCGCGGCGGCGGCGACGGCTGTGCGGCGACGACGACGCAAGGCGAGCGCGAGTCCGCCGAGCCCCAGGAGGCCGAAACTCAGGGCAGGGGAGCCGCCGACCGAGGAGCACGAGCCGCCGGTGTAGCCACCCGATGGGTTGGTGCCGGGGTTGTCGGTGTCGTCGGTTCCATCGGTGGAGTCGGTGTCGCACAGGTCATCGTCTACGGCGTCGAGCACATCGATGGTGCCGTCGCAGTCGCTGTCCTTGTCGCACGGGTACTCAAGGTTGTCGTCCACACCGTCATTGTCGGTGTCCTTCTTGGTCTTGTCGGAGCCGCAGGTGTCTTCGTCGATGTTGCTGATACCGTCCTCGTCGAGGTCTCCATCGGGGCCATCGTTGTCATCGCTATCGTCGAAGTTCGGCTTGCCATCGCCATCATCGTCTTCATCACCCTCATCGGCGTCGGGCTTGCCATCGCCGTCGGTGTCCAGGTCGCGGTAGTTGGGCGTGCCGTCGCCATCGGAGTCGCCGTCGCCTTCGATGCGATCGTCGATGCCGTCGTCGTCGGAGTCGGTATCGCAGAAGTCGGGCGTGCCATCACCATCGGTGTCGGTGAGCCATTCATCGCTATCGTTGATGCCATCGGCATCGGAGTCGGCATCGTCGACGTTTCCGCCGTCTTCGGTGCACTTGGCTTCTAGGGCATCCCAGATGCCATCGCCGTCGGTGTCGAGGTCGTCCGAGCGCAGGTTGGGATCGATCTCCCAGGTGCCGACAGCTCCGTCGCTGTTGCGGTCCTCTTCACCGTCGGGCACACCGCCGCCATCGGAGTCGAAGTCGTCTGGGTCGGTCTGGGTGAGATTGTCGGTGTCGCTGATGAAGCAGGTGCCGGCCAGGTCCGTGTACGAGGTCACGTCTGCGGTCTGGACGCCGAGCTCCAGGCCGTCTGGGAGGTCATCGCCGTCGGTGTCGCAGACCAGCGGGTCGACGGTGGAGGCGGCCTCGAAGCCGTCGGTGAGGCCGTCATCGTCTGAGTCGGCATCTGCGGGGTCGGTACCCAGCAGCGCCTCTTGGGGGTCGGTGAGGCCGTCCCCGTCGCGGTCGATGGACAGCACATCGGTCCAGCCTGCGGAGAGGTCGGTCAGGTTGCCGGCCCCGGCCATGTCCGCTTCCATCTCATCGGAGCCATCGGTTCCCGTGAGCATGGCCAGGCGGAAGGTGGTGGCATCCGTGAGTCCGAGGTGGGTCTTGAGGTCGGAGACACTGACCTGAAAGTCGAAGAAGAAATCCGCATCTCCGTCGATGGTGCTTCCGGCGTTGGACACTCGAACCAAGCCGTCATCGACGCCGGTGAGGCTCACCGTGTGCACTTCGGTGCTGAGCGCTGAAGGACCCGCCGTGCCGG
>JBGCER010000688.1:0-6750 GCA_045106515.1 Myxococcota bacterium
CGGAGCGGTCATGAGGGATGGGGGCTAGCCCGCATCCGCGTTTTACGGGCGCATCCACGGCATCACTCCGGAATGGGCCCCAGGGCCTGCCACGCTCGATCGAGCTGGGGGAGCCACTCCGCACGGGTAGCCTCGAAGGCAGCTTTTTCCGATGTAGGCAGCGGAGACTGCCGGGGTAACTTCGTCTTCATCGCATCGATGAACGACCCATCTTTCCAAATCTGAAAGTGAAGATGGGGGCCTGTAGACATGCCCGTCGACCCCACTCGCCCCACGATATGGCCCTGGCGAACTTTCTGGCCCTTCTTCACGTTGATCGCCGACAAATGCGAATACGAAGTCTCGTAGCCTCCGTCGTGGCGGACCTTGACGAAGTTTCCGTGCCCACCCGCCCGCCCGGCGCGCACCACCTTGCCCTGGGCCACCGAGCGGACCGGGGTGCCCGCGGGAGCGCCAAAGTCGGTGCCATTGTGGGGCCGACGCCGCTTCAACACCGGGTGGTACCGCCGCGGATTGAACCCCGAGGTGACCCGGGAGAACTCGAGCGGTGAGCGAAGGAATGGCTTCTTCAAAGAGCGACCATCTTCATGGAAAAAGGACTCCCGACCTGCGCTATCTACGTGCCGAAGTACCGTCCACACGCGAGACCCGTTTTGCAGCCGGACCGCGTGGATGGTGTTGAGCTTGGCCGGACGCCCGTAGGCCTCGAGCAGCTCACCGAACACGGCCAGCTTCGCACCCTTCTGCAGCTCGGTGTTGAAGTCCAACTCATACTCGAACAGCTTCGCAAGACGGACCAAACCCAGGGGCCGCAATCCAGCTTCAATCCCGTCTTGCCACAGGGACCGATCGATCTGAAACGCGCGCTGCCCAAGGGATGGGGTGTATTCCACCTCATCAATTCGACCGGTCCAAACCTCCTCTTCACGGTAGATCACAAGGGTCCGGTCTTCGTCGACCTGGTAGGTGAGTTCCACAGGCGGCGCCTCGCCATCCACCCACTGCAAGGTGAGCTCCCGACCGGGGCGCACCTTCGCAAGGTCGTAAAGGTCTAGACCTGCGCTCCGCACCGCCGTGGATGGCACAGAATAGCCATCGGTCGCGGCCGAGAACGTGGCGCCGCGCCGAATCATTGTGGTGAGGCGCACCTGGTCGGGTGGGGGGTCCGGCACGGGCGCAGGCACCACCTGTGGCACAGACACCTTGTGCACGACCGGTCCACCAAAGGCCGCCGCCGCCTGGACTCCCGACGCTGCAGAGCCGATGAGGAGTCCACAGCCGACCCAAAGGAGGGCCCAGGGAAGCCACCCCCGCGGCTCAGGCGACAAGGAGCCACCCGATCACGACGGCCAACACCAGCACAAAGACGATCAGGCCCAGGACGATCAGCCCAAGCACGATGCCCAACATCACCGCGATGATGGGGCTGAGCCCCTTCCTGCGCTTTTTGGACGTTTTCTTGGCCGCTTTGCCGGAAGACTTTTTGGAGGCAGACTTCTTTTCTGCGGATTTGCGGCTCACCTTGGCCGGTGGCGGGTCGTCTAGGACCGGCAGCGGCAAATCGGAATCGGCCTCCACGTTCCAAGTCGATGTCGGATCGGGCACGCCCCGAGAGGGGGGCGGTGGATCGATCACCGGAGCGTCCGACAGCGCGGACGGATGGGAGCCCGGGTGAGACTCCCCCATCAAGGACGAGGGCCCCGCCTTTCGGACCGACGGCACGGGAGTGCTGCCTTCGGCGAAGCTGCGCACTTCAATGGTCTGGCCCACCAAGCCATCGGGCTGGGGCTGCTTGCGCACATCGGCGAGCACTGGAGGAACCGCTTCGCGGGCCCACGTGCGCAGTCCCCGTCCGGCCGAGCTGTCGGCCGCATGAAGCAGGGCTCGCTCCACCACACCGCCATCCGGCCTGAGTTCAGGGTCCCACTGCAGGATTTGTCTCAGCACCGGCAAGAGAGGGGTGTGCTCGCCGCCCAGCTCGGCCAAACGTTGATCGACCCGGCGCTCGAAGCGAGCCTGCTGCACTCGAGGGGGTCCCCACTCCTTTCCGGCTGCGCATTCCCACATGGAGATGCCCAAGCTGTAGATGTCCACGGCGGGGGTCGGCTCTTCACCGGCCAAAATCTCGGGCGGGAAGTAGTTCAAGGTGCCCAACACGAGCCCTTGGGTGTGGGACTCACGGCTCGCGAATGCCGCCCGCGCCACTCCAAAGTCCAACAAACGAACCCCCCCGCGCACGGTAACCATGACATTCGCCGGCTTGATGTCCCGGTGAATCACGTTGAGCGGCTCGGCCGTGGTCGGATGTTTGGCGGAGTGCGCGCGGTGCAACGTCCCAGCGATCTCGGCTCCGAGCTCCGCGAGGGCTCGGGGTGGCATCTGATGAACGCGCAGCAGCTGCTGGAGGTCGACGCCTTCGACGTACTCCATCATGACGGCGTCATCGCCTTCAACCAGAACCAGCTCGTTCACGCCCAGGATCTGCTCATCTTGCAGCATGCCCAAAAGGCGCGCTTCATCGCGCATTCGCGAGACGAAGTGAGCCCGATCAGGACCCTGCGCCTTGATGACTTTCACAGCACATGGTCGACGGAATCCACCTGGGACCCGCAGCTCGGCGTGGTACACGGTCCCCATGGAACCTGCGCCGATGATGTGGTTGAAGGTGAGTGTGCGCATTGCGGGCGGATGCTATCACCGGCCCGCCTTCGACGCCCCTACGATCCCGCGCCCATCTCCACGAACCCTTGACCGCCCTGCTGACTAAGCTCGGAACGCTTGCCCAAAACAAGAGTCCAACCGAGCAGACTTGGAGCCCTCATGCGCCTCGCCATCGTCCTCCTCGGACTGCTCAGCAGTTGTGAAGCCGATCGGAACGCCACCTCTCTCTTCCAAGATGTGGGCATGTCGTTCGAACCGTGCACGGAAGCCGAAGTGCGCAACCTGAACGACAAGCATCAGTTCATGCCCGCGCTCAAGCTGTGCGGCTCCAATAATGTGGCTCACTACGCCTGGAATCCAGCGGGCACGCACCTGTACTTCGACCTGACCATGACCGGAAACGTGCTCGACGCCAGCCAAAAGCACAAGCCGCTATCCACCCTGCCCATCGACCAGCCCACGGGCCAGCCCACGTGGGTCCTGGACCATCGAATCGCGATTCCCATCGTGCCGGACCACAAAGACAAGACCGGCAAGGAGCGGGTGGCCCTGTATGACATTCGACAGTTCACCTTGGAGATCCGAGCCGTGCCTGACATCACGGGGATCGATGAACTCAGTCGAAGTCCTGATCCCAATGTCGTCTACTTCACGGGCTTCGGCACAGACGGCACGCGGGGCGTCTACAGCCTTTCACTCGCCGACGGCAGCGTCGGTAGACCCTTCCCCTGGCTCACGGGCCCCGTCAAGACGTTCACCTACACCTACCAGCCAGACATCTTGGCGGTGGGCCGAGGCGACCGTGTGGAGCTGTTCCATTCCGACGGCACCCCGCAGGGCAGCTTCGCCGGCCAGCGAGGGACGGTACACAAAGACGGCAAATGGCTCGCGCTGGAGCGCCCGGGCGAAGAAGTGAGCATCTTCTACCAACGCGCATGGGACGCCATGTCCCGCAGAGAGCGTGAGCTCGCCGAGCGCCGCGCCAAAGAACTTGGCCAGCGCTTTCCCGACTGGTACCCCAAGACAATCCAGCTTCCAACTCTTGAATTCGTAGACCTGTCCACGGGACTGCGCGGCGAGAGCCGTAGTTTTTATGGAACGCGGTTCCAATGGTACGAGAAGCAAGACTTCTGGGGCTCGTTTGTGCTCTGGGGCTACGAGGGCAAGCAGTTCAATCGAAACGTGATGTTGGGGAACCTGACCATGCGCTTGGGCGCCATCTCCCACAACAAAGATGTGGTGAAGGGCGTGTCGCTGCTCCCTCCCGTCCCGGTCGTCGCCCCCGCCGCGGGCACCCCGGACGCCACGACACCGACTGCCGAGACACCGACTGCCGAGACGCCGGCGGCCGACGCACCAAACCCGCCCAACTGAACCACCGGTGATACATGAGACAGACACCTGTCTCACCATCGATACGGGTAGATCCCAGATTCGGCCCGATTCAAGCGCATTTCAACGGCACGGCCTTTGCACAGGTGGGAACTGCCCACATGCGAGGATCTGATGTCCATTCCCACGAGCCGAGATGCGCTCATTCTCACGTACTACCCGATGGTTTACCGCGTCGCGCGCCGGATGGCGGCCCGCTACCCCAGCTCCGTCGAGCTGGACGACCTGATCAGCATCGGTACGATGGGCCTCATCGACGCGGCTCAGCGCTACGACGCCGAAATCTGTAGCAGCTTCGCCGGCTACGCACGGATCCGAGTCCAGGGCGCCATCGTGGACGAGCTCCGCAAAGCGGACTGGGTGCCCCGCTCCGTGCGCAATCGGGCCCGCAACATCAACCACACCGCCGCCAACCTCCAGAGGGTGCTAGGCCGCGATCCGAGCCGCGAAGAGCTCGCCAAGGCCCTAGACATGGACCTTGCAACCCTCGAAAACTACGATAGAGACGCCAATATCCTCACTCTAGTGTCGATGGAAGAGTCGCGTTCCGACTCAGACCAGCGCATCGTGGACACCCTGGAGTCCGGCACGAGCGACCCCGCCGCGACCGCGGTCAACCAGTCGGTTCGGAACACGGTGGCTGACGCGATCAGCGGCCTCCCAGAACGCGACCAACTCATCGTGCAGCTCTACTACTTCGAAGATCGCAGCTTCAAAGAGATCGGAGACCGCCTCGGTGTGACAGAGTCGCGGGTGAGCCAGCTTCATAGCCGCATCAAGCGACGCCTCGTCGAGGCCTTGGACGGCGAAGACCTGTCCATGGCGGCCTAGAACGCTGGGCTTATCGGAAGCAGGGCGATGCGAGGCGCGCCGCCACAGGGTCGGTAAAGCGCAGGGACTCAACGCCCTTGTCCGCATCGCCAGCAGCGCAGGCTGGCTGTCCATTCACATGTAGGCAAGGGTGGAACCGCGAGCCATCAGGCGGGTACTGCCCCGCTGCCCGAAGTCGGCAGATGGTGCCTTGCTGGGTCCAATCGAGCGCCACCACAAAATTGGCCACCCGGAGATCCGAGCTATTGGCCACGGAGTCACGGTAGCGCGCCACCGCCTTCGACATGGGAACCAGCGGTCGCAGATCGACGATGTCACCGCTCCGGGTCGGCGTACAAGATGTACTGCCCGCGGGGACGACCGCCACAACCCGCCCCTCTAGGTTGGCTTGGCTCCACACCACATCCACGTCCACGGTGTGGGTCGTGCATGCACCAAGACCCTTGCCCAGCTTCTGAACCAGATCAGGCCGACCGAAGTAGCCCTGATGCAGCGCGCCCACCGTGGTGAAGCGCAGCTGAATCGGCACCGCAGTGCCCGCGTTGACCTGAAGCGAGGAGCCCGTGGCATCAGACCCCGGCTCTCCGCCGGCCGAGTCCACCGGCGCGGGCTCGACCGTCACGGTGCGATCGGGACGAGACGGCGGCGTGGGCGCCTCGGGTTGCGGCGTCGAACACGCGACCGCAGTCCCCAACAGCACCCACCGAATCAACGCCCAGGCTCGCGCCCACGACGATCTTCGATCAGGCCTTGGCGACGCTTCACCTCGCGCACGGCATCTTGAAGGGCAATCTCGTATTCAACGGTGCCCTCCTTGACATTTTTCACCTTGTCAGCCGCTTCTTCGCGGATGGCACGCTCGTCGACGCTGTGAGTGCGCAGGACTTCGATGACCTTGCGGTACATCTCATCATCGTCTGCGTAGACCTCGTCGACGAAACGGGTGATCATCAAATTTTCGATGAACTGCCGAGCCAAGAAGCGCTCAACGTCGTCCCCCATGGGGTGGTCCATCTCTTCGCCGAACTGCTTCCGCGCCTTTCCGTAGTCGGAGTAGGGCATGTTGCGGCGCGACATGTAGTCTTTGATGTTCCGGCGGAGCTCGCTGTCTCTGCGCAGGAACTCCTCCATGATGGCCACCAAGTCGGCTTCCGCCTCTTCGCGGTTGTTCACTTCGATGTCGCCGGCCGTCTCGAGAGACACGATGGCCTCATGCGCAATGACGGGCACCTTGGCGCGGTACAGCTTCATGCTGACTCCAGGAGTCCTAGAAGGAAAAGCTGGCGCCTACCTGTACTCGGAGGGCGTTCCAGCCGAACGCGTCACGTCGGACATTGAGGGCCGGGGGGGCCTTGACTAGCTCTGTGTCCGACAAGAAGGCGACGCTGTAGCCGATCTCGCCGATGGCTTCCACCTTATCGCTCAAGGGCGCCGCAAGGCCCACGTGCACGTCCACCATCGGGGTGAATGCGGTGGCGTAAGGGTCGCGATTATTGGGATCGGACAGGTCGTTGCCCTGGGATGGATCAAGCAGGAAAGTCGTGTCATAGCCACCCTCCGATGGCCCGAAGGAATGCCACGTCCCAACCCATGCGAGGCCGGCAGCGACCCCACCCAACGGCTGAACCGCCCACTCTTCGCTGACGCGCCCCTCAAGACCGACGGTGAGCGACGCGGCGGTCATCATGGCCCAGTGATCGTTGGCACTCAGCCGCAGATCTTCGGACCCGACGCGGGCATCCCACGACACCTGATCGGAGCCAACGCCCATGTCCGCGCGCAATGTCGTGCGCAAGTAGGCCGACGGTGCCAGCTTCACTCGCAGAGGAATGGACAGCGATGGTCCAGGTCCAAAGCGCGTTGTAC
>JBGCER010000689.1:0-25616 GCA_045106515.1 Myxococcota bacterium
TCTGCTCCCCGTCGCGTTCCGCCACAAGGCTGGCTGCTCGGACATTGGGCGGGGAGCCCCGGTCTAGGCGGAGGGGCCCGACCACAAAGCCCTCGCCGCTCAGGCGCCGTTGGTAGACGCTGAGCACGTCGAGCACACCCGCCGCAACCCGATGGGTCACCACCACCCGGTCCGGCTGCGTATCGACCTGCACATCGGCCGCTCGGCGAATGAGGTCGATGGGAAGGCCCACATCGCGAGGGGCTCGATTGACGAACTGCACGACCGCCGCGATGAGCAGAGCCGCCACCGCCACGCCGCCCGCGACTCGCAGCCACAGCCTCCAGTTGACCGGCTGCTTCCGGAGTTGGGGCGGCGCAAAACCATGCTCTGTCGACGTGAAAGACGCGACGAACTCCTCTTCTGGGACCGCGTCCACGTCCAGCACCATCCATCGTTCTAACGCCGGAACGCGAATGGGCGGCCCCTGAACAGCCAAGGTGTCCTCGCTGGAGATCAGGTCAAAGCCAGGCCACCGCTGCCGGGTCGCCGGCCCCAACACAGGCAGCTGCACCTCATCGGCGTCGTCGGCCCCGTCGAGCGCTGCGCACACCGCGGTCGCGAGCGCCTGATCCTCGGCCGACGGGTCTTGGGCTGCCGCGATGGCGTCTTCGAGGGATTCGAGATCTGAGCCTTGCAACTCGTCGCACCAGATCGCCAAGTCCACGTCATAGAGCGACAGGGTCCCGTCGGTGAGCGCGCCGAGAACGGCGCTGTACAGCTCCATGATCGAGACATCCTCGTCAGAGATGCCAGCAGCCTCGTGCAACTCAGCGTCTACCGCTTGGAATCCCCGAGTCACGCCATCGCGCGACACGCGCAGACCCCCACCACCCCCACCGCGGTGGTAGCCAAGCCACACCACTTCGCTCCCCTGCTTGGCAAGGCGATCAGCGTCGCTGGGATCGACCACCGTCAGCACACTCGATTGCACCCGTTGGCGCAGGTGTGGCAAGTCTTGCAGGTCCAAGGAGTCCTGCGCCCAAGCCAGACCCGCGTTCCGAGCTGCGCTGCGCCTCACTAGCGCCACTTCACTCTTCCAATCTTGGAAATCGAGCAGTTCCGCCATGCCGGCGAGCGGGCCGCGATGGATGACCGCGGGGCCCGACTCCACGGAGCCCGGTTCTGCGACAATAGCGATTCGAGTCGGAACAATGAGAGGACGTGGCACGGGGCTCCCCTGGATGAGCGCAGCTAATCCGATCGGACGTCGCGCGCGGCCAGCCCCCAACTCCCCTCACCCATGCGCCTTTTCATGAGCCTCGAGCTTGCCTTCCACACCTTTTAAGGCCCTTTTTACTCGCTCCGCCAACGGCGCTCCGTCGCTTCCCACGTTCAGCAACGGACGGGTGTGAGCCGCACACAAGTGCTCGACCCCTTCGCACAGGGCGATGAGTTCCTGTGCCCACTCGCGAAACTCAGCCACGGCTCCAGGCCGCTGTTGCAGCACCCGCTTGAGCGTGGGGTGAAAGCTCACACCACCCACCAGCGGCAGCTTCGAGAACATCAGCGTATCGTCCACGTGCAGCGTTTTGGATGCCCTATGCACGGCCAAGACCGAGGCAAAATGCAGGTTTTCATCGTCAGGGATAAAGTCGACACCCTTTGGCACACTGAACGAGAGGTCGTCCACGAACAGGCCGTGCATCGCCTCGCTATCGGTGGTCTCGTCTTCCCACGGCAGACCAGGCGCCTTGCGCTTGTGACGCACCGTTCCGTAGTGTTTGGCCTTGGGGAACCGCTCGTAGGTTGCTTTGACATGGATGGTGTGGAACGGGTGCAGATGCAGGACGGCGTCCACGGCCTCGCCCCCCTGGGTCAGGTCCATGACCTGCTCTGCAACCGCGCCATCGATGGTGTATCCGTCGAGCACCACGAACCGCCCATCGGCCTTGCGTACCAGCGACATATGGGTGCCGATATCCACCACCCCCATGATCCGAAACGAGCCTCGGATGTTGTAGAAGCCATTGCCAACGTCGATCAGCGAGTCCGCCAAAGGCCCTCCAGGGGATAGCTGCAGCGTACACGACCTCGACCGGCCTCATCACGCCGACAGACGCTGACATCCGGCCGCGCAACAACACGATATAAGGTCGATGGAGGCTCAATGCGCACCATCCTACTCAGCTTGGCTCTCGTCACCACTCCGGCCTTGGCCGGAGAGCCGCCCGAAACGGCAACCGTCGCGGAGGCCGTGCCCGCCGACGCGCCGCTCCAAGGCGAGGTTCGCTTTCACGTCGACGGCATGAAGCGCTCCGGTGATGGGTTCTGAGGCGGCTGCACCCAAGGAATCCAGCGGTCGCTGGAAGAAATCAAGTACGTCTCCGCCACCTCGTTCACCGCTGAAGACGGCTTCGTCGTCGTGGTCAAAGGCAAGAAAGCCATCACGCGCGCGCAAATCGAAGAGGTCATCGCCGCTCGGGCTGTGATCAAAGAGCGCGACTACAAGATCGTGTGGAAAACGGATTCCAAAGCGATCAATTAGGCGAGCCAGCACGGCTAGGCCTGGACCTAGCCAGGGCGGTCGATCCCGATCCCCGCCTGCACGAGCGAGCCCATCAGAGCCCCGAGCAGCACCTCGACCATCACGTCCCGGTCTACATCTCGGTGCGCGAGCCAGTCCAGGGACGCGGCTTCAACTGCGCCAATCCAGCTCGCGGCGACCAAACGAAGCACGCCTTGCTGCCCTTCAGAAGCCACCTCCACTCCGTCCACCACGCGGGCAGCCAGGGTGCGACGCGTGCGATCCACCACCACCGAGACCTCATCATCGCGACCCAGGCCGCCTCGCATCAACGCTACGAAGGCGTCGGCGCGGGCGTCTACAAAGTCGAGGTAGCGATTGAGTCCGCTCCGCACGCGGGCAGCGGGGTCCGGGTCGGCAACGGGGGTCAGCGCATCGAGCATCTGGCTGGCCGACAGCTCTACGGTCGCCATGTAGAAGGCCCGCTTCCCTCCGAAGTAGTGATAAAGCAGCCCCTTGGAAACCCCCGCCCGCTCTGCGATGTCATCGATGGACACATCGTCGTACGGCTGAGTTGAGAACAGCTCGAGTCCCAGCTCCAACAGCTGGGCGCGGCGTTCTTCGACGGACAGGCGACGACTCATGGGCGGACTCTACTTCACCCTGGGCCTTTCTTGTTGACCCAGATTCAATGACTGGGTACACCACTGTTGAACCAAGTTCAATGAGGTAGGCCATGCAAGTGCGGCGCTTCGACCCCGACTTCTCGGATCTTCCACGGTGGTGGTACCAGAACGACCCGGTGGTCACACATGCAGTAAACGCCTTGAACCTGATCTTTCCCGATGGTGAACGCTTCTTCGTACGCTCGGTCCGCCACTACCAGAGCCGCATCCAAGACCCGGAGCTGGCCCAACGCGTCCGCGATTTCATGGGACAGGAGTCCCAGCATGGACACGCCCACGCGGCCCAGATCGAGGTTCTAGAAGCCCAGGGCTTTGAGGTGGCCTCTTGGCTCAACTGGTATCGCAAGCTGGCGTTCGGCCAAATCGAGGGGTGGACCCCCTATAAGCTGCGGCTGTCGATCACTGTTGCCATGGAGCACTTAACGGCGTCGTTTGCCTCTTTCGCCCTTGAGAAGCGCTTCTTGAGAGATGCGCACCCCGGCATGCGCGACCTGCTGCTGTGGCACGCCGCCGAAGAGCTCGAACATCGCAGCGTGGCCTTCGAGGTCTATCGGGTTGCCGGCGGTGGCTACCTACTCCGCATTTTGGGGCTGATCGCGGCGCTGACCATCCTGTCGCTGTTCTGGAGATCCGCGACCCACCACCTCTTCGCTCAAGAACCCGGTCTAGACCGGAAACGGGTGAAAGAACGCGGACGAACCCTAAAGGCTCAGGGCCGCAACCGAAGCGCCCTGCTGAGTCGGGCCATCTGGCCCTACCTCAAGGTGAACTTCCACCCAGACAAGGACCACGATGGCGCGCCCGCGGTGGCGTATTTGCAGGAGATCGGTCGGCTGGCTGGATGAGCGACCCATACGCCGGCGAAGCGGGCCCCGCTCACGGCTGTGCGACGTTATGGACGACGATACCCGACCCGTAGGAGCCGGTTTTGCCCAAACCTGATCCACTCTTGGCGATGACTACTTTACGAATCAGGCATACCCTGGCCAATACGGGGATGTTGGCCGTGACCACTGGCTCCGCGATCGAGACTGTGACGGTGCCGAACAGTTCGAAGCCCTACCCTATGGCGACGGCAGCGAATGCGTCGAATATCTAGGTTGTGACTCAACAGTCCGGTACTGCCTATACGAGGAGCAAGCCGGTACCCAGCTACTATGCGCAGGCCGCGATGGCCTGGTTCGATAGCTTTCAAGACGACTAACCGCGGCAGCCCGGCCCAACTTCGGCTCGGTCGCTCCCGTTGCGAGCGCCTCGCGTTACCACGGCCCCATGAACGACCTACCCTCGACGACCCTGCTCCTGTCCGACGCCACCGGCACCGCTTTTGGCGTGCTGCGGCTGTCTCCCAAGCCCGACGCCCCATCCAAGGGCGAGTGCATCTTCGACGTGCGGATCACCGATCCGGCTCAAGAGACACGAAACGAAGTTCGCTGGCTCTTAAAGCGTCACTTCAAGACCGCCGGCGAGCACACGTTCAAGATCGCCGACGACGGCACCATCACCGTGGCGCAGTCCAAGTTTCGGGTGGTCTTCGAGGCCGATGAAGACGGCGATATGCGGTCTCGCCCCCCAGCGCCTCGCGTGAAGATTGCCTGGCAAACTGGCGAGTAGCCGGGCGAATGCCCAATGGCGGCCCGCCGTCGATGCCCGCTACTGCACCAAGAGCAACGGCAAGGACTGAGCGATCTCATTGAAGATGGGCGTCAGGTCATTGGCGTTGGTGGTGAAAAAGTACTTTCCATCGCCTTGGGTCGCGTCATCCAAAAAGGCGTTGTCCACTCGGAACGACACCGTCCACAGATGGATATTGTGGGCGTCCCAGTTGGCCTGCGCCAGAGCCACGGTCTGGTCCTTGATGCCCTGCTCCGTCTGGGGAACGGGACCTGCGTGGAAGGGCCAGCGAGTCTCCTCATAAGGTCGGTCGTCCCGATGCGAATTGGCCGCGATTGGGTAGGGCTCGCCATCGGTCAGCAAGATGGCGGCGCGGTAGGCGAAGGGGTCGGGATCGTCGAGGAACATCTCCCGAGACATCTCGAGGCCCACATGGTGATCCGTCCCGCGCTCATCGGGGTACTCCCTTGGCATATCTGGGTTTCTTCCGCCATCATCGATGTCGATATTGCTGTAGCCATGATTGGACGTGCTCGCGATATCGATGGTATTCCATTGGGTCTCGGCCGCTGTGACCGCGGCACCGTTGTCCAGCTGGAACAGCGAGGTGAACTCGTGTGCATACCGATGGTAGAACAGGACCATTCCCATCTTGTCCTCGTCCCCCGGCGCGTCGGACATCCGCGCCAAGAGGCTCTGGCTCGCGTCGCGGGCGAGATGGATTTCGTTCTTGAACGAGCCCGTGATGTCCAGCACGACGATCACGTGCAGGCTCCGGCTCGCCGCGACCGCGCTGCCTCTGACCGTCGCTTCATCCTTGCCCCAGATCTTGGCGAAATGTAGCTTCACCCCATCCGCCCCGACCGTGCGACCCACCCGAGCCCGGACCGCATTCGGCCGACTGCCCGTCTGCACGAAGTCCGCGCCTCGGGTCCAGCGCCCAAAGTTCAGCTCTTGCAGCGTGCCAGGTCCAGAAGCCACATCATTGCTCTGCACAATGGTGTTGGCGCGCGCGAGAGCCGCGGACTGGTCACCGGACTGCCGAAGCTCAATCAGGGCCGCGTGAGCGGCGGCATCAGCGACGTCTTGGGCCTGACTTGCAGATACTGCGATCCAAGAGGTATCGACAGATAGGGCGGTAAACCCGAGAAACACCGGCAACATAAAGCCGATCAACATGCTGTAGTTGCCTTCGCGGAGACGACGAATAGCCAAGACGAACCTCACCAAGTCCGAGATCTTATCCGATGGGCCAACCGCGCGCCCCCATCAAGTCGGTCTCTACGCTCGCTGACTACGGCAGACGCGCCGGCCCCCGCTCCATCGCTGGCGGCCGGCACGCCTGATCTAGTGGCGCCGACCGGGATTGCCCCTCTGTCGAGAGCCAGGGTTCCAGGTGCCTCTTGTCGAAGGAGCCCGAGGGCCCCCTGGGCGCTTGCTGGGAGGTTTACGGCTGCGGGGCGTGGGAACCGGAGCCTTCGAAGGAACGACGGGAGACTTCTTTGGGGTCGAGGGAATGGGCTGGGTCATATGACCTCCGTTTGCAGACACAAAAATGCAATGCAAGCCACACAGAATGAGCAGCAAGCGAACTTCACCCAGCTCGAAGCTAGGCGTTCAAGAGGGATTTACGAACGCCACCAGGGACGAACCGTAGATCCGACGATCAACGTGAGATGAGCATGACAGCACCAGGATCCGTGTCGGAAGAACCAACATTGCGACGGCAGCCCCTTTGAAAGCGGGGCTACGCTGCGACCTACTGGAGCGCGCTGTTCATGTCCGGCCTCGATCAGTTTGCATACCTCAATGTATGCTTCCGTAGCGTAGCGAGGTTTCTGACGGCCGACAAGCCCTTCCTGCCCCTCGACGCAGGCCGGTGCGAGCCGCCGGTCTACGGCGAAATCACCAGCGTATGCACGGCGTTGGCGTTGACGGACGCCTCGTCGAACCACAGCGGCAACGTCTGTCCGCCCACGAAGGACTCGTAGTGGGAGCGGTAGTACGGCGACTTGGGTTGGCCGCTCTGTCCGCCGGGATGCACAAAGGTGCTCGCGTTGAAATCATCCAAGGGCATCACCAGCCGCATACTCGCCATGAAGCCGACCTTCCACTCGTCCTCGGCCCAGTTGTAGTCCGCCGCCGCCACGCTCGCGCCGGTGCCGGGGAACGGCGTTGAGCGCATGTCCCAACCCGAGAGCAGGCCGCTCTGGGCACTAAAAGGGTGCGGCAACTCAAGGGGGTGCAGCTGGCCCCAGGTGGCCTCAGGCGCGCTTCCAAACTGGGTATTGAGGCGCTCACACGTGCGCTCCAGGGCCCCGCCCACCTGTGCCGGTCGATCCGTCCAAAAGTGGGCGTAGTCCCCATCCAACACATTGCGGCCGGTGCTCATAATATCCAGGAGCAAGCTCATTTGTTCCGCGTCCACCCGGTCGGAGAGCATGGCGCGGAAGAGCTCCTCTTGGAACACCGCCCACACCGCGGCGGCGGGGCTGTCGACGGTCGCTTGGTGGTCCCAGTCCGACAAGAGTGTAAAGCACGGTTTCGCCACGCTTGTGGGCGTCACGCCGTCCAGCAAGGTCGGTAGAAAGGTGGCAGCAGCGTTCTCGCGGACGTCGAGCTGGATCTCGTGCATGTCCTGGGGCGTGGCTTTGGGCAGCGCTTTCAGCCGAGACTCGATTCGATCGTAGCGGTGCCGAGGCAGGTAGAGCGTGGCGATGGCATCCACATTGGGCTGGTCGGCGTCGGGCTTGTGATTCGCGGTCACCGCATACCCCGCCTCTGGGTTGGTCTCTCCCGGAAGGGACTGCAGGGTGCCGTCCCAGTGGTAGCGGTTGTCGGATCCGGGATGCGGCACGCGCCCGGTGAACCCGTGCCGGCGAGGGATCGAGCCCAGAACCGACCAACCGATATTGCCCTGTTGATCGGCCATGACGATGTTCTGGGGCAAGATGGACGCCAATGGCATCACCTGGGTCTCGATGGACTGAACCGAGGTCGCGTGCGCCAGGTGTGTCAGCACATCGGGAGTGCGATCCTCCAGGTCGAACGCCACCCATCGAAGGGCGATCGCGTGGTCGCCTCCTTGATTGATGATCGGACCGATGGTGGTCCACAGCACCTCTCGCGTCACTACATCGCCGCCCCGGGGGTGGATCGTGACACTGCGGGGCACGGGGGTCTCCGCTGTGCCTCCAATGACAACTTGGTCCCCTTTCCGCTCCAGAACCGCTAGATCGACCGTATCGGCCATCACATTGGTGAAGCCCCACGCCACGTCTTCATTGTGGCCGATCGGCATCGCCGCGACTCCCGGCAGCGTGGCGCCCGCCACGTGCAGGTCGCCGCCCTTCAAGTGGGCCGCGTACCACAGGCTCGGAACCCGCTGAACCAGGTGCGGATCATTGGCCACGATGGGCTTGCCCGAGGCCGTGCGATCGCCGCTCACCACCCAGTTGTTCGAGGCCTCGGATGTGGCGGGCGCCCGGCCTTCAGCGCGACCGCCCAACGCCCCGGTAAAGGCCTTAAACCCCGGGCTCAGCTCTCCGAAGTCCGAAGTTCTTAGGTCCTCCCAGAACGGATCGATCTCCGGTGTGTCGGGGTGGGTCTGAAAGAGCGCGCCGAGGTCTTTGGACGGCAGGTGCCCCAAGGCCATGGACGCCAGCTCGTGATCCAGGTTTTCCTGCAGGCTCCATCCCATCAAGTACAAGAACGCCGTGGTGTCCGCGTGGTCGAACGGCGTAAATTCTGCGCCTAGAAGGCGATATTCCACAGGTAGCGCCGGGAGGCTCGCCGCCCCGGCGTTCACGCCCGCCGTGTAGGCGGCGATGCGCATTTTGGTCTCCGGCGAGCTGTTGTCCACGGCGCCCTGACCCAGCTCTTGGAGCCGCATCGAACCCACGAAGGTGTCCAGGTCTAACGCTCGCTCTCCGAGCAGCTCGCTCACGTGCCCATGGGCGATGCGCCGGTTCAGATCAAGCTGAAACAAGCGATCCTGGGCGTGCACATAACCCAGGCCAAACCACGCATCCTGCTCGCTGTCCGCCTGGATATGAGGCACGCCATTGGCGTCGCGGCGGATGGTGAGGTCCGCCTGCACACCAGACGCGGTCATGGCCCCATCGAGGCTCGGATGGGAGCGCTTGGTGGCGGCCAGCGTGAACAAGGCACAGCTGGACAGGGTGGGCAACACAGCGAGCGCGACAACCGTAGAGATACGCATGCGGTGTTTTAGCCCAGGTGAGCGGGCGGTGGACAGCCCGTGTGCCCGTCTCTGCGATCTCTCTGGACGGCCGCAATGGAGCAGGGTCTATGTGTACGGAGGAACCCACGATGGCCCCCCCTGACAGGCCCGCGTTCGCCGACCCCGAAGTGCAAAAGGTCTTCGACGCCTACGATCCGGCGGTGCGCCCGCGGATGCTAGAGCTGCGCGCGATGGTGCTGGACACCGCCGACGACCTCGACTTGCACGTGGTAGAGGCCCTTCGATGGGGCGAGCCCGCGTACCTGTGCAAGCGCGGAAGCACCCTGCGCATGGACTCCAAGTCTGTGGACAGTTGCACCTTATACGTGAACTGTCAGACCAAGCTCATCGCCGAATTCCGCTCTCGATATGCCGACACCTTGCAGTTCGAAGGCGCCCGCGCAGTGCAGCTACCCATGAGCGTTCCTCTGCCCGAGGCGGCCCTCCGAGACTGCATCTCCCTGACGCTGACCTACAAGCGGTGGAAGAACCGCTAGCCCCTCGCGCGCGGCCTACAGCCCCAACGCCCGCAGGATGTCGCCGATGATCGGCAGCGCCTTGAGGGTGTCCATCAGGCCGCCATCCGACGACGGCGCAGCGGGAGGCTGGGCCGCGGGCGCCTGCGCGGCGCTGGACGGAGCTGAGTGCGACGAGGCTGCCGAGCGACCTGCCGGTGGCGCCTCGGGCTCAGCCGACTCGGGCTCGGCCGGGTCCCACTCTTCGACGATCTCTTCGAGCGTCTCCACCATCGAGGTGTAGTCCTGGATTAGCGACTGCATCTTGACCCGCTCTGGCACCGCCTTGTCGCGGATGGGCTCAAAGGCGGCCTCATGGGTCGCGAGCCGCTCGCGGGAGCGGTTCAGCGCGCGCTGAATATCCCCCAGCGCTTCCTCGGCTTGCTCGGCGCTCAATCCGCCTTCGGTGCCGAACATCGCTAGGTCGGACGCCGCGGTTTCTGCATCGCTGACGCTGAAGTCGTCAAAGGCGCCAAGGCACTCAAAGCACAGCTCGATGGATCGGCGTCCAGCGGCGGCCACAGCGCCATCACTTCGATCGCCGATATCCCACGCATTGGCCGCCAAGTGTCCAGCGGTCCACCGCGTTCCAGGGACGGCGTCTTCCATGTCGCGGATGCTGTCCGCGAAGGTGTACTCCTCCTCGGGCTCGTCGGGTCGGCCCGCCTCGCGCTGGGCGTATTCTGCAGCCATGGCCGCAGCGACTTGCCCCTGCATCTGCTGCTGAAAGCCTGGCGTGTGCTTGGCGTAGAGCTGGCCATATTGCGTGGTGAGGTGGTGATTGACGTCCGCACCCATGGCGGTGTTCCAGGCGGTCTGAGCCCGCTGCCACTGCCCCCACTCCAAGCCCGCTTCGGCCACGAGCGCCTGCATATCACCGCCACCCGCCGCACCGGCCATGACCTTGGCGTAGGTGTCCAACGTCACGCCTTCTTTGGCGTCTTGGCTCGCGTCAGGCACGTCGGCCATGTGGGTTTGCAGGGTGAGCTCCTGCTGGATCGTCGCGAACTTGGCGTGGAGCTGTCCTGAAGGATCGGACTCCATTCTCGCCCACCATCCGTTCCAGGAATTCGCCCAGACAGACTCATCGATGCCCTGCTCTGCCAGGAATTCGAGCAGCAGAGGCTTGGCCGCTCGCTCTCCGTGCTGGGCCTTGAGCGCTCCGTCCTTGGCCATGATCTCGGCGCACTGGCGCAGGGTGAGTCCATGGATCTGTTCGTCTTCCACGCTGAACCTCCGGGGTAGCAGGGCAGCCTACCCGAGCCGCACCCGCCCACCGGCAAGATGAAAGGAGCACGATAGGCACGGGGTCGTCGAGCGAATGTGGCCCCGGAGGGAGCCCCCGCACTATTGGGGGCTTCACACGCCTCGTCCCTGCCATGGAGCCCTCATGTTCAACGACTTCACCCCTGTGTCCGCCACGATCGGCGGTGCGATCATCGGCCTCGCCGCATCGATGCTGCTGCTCACCAACGGCCGAATTGCGGGGATCAGCGGGATCTACAAGGGGCTATTGACCCGCGAAGTGGGCGACACAGCCTGGAAGGTCGCCTTTATCGGCGGACTGGTGCTCGCCGGCGGCCTGCTCACCCTCGTCAGCCCAGACATCATTAGCGTCAGTAGCACCCGCTCGCTGTGGGCCACGGGCGCAGCAGGCCTGATCGTGGGCGTGGGCGTGTCGATGGGCAATGGCTGCACGAGCGGCCACGGCGTGTGCGGCCTCTCTCGATTCTCACGCCGTTCCCTCATCGCCACCCTCACCTTCATGGCCACGGGCTTCGCCACCGCGACCGCCATCCAGTGGTTCCTCGGGGGGCAGATTTGAAGTCGATTTTCAGCGCACTCCTGGTCGGTCTCCTGTTCGGGTTGGGGCTCGGGATCAGCGGCATGACCCAAGCGGACAAGGTGGTGGGCTTCCTCAATCTGTCCAGCGCCTGGGATCCCAGCCTCGCCTGCGTCATGGGCGGCGCCATCGCGGTACACGTGGTGCTGTACCGGTGGATCCTGAAGCGTCCCTCTCCCCTGTTCGCCGCCGCCTTCGCAATCCCCAAGCGGGTGGACCTAGACGGGCGCCTACTCGCTGGCGCAGCCCTGTTCGGCGTGGGCTGGGCCCTGGGGGGCTACTGCCCTGGCCCTGGCCTGGTGTCGGTCGCCAGCTTCTCGCCCCACGCCCTAGTGTTCATGGGGTGTCTGACCCTGGGCATGATGGCGTTGGGGCTGGTGGACCGCTTGAACCCGAAGCGCAGCTCAGCCTAGGGCGTCGAGGGACATTGCTTGCTACTTGTACCGGTGATGGCCGATCACGAGGCCGCCCACCGTCAGGAAAGCCCCGGACGTAATAATGAACAAGGCCCCAAAGATGGCGATCGACCACTCCCGGGCACCCGGGGCGGTCACCACCATGAGCACCCGCTCCACACCAATGAGGGTGGTGACGATGAGCGGCAGACACCACCAGGGAGACCGGGCGAGCCACGAGTCGCTGTCCCTGGCAGGCCGTCGACCGGGCGGAGCCGGCTCGTCGGGCGGTGGCACATGAGCGCCAAGGTCTGCATCTAAGCCTTCAAAGTCTACATCGGGGAGGTCGTGGTCAATGTCCATGGGTACTCCTCGGCTCACCCGCACCGCGGTTCATCAGTATGAGGCATCGAGGCCCGACGCGCTTGTCCGAGAGCCTACCGATCGGCCAGTTCATGGATCGCTTTGCGTGCGAGGGCCCGGCCTAGAGCGCGCGTCGGACCTGCTCAGCGAAGGCGGACGTGGCCTTATCTGCCGAGGCGACTCCACCGGCGAGGCCGTCGCGCAGCACGGCCCACGCTTGGTGCACGGAGTTCGGGACCTCATCGGCCGGAAGGGCGTCCGCGAGCCTCATCGTCTGTTGCGCCGCTGCGCCTTGGCCCTGGTGGTGCTGGGCGACGGCGAGCCACAGCAGCAATAGCGAGCGGGTCGGAGGCGACTGCTCTTCGCCCAGGTGCGCCAGCCCAGTCTGGGCGTGGGCCTCGACGGCATCCCAATTGCGATCCACCGCCTCGATGCCGGCCAATACACGTTCCACCCCCGCTGATTCACCAGGAGATAGCTTCGAATTTACGAGTAGTCGGGCCTGCTCTCGGGCTTCTCGGGAACGCCCCGCCATCGATAGCGTCTCGGCCCGCGCCGCCCACACCAGGTGCAGATGTCTAGAGGCGCCCACCTCACGAAAGATGGCCTCCACCCGATCGAGCAGCGGAAATCCCCGGTTGCTCTGCCCCTGCTCACGCAAGCGTGTGGCCAAGTTCAGACGTGTGGTCGCCTCGGTGAGAGGGCGCCCGCTGGCGGCTGCCGCCTCGCAGGCCGCCTCTTGCAATCGAAGGCCGTCCGCGATCTCCCCCAGCACCGAGCGCACGCTGCCCGCCGCGTCCATCAACTCCGCCTTCCAGCGGGGGTCTAGCGATTCAGGCGGCAGGTCGAGGCCCGCATCGGCGAACGTCTTCGCGTCTTCATATCGACCCATGCGGAACGCCGTGATGGCCAGGTCGAGATGAAGCTGGCCATCGTGGTGCGACCGCGAAACCGCCTCCGACTCGTCCAGGGCCTGCTGTCCCACCGCCAGAGCCCGTTCCAGCTCCCCCCGGTTGGACAAGCGCCCACAGCAGGTGGCGTGCAGCCTCAACCGCTCGACACTACCCGGCCTACCGAGGGCCCAGAGCTCGGGCTCATCGAGTAAGACTCGCACCACCGACCAGTCTGCCTGACGGAGCACAAGCTCCCAATGCACCAAATCGCCGGCCTCCCGAACATCGCCAAGGGTCTGCAGCACCCGTAGGGACCGCTCCGGCCGACCCACACAGGCCCAGGCCTCGGCCAACAGGAGCAACGAAGGGGTGTCGGTGTGAGGACCGGCCAGCGCCGCGTCCATGGCGGGCAAGTCCCACCCCAACTCCGCCACCAAGGATGGCTCCCATCGGCGCAGGGCAGAGCCATAGGTGTGCAAACACGTCACCATCGCCCCGTGCCACGCCGGACGAAGCTCGTCCCCTGCGCTCGTACTATTTAGGACTTCCCTGCAAAATTCGCGCACCGGAATCAGAAGCCGCAGCCGGCCCGGCGCCGCAGCCACCCCCGCCCAGGCCAAGAGGGATTGCTCGCGTAGCGCTTGCAGGACATCGAGCGCGTCGACCGGCTTGGCGAACTGGGAGCACGCGTTTTCTACTTGAGCGGCGGTGAAGGATTCAGGAAATAAGCTGCATAGCAAGAGCACATTCCGCTGGTGCTCCGGCAGGAGTTCATAGGACCATCGGATGGCATCCACCATGCTCCGGTGGCGCACCGGGCCGGTACGGCGGCCCGACAAGACGGTGATGGCATCTTGTAGCCGCTGGCGGAGCACGGGCATGCCCAGCAGGGGCACGCGGGCCGCGGCGAGCTCGATGGCCAAGGGGCTGCCTTCAAGGCGGGCCAGTACCGCGCGAAGGTCTGGGTCAGACTCATCGACCGTGGCAGAACCCGCCCGCTGCGCGCGCTCTCGGAACAGCGCGGCGCTGCCGTCTTGGCTCAGGGGCGGCAAGTGAAGCGAGCACACCCAGGCGGAGCCCATCTCATCTCGGCTGGTGCCCAACCAGGCCACGTCAATGTTGGACCGAAGCAAATTCTCGACGATCTCGCGACCACTGCCATCGAGCTGTTCCAGGTTGTCGAGCAGCACCACGCTCGCCTGACGGTGCGCCAGCACTTCGAGCATCTGCGCACAGCCCGCAGCGGGGCCTCCGGAACGCAGGTCTACGGCTAGACACTTAGCCATCGCCAACAAAACATCGGACGCCGTCACCGCGGAGGCCAGCTCGACTCGGATCCCCTGTTCTGTCGTGTCGAGGCTCCGGTCGAGCCACTCCATCGCCAGCCGAGTCTTGCCCGAGCCCCCCGGTCCATGGATCAACATCGCCCTGAACGAATCACCCAGTAGCGTCTGCGACAGGAATTTCAGCTCCTCCACCCGCCCGTGAAAGCTGTTTCCTAGCCGCGAAACGGCAAGAGGCCGTCCCCCACCCTTCACGGCCGCCTCGAAGCGATAGCCACGCTTGGGCACGGTCTTCCACCACTGCCGGTGCTCTCCCAAGGCTTTGCGGATCCGGTGAACCAGCTGGGTCAGTGAGTGATCGGTGACGCGCACATCGGGCCACAGCGCCTCTTGTAGAGCATCGCGACTCAGGAGCTGACCGGGGTGCTGAGCGCCATATTCCAGCAGCTCATAGGCCAAGGGCTGCAGGTCGATCACCACCCCGTCGCGACTCAGGCAGCGATGCGCCGTGTCGACCACAAAGGGACCAAATTCGAGGGTTGACGCGACAGCGACAACGTCGGGCTGCGACTCCGGTTCCTGCATCCGATCCTTCCCCACGCCAACATGGAACGCATCCAGTCTACAGAAGCCGAACGTGCACGGGGCGAAGAGGAAGGGCTGCCTCGTCATCGGTTCATACGGAGGCCAAAACGAACGCCAGCATGCCGTTCTCCAGGTGTCTGAACGCACCTAGCCCCCGAACGGCGGCCCTCGGTGCGACCTCACCCGTTCATGCGAGACAGCAGCCGCCGCACCGTGACCGCATGGACCATCCACGCCATGAGCACACACACCGTCGCGATCCACAGCGTCGGGATGTGAAACGGCAGCAACAATACGTCTTCAAAGCTTCGCAATGGCGTGGGCATCGAAAACAGAACCACCCGCATCACGTTGACGAGCAGCGCGATCCCCACCCCCTGGCTGATCCAGGCCACCACACGAGACCGATCGGCGAACGGCGCGAGGACCAAGCAGAGCAGCCCCGCCACAATGTCGAAATTCTGGCCTGTGAACGCCATTTGTGGTGGAGCCACACCTTGGTCTGCCCAGCCGTGCAGCACCACCTCCAGCGGAAAGCGCATGCCTTGAAAGCCCACCAGGGCCCACATGGGCAGCGTGCCCAATCGCCGACCCAAGGGAGATAGAGCGATGGCGAAGGCCACCAGGAAGATCAACGCCACCTGAATGGGCGCGCCAGGAATCGGGTTTTCGACGGTCACCCACCCCAAGCCCACGGGTGTCGATGTCAGCGCAACCCACGCCAGCGCCGCAGCCAGCGCAAGGGCGCCATACGTCCACTTTCGACCCGTCGGCGCGGTCCAGCCCACTGCGAGGACCCAGCTGCTGACGCAAAACCCAACGACAGCCAAGAACAGGAGCAGGTACACACCAGTCACCTCAGGCACAGCGACCTCCTGCTCCATATGCTATCATAAAACAAAGTATGCGCTCTTATAAACAATACTGCGGTGTAGCGAAGGCCCTAGACTTGGTGGGTCAACGGTGGACGCTGCTTATCATTCGCGAGCTTCTTCCTGGGCCTCGGCGGTTTACTGACCTGCTACGGCCGGGCCTTACGCCAAACGTGCTGTCCGAGCGGCTGAAGCACCTCAAGGACTCTGGCCTGGCCATCCAGATCGACCTGCCGCCCCCCGCGTCGCGCAAAGTCTGGGAGCTGACGGAACAGGGGCGAGGCCTAGAGCCTGCGGTGCTCGCCCTGGGCGCGTTTGGCAGCGCATATATGGGCTCCACCGACGGCCACACCCTGGATGTGCGCTGGCTGATGGTGTCGCTCCAGCGGCGCTACCGAGGCGGGTACACTGGCATTGTCGAGGTCTGCGCAGATGATGTGCCCTACACGCTGCACATCACGCCCGATTCCTTGATCGCCCGCGATGGGAGGCCCGCAGATCCCACCCTCTCGATCGTCGGCCCAGGGGCAGCGGTGGCTCAGCTCTTGGGAAGAGGCGTACGCAGCGACGCCATCATCGTACAAGGTACGGGCCTTATGGAGCTGCTGCCCGCGCTGGGTCTGCCTGCACGGCCCTAATGTGTGCGGACAGTCGCCGAACCACAGGGGCCCACGACCCCGGAGGAAAGTGGTGTCCCATCTGGGGAATCACATGCAGCCTCGCCCCAGGAACAAGCTTTGCAACCGCTTTTCCGCCACGCAACGGGATAAGCGGATCTCGCGCGCCGTGAATCACGAGCGTGGGGACCTGCACCTGCTTCAGCGTCTGCCGCCGGTCGGGTGTGCCGAGGATCGCCGCAAAGTGTCGAGCGGCGCCTTCGGGGTGAAAACTGCGATCGTAGTCGCGAGCTGCGGCGCGTCGAACCTCGGACTCTGTGAGAGAAAATCCTCCATTATTAAAGACCTGGGCGAGCTTCCACCGGGCCTCGATCGCCTCTTCACGGCTTTGGGGTCGCAATCGCGCGAGCGTCCACAGCGCCCTCGGAGACCCCGTCGTGTTCCACCAGTCGCCCGGCGACGACATGATCGACGTGAGGCTGGACAGCCGATGCCCGTGCTCAATGGCGCAGATCTGCGCGATAAATCCGCCCATGGAGGCGCCGACCACGTGGGCCCGCTCCAGCCCCAACGCATCGAGCACACCGATGGTATCACGGGCCATATCGTGGAGCGTGTAGGGAACGACCGGCCGCCGCCCTCGCACTCGGGCGCGAACCAGAGGCCGCGGATCTGGCACGCCCAGGTGGTCCAGGTGCTCGGACAGCCCCACGTCTCGGTTGTCCAGGCGAATCACCCTAAAGCCTTCATCCACCAGGGCCTGCACCAAGCCCTCGGGCCACAACGTTAGCTGTGCTGCAATGCCCATAATCAGTACAATAGCGGGCCCATCGCCCCGGTCGTCGATGTGAATCCTCAGTCCATTGCTGTGCACGCTCGGCATGGCTCCCTCTTGACCCCGTCGGCCGAACTGTCCAGGTGAAATGCCCTACGAGCCCCCCAAGGCCTGATCGAGCGACAGGCCCCACGCCTGCTCCACCTCACGCAAGAGCTCTTCAGCGGGTGTGTTCAAACGGTCGATATTCCAAAACCGGATGGTCTCATCCCAGCTTCCGGTGGCGAGCGTGCGGCCATCGGGGGAGAACACCAATGCTTGGACTCTCTCGGTATGGCCGGACAACACGGCGAGCTCTTTGCCGTCCGACGTGCGCCAGATCCGCGCCAAGCCGCTGCGCTCTCCCGCCGCGATGAGCGAGCCATCCGGGGACGTCACCACATCGCGCAACGAGGCCTGAGTGGGCTTGGACCACACGACCGAGCCATCGGGCTCGCGAAGTTGAAGCCGGGTCCGGGTCGCCACAACCAACCGTTCCGAACCTTCGATCAAGGCCACAGCGCGGGGGCTTTCCAGCCGAAACAGCAGTTGAATCGCAGGTTCCGGGCCCGCGTCGATCCGGTAGAGGCCGCCGTCGGTCGCGAGTACAGCCGCCCGAGAGCGAGAGGCATTGGGCTCCGCATCCAGCACGCTCAGCCCCGCGCGTTGTAGCTGCCCATACACCGGCCCATCCAGACGCCGCACCACGGGTCCATCCGAGCGCGCGCCACCGATGATCAGGTCTGGCGCAAGCCACACCGCCCGACCGAGCGCCGGCAATCGCCTCCCCCACTCCACGTCCCTCGTGGTGCCATCTGCGGCCCGAAGCACGGCGCTCGGAGCCACGGACACTCCGAGCAGTTGCGTACCGTCCGGGCTCAAGGCAACGTCTTTGGCGGCCGTGCCATCGGCGATATGTACCCGATCGACCAGCGCGCGATCCCGCCAGAGCAAGAGGTCGCCGGGGCCGACCGAAGCGGCCAGAGCGTCTGCTCGCCAGTCCAACGAGCTGACGCCGCCAGGGGCCTCCAGCACCGACGGGGCCGTCGACTCGCCAAGAAGACGCCACACCCGAACGCCGTCGTTGGACACCAGCGTCAGGTCTCCCGAGGCCTGAAACCCGGCGTCGTACACCACGCCCGGGAGCCGAATCGCTTGGGACAGGTCGGGTCCTTCCAAGACGCATGGGCTGCCGCGCTCATCGATAGCGATCAGTCGTTGAGCATTGTCGGACCACTCCACAAACTGCACCATGCCAGGCGCCAAGTGGCGCCGACCGAGCAAAGCGCCATCCCGATCATGAGTTTGAATCGTACCTTCTAGGAACCCAAGCGCGATCTTCTGCCCATCGAAGGATGTGTCAAGGGAGAATGGCGGCCCCTCCGCTCCCCACTTCACAGGCCACTCCACACGCTCCCCATCGACAGAAACTCGGGTCAGGCCGACCCGAGTCGCGACGAAGAGGGTGCCATCTCGGGCCACAACCCCGGCGTGAACCCGTGAAGACAGCGCCTCAGACCAGATCCGCCCATCCGAACGGTCAAGCCAGACCACCGACGACGGTTCTCGACGCGCCAACCACGTTGGATGCTTCGACCGCACATTGCGGTCTTGTTGCCAGTCGATCGTGGCGCCATCTGCTCCGCCATGTTTCCCGTCAAACACCGACATTCGCCCGCCGATCGTGGGCCACCCAAAGAGGCTCCCGCCGGCCGTAAACCGCACTTCTGGCAGAGAGGCCGGCACGCGCCAGCGCTGCTCGGCCGATGGCACCTCGATGATGGACAAGGACTCGCTTTGCCGGCACGCCACCGCCGTGGCTCCGGGCTCCAGCACCAAGTCCAAGCACTCTGCCGGTATGGGCATCAGCGCGATGCGCTCTGGCCGGGCCGCCGAGCTCAAGAGGAGTCCACGGGCGGCGGGGATCTCCGACAGGGTCAAGGCGTGGGCAGCGAGCGTCTCCGCCTCGCCGCGAGCATCTAGCGAGGACACCGCACGCGCCTGGGCCACCAAGGCCGCCGCCAAGTGCCGTTCGGACAGACCTCGGGCTTCGACTTCAGCGGCGTTGGCATCCACCGCGTTGTCGCGCTGCTGGGCAGCCTGCCACCACGCCAACGACACCAAGGCCGCCGCGCCGGCCCCCAACACCACCGACACGAGGAAGGCTTGGCGATAGCGCTGAAGCGCCCGGCCAACCTCGGCAACCGCAGTGTAGGTGTGAGCCTGGACCCGTCCACCGTTGACCCAGGCGCCCAAATCAGCAGCGAGCTCCGCGGCCGTCGGGTAGCGCTCAGCCGGCTCGCGGGCGGTGGCCCGACGCACGATCGCACCCAGCTCCGGCGGAACGAGCGTGCCCACCTCCACCACGTCGGGCACGGTCCCGTGGAGAACCTGGGCCAGCACCTCTCTCGCATCATCGCCTTTGAAGGCCGGCTCACCAACCAGGACCTGATAGAGGCACATGCCCAAGGCCCACACATCGCTGCTGGGCTTCAGCACATCGCCGGCCGCCTGCTCCGGGCTCATATAACTTGGCGTTCCAACAATAGAACCCGCGATGGTCTGCCCGCCGCTCTCCAGGACATTCTGCCACGCGGCATCGCCGGTGATGATGGGCCGCGCCAGGCCCCAGTCCATCACCACGGCCTCGCCGAGCTCTCCCACCAAGATGTTGGACGGCTTCAAGTCCCGATGCAGGATGCCACGCTGGTGGGCGTGTGCGACGGCTTCGCACACAGCGAGGACCGAGCGCAAAAGGCGTCTTCGGTCCGCCACAATGTCTGAGCCGCCGATCGCCTTGGCCAAGGTCTGCCCCCGGGCCACGCCCATGGCGTACCAGGGCATGCCCGCCTCATCGATTCCATAGTCGTGAATCGCCACGATCCCCGGGTGGTCGAGCCCTCCAATGATCCGGGCCTCGCGCTGCAGCCGCACCGCGCACGCACCGCCAGGGCCGCCGCGCGCCACCTTGAGGGCCACCTGCCGTCGCAACAGGTGATCTTCGGCCAGGTAGACCGTTCCCATGCCACCGGACCCGAGCACCGACAGTCGCTCGTACCGCTCTGAAGATCCGGTAGAGACGCCCCATTCACCGCTGACTGCCGCCGGATTCGAGGTGTCGGACCACCCCATTTCCGAAGCGGACTCGTCAGTCCCGCCACTCATGGGCTGGCCTCCGGGTGGCCCCACGCTCGACGGACTTCATCGGCAACATCGGGCAGAGGGCGCCGCAATTCGTCGAGCTCAAACACGGCGACCCGCTGGTAGGCCCCAACGATGGCCAGACGCTGGGAGTCTGGTGACCACGCGATCTCCCACGCAGCCTTAGAGGTGGGTTCGAGCGTCGCGACCTGCTCGAAGCTTGGAACTGAGTAAATCCGAACCGAGCCTGCGCCGCTGCGCGCGGCAACGTGTCGACCATCCGGAGAAAACTCAACCCGGAACGTGCGCACGTCCCCCGGCAGGCTCGCAACTTCTTGGCCCGTTGCCACATCCAGGATCCCAACGGCCCTCCGACGGACCACTGCCACGAAGGCGCCATCCGGCGAACGCGCCACCGCTGTGGCGTCTGGAGCGTGGGCGATCTGGGTCAATCGTTCCTGCCCATCGAGCGTCCACACGCTGCCGGACCACTCCATCAACACCATTCCCTGACCCGAACCGTGGACTTGGTACCACGACTGGCCAGGCATACTCCGAGACGGATCAATACTTGAATCCTTGGTATTGATTAAAACAGGACCCGCATCGCGAGAGGCGCACGCCAATTCTGTGTCGCTAGACCAGTCCAAGGCCGTACAGGGTGTGGCTGTTTCAAAGGACTCTGCGTCCAGCATGACGCCGCCACCCTCCATCGCCATGGCCAGACGCTCGCCATTGGGAGACGGTGCGATTCGAACCACTCCCGTCGCAATCTCTGAAACGGAGCCGTCGGTCGCGCGCTGCACCACTCGCCCATCTCGCAACAGGGCCGTCATTCCGCTGTTGAGCCAGCGGAGCTGGCGGACGGCACCTCCCACCTCCCAGACCGACTGATCTCTGGGCAACTGCCACCGCTCCAATCGGTCGGTCGAAAGACGCACCAAGGCACCTTGTGGGTCAAACGCCAGCTGCGCCCAGGAGACCGGCAAGACCGCCCGCCAGGCCGGATTTGCGGGCTCGAAGACCAGAGTTCCACCGTCCATATTGACCGCAACCCGGCGGCCGTCATCGGACACGGCGACCGTCCCAGTGTGCTTGCCCGGAATGTCGAAGGTGCTGTGCTCTCCGGTCTGGGTGTCGATCAGCACACCGGACTCGCCGTACCCGATCCCGACCACAAAACGCCCGTTCGCCGACATGAGCATGTTCTGCACGAACTCTGAGTCCGCCAAAGGGTAGCGCCCGATCGTCTCGCCCTCGGCGTTGACTCGGGTGACGGCCTCATCGCAGCCGTACCACTCCGTGTCATCCTCGCCCAAGATGCAGAAGCGCGTGGAACACGGTGCCGGAGAACGAGAAAGGTTGTCGGAACTCAACATGTGCCAGCGCGCGCGCGTCTCCCCCAACGTCAGACCCACGTCCGCTTGGTTCGAGCGGCAGGCCGCGCCCTCCATCTCCGACACATGGCCCACAAGTTGGCCATCACGGACGGTGTACCGCTCGATTCGATGACGGGAGGGCACTTGAGCGAACATGCCATCGTCGCCGTAGAACTGTAGGTGATGACTCTCAAAGTCTCGCTCCCACAGCAGCTGTACGCCGGTGTCAGACAGCGCCCAGCTCGCGGTTTTCCCCACGTTAGCGCAGAGCACAGCCTGGCCATCTTCTCGAAGAAGTTCACCGATATCGCAGCCCTCGAACGGGATGTGCTGAATCAACTCAGGCCTAGACATCTGCGACCACAACAAGCCGCGCAGGGCGGGATCATCACCGCGCTCTAACACGTGTAATGCCAGCATCTCAGCCCGATACCGGTCGCCGCTCCGAGCGCTTTGCCTCGCGGCCTGCACAACGACATCGAGGTCGGGAGCGGGCGTCGCAGCGGCGCGTTGCGCCGGCTCACCAGGCGCGGCCTCGGGCTCGAGCCACCGAATCGCCGCGCCGCCAGCGACGAGTCCGATGGCCAGACACAACCCAGCCACCAGCCATGGGCTCGACGGCGGCGCCGCCGTTGCCGAAGGCTGCGGCACCGCAGGTCGGGTCTCCCCGTGGAGCGAGAGCGAGTTTTGGTCGGGAAACGGGGCCACAAGAGCCGCTGCGTTGGGCGCACGCGACGCCAGCGGAGCCAGCGCGTGCTCCACCACCTGCCGCGCCCAATCCGGCGCCCACTCGATAGGCGCCATGGGCGGTGGCCCCGCCAATATGCCGGCGAAGACTGTGGCCGGTCGATCGCCTTCGTAGGCCGCCTGGCCAGCCAAGACCTGCCAGAGCAGGATCCCCAGGGCCCACACGTCGGCTCGGGCATCGACCCGCTCGCCCGCCACCTGCTCTGGGCTCATGCAGTGTGGGGTTCCAAGCCGGGCCCCCAGCTCCGTCGTCTCCGCACTATTGCCTGGCATCTCCACCGAAAATTGAGCCGACGCCTCTTCAGAGACGGCGCGCGCAAGACCCCAATCGATGACCACAACCCGGCCTGCATCATCGACCAGCACGTTCTGGGCGCTCACGTCGCGATGCACCACGCCCAAGCGGTGCGCTCGGGCCAGGATCCGCGCCGCAGACACGATCACACCCACCAATTCCATACGTTCTTCAACGGATGTGGTGGCGCCCATCCGTCCGTCGAGAGGGCTCCCCTCCACCGCCTCCATGGTGAACCACGGTCGCCCATCGCCCAGGTCGCCCGACTCGTAGACCTTAGGCACACCGCGCCCCTGCACATAGGCCGTGATGCGCGCCTCTCGGCGCAAGCGCCGCCATGCAAACCCATCGGCGTCGCCGTGAGCGACCTTGCAGGCGACCGGACTGGGTTGCCCAGGCAGGCTCAGTTCGTAGACGTGGCCCATGCCGCCGCTACCGAGCTCTCCCACCAAGCTGCCGCCGCGCTCACGGAGCATCTTCGCAAGCTGTTCGGATGGTTCAATAGCCAGAGCGAGGCCTCATTTTTTGACGGGGAGCCGCACGACGGTGAACCAAAACTGCTCGAGCGTGTCGACAACACGGGTGAGCTCAGCGAGGGTCACGGGCTTGGTAATATAGCTATTGGCGAAGAGGTCATAGCTTTTGAGGATGTCGTGTTCCGCCGACGAGGTCGTGAGCACAATGACCGGAATGCGCCGAAGCGCCGGGTCAGCTCGAATCTGCCGCAGGACTTGATGCCCATCCATCACCGGCATGTGCAAGTCTAGAAGTACCAAATCTGGCGTGGCTGCTTCTTGGTACGGCGGCAACTTCCGCATAAAGTCGAGGCACTTCTGGCCATTGTCCACCACGCTGACGTTCAGGTGGAGTTTGTCTCGGGCCAAAGCGCGCTTGGTCAGCATCACGTCGGTCTCATCGTCATCGACGAGGAGGATGTTGATCATCTGCATGCCGCGAACCCCAAGTGACAACCTCAACAATCTGATACTGATAAGTTCTGCTCGAACCCGAGCCCCTAAGGCCACCGTTCATGTCCAACGACCCCCACTATCTCGAATCAGAGCTCAACACCCTCGTCGGCAAGGACCCGAAGATTTTCGACTTTCTCCAGGCGGGGCCCCTCGATGGGATCTGGTATTGGGACCTGGAGAATCCCGATCATGAGTGGATGAGCGACCGGTTCTGGCAAGTGCTCGGGCAAGACGCGAGCAAGCGACAGCACCTGGCATCCGAGTGGCAAGACCTCATCCACCCCGACGATTTAGAGATGGCGCTCATCAACTTCCACGCCCACCTGGCCGATCCGAGCCACCCCTACGATCAGGTGGTGCGCTACAAGCACCCCGATGGGCACTGGATCTGGGTCCGCTGCCGAGGACTGGCGGTCCGCGATGGATCGGGCAAGGCCGTGCGCATGTTGGGCGCCCACAACGACATCACAGCCCTCAAAGAGGCTGAGCTCACCCTGCAAGAACAAACCAGCGCCTTGCGCGCCCAAAATCGGTCCCTCCAGGACTTCGCCTTCGCCGCCTCACACGACCTGCAAGAGCCCCTTCGCAAGATCACGGCCTTCAGCGAGATCTTGGTTGACGATCTCGGCTCCGACATCAGCGACGAGGTCCGCTACGACCTCAACGTGATCACCGACGCCGCCGTGCGCATGAGGCAGTTGGTCGAGGCGCTCCTCTCGCTGTCCCGCGCTGGAATCGAGCCTTTGAAGTCCGAATATGTGGCGTTGGAACCCATCGTACGGCGCGCCTTCACCGAACAGAAGACCGCCATGAGCGACGTGGAAGCCACCTTTGAGGTGGACCCGCTGCCTATGGTCACAGGAGACCCTGCCTGGCTCGAACGGCTCTTCAGCAACCTGATCAGCAACGCCCTCAAGTACAGGGGACCCGACGTCCCCCATATCCGGGTCGCCTGGGATGCCGACCGCAAGGCCTTCGGGGTCATCGACAATGGGCTCGGCGTAGATCCCGCACACCACGAGTCCATCTTTTCGGCATTTAAGCGACTACATGCTCGATCAGAAATCGCAGGACAAGGCCTCGGCCTCGCAGTCTGCGAGCGCGTTGTGAGCCGCCACGATGGGCGGATTTGGGTGGAGTCGGACCTCGGCAAAGGGGCCGCGTTCTGGTTCACGCTCTCGGGCGGTGATCCCACCATTCGGGAGCGCACGGTCACGCCTGAGGATCGCTAGGGGCTGCGACCGCTAGCGGGATACACGCCCCGCATGCAGTACGTGCCCCCCTTGTTCCGCCCTCCCTCCGAAGCAAACGCCTTCATCCTGCAAGCCACCCTCGGGTGCTCCTGGAACAATTGCACCTACTGCCACATGTACCGCAGTAAGTCCTTCACCATTCGGCCTGTGCCCGAATCCATCGCCGACATCCAAGAGGCCGTGACAGCGGCAGGCCCTCGGATCCGCAAGGTCTTCGTGGCCGACGGCGATGCCCTGATCATGCCGGTCGAAACATGGCTACCACTGCTGGCGGCGTGCAAAGCCGGGATGGCCAACCTCAAGCGCGTCTCCTGTTATGCCACGGCCGACAATGTAGTGCTCAAGGGGCTCGACGCCCTCCGCACCCTGCGCGACGCCGGCCTGAGCCGCATCTACATCGGCCCCGAGTCTGGGGACGAAGCCACCCTGCGTCGACTGGCAAAGGGCCCAAGACTCAACGAAGACCGGGATACGAACTACCTCTTCGACCGGCATGCCCAAGCGGCGCAGATGGCCCGACAAGCGGGTATCGAGGTGTCGGCGATCTTCCTTCTTGGCGCCGGCGGCGTGGCCCGTTCTGCGGAACATGCGCACGCAAGCG
>JBGCER010000690.1:0-7678 GCA_045106515.1 Myxococcota bacterium
ACCCGTCCCAGCTCCAGGGTGCGGCCCTTGCCAGACTCGCCGAAGTTGTATCCGCCGTTCTTGGGCGGCTTGAACGTGGTGGGCACCAGACGGCACGCCACCTCGTAACGGTGGTCCTTCGCGCTGCCTCCGAAGAGGTAGCGGGCATTGGCCGAAACATTGATGGTGTCGGTGGCCAAGAAGCCGTCGCCAGGCACGTCGGCCTTGACCTCCATGCGCTCGGGAACGAACTCCTCGACGGCGAACTGCACCGAGCCGAGTCGGGTAGAGCCCGCCCGCGCCGTGACCGTGTAGCTGCCTGTGCGAGCGTAGTCCGGAAAGGGTAGGTCAATGGAAAATACGCCTGCATCGTTCGCTTTCGTGGCGACGGTTCGGATCAGCTTGCCGCGGGGATCGGTGATCTGAACGTCGATGGGCATGTTCTTGGGGGGAGCGACGTGGGCTTCGTCCCGCACCACGCCCGCCACGTGTGCGGTCTCGCCGGGCCGGAACACCCCGCGCTCCGTCCACAGGCTGGCTCGGTAGCTCTGCTCCGCATCGTAGTCTTCGCCCTGGACTTTGGACTCGCTGACGTCGGTCTCCAAGTCCGAGAACTTCAAGTAGGTGAGGTCCGAGCCCCGGCGAGCCACCAGGGCCACAGGCTGCGCTTCATCGCCTTCGGGCAGTGTGAACGTACAGCCGGTGCCGGTGGTGGTGCAGGTGGCGAGGGGCTTACCGGAGGGACGCACCGCGGTGATTTCGACGCCGGCCTGATTGGCCCCATCGTGCATGCCGAGGGCCCAAACGTGCAGGCGATCTTCTTCTCCAAGCCCGCCGGCCTTGGCCACCAGGTTCAGGTCGGTCATCAGGAGTCGAGCGCTGGTGCTCGCGCCGCCGCCGGTGACGGTGACCTCGTAGACGCCCTGCTCGGCCTCGGGCAGCATGCTCTTCACATCGACCCAGGTTGTAAGGCGCTCATCTTCTGGGCTCTTCACGGTGAAGGTCTTCTGAGCCACCTGGTTTGCCACGCGCTCGGTGGCCGCCTCATCTTCCGCTGTGAGCCAGAACAACAGGTTCTCTTGCGGCACGTGGCGGATGGTGACTTCGAGCTCATCGACGTTGCGATGTTGAACCGGCAGACGAGACCAGGCGTCTCGGGGGAGGTATCGCCCGCTGGTGGTGAAAGCGACGGACGGAGCCAGGGCCGGAATGGTCAGCTCTTTGGACGTGGACTCGATGAGCAAGCCGCCGTCGACGGAGGCCAGGCCCGCTTCGATCTCTACTTGAAGGGTGCCCTGCGGGAAGTCGCCGACCAGACGGAAGCCACCGCGGGTGGGCACCACCGTGAACGGAACCTCGGGGCTGACCGAGATCATCTCGCGAGCGCTTTCTTCGGTGGGCAGACAGCGCGGCGAAACGCGGAAGGAGTCGCCCACGTGACGCAGCCACGTCCAGCGCTTGTACCCCTCGCTCGCATCATCATCACAGATGACCTCGACCGAGAAGCTGCTGGTGCCTTCCACGGTGTGCACGGCTTCGATTTCGAGCTGGGGTCGGCTGGGGTCGAATACCCAAGCGTGAGTTCCACCCTTGCCTTTGACGCCGCTGCGAATCGACGATTCAAGCTGGTAGCCATCATCGACCGCCACGTTGAACGTGTTCTTCCGCGACAAGGCCGAGCCGGTGACCTTGACCCGAGCACGGTTCGCTTCGGAGCTGCCGCGAACGCTAGACACAGCGACACGCCCACCAGAAGAGTCGGTAATACGGACTTTTCCACCCAATGAGCTCAGGTCGACGGGGCCGGAGAACACCAAGTCCAGCTCGACGGTTCGACGGGCCACATCGACCTTGACCGGCACGGCGCGCAACATCTTCAACGCGGGGGTGGTGAACGTCGTCTGCCAGGCGCCGGCCCGAGGCGGCTCCAAGGGGCCAGAAGCAGTGGCCAAACTATCGATGCGCACGGTGTACTCGGTATTGGGCGCGAACCCATTCCGAGGCGTGACCTTCAATCGATCGCGAGAGGCGACGGTGATGTCCACGTCGACGGGAGGCTCCACCACCACCACGGTCGCTTCATCCAGCGTGGCGCCGACGGCGTCCTCGGAGAACACAGCCTTGGACAAGAACAGATCGACGCGCTTGGGAGCCGCGCCGAGGTCCCCCGGCCTGCCGGCCAATACCGCGACGTCGGAGGCTTCGATGGGCTCGGCGTCGTCGTCTGTGACGCCGTCGGCGCCATCGGTGCCCCCTTGAAGGAAGGCCCACGGGTCCGCACCGGGGCCATCGCTATCGGTCGGCCCAGAGCCGGCCCAGCCGCACCCCGCCATCGCGAGGCCTGCGACCCCCACACCCACCAACAACTTCCAGGCCTGATTTCGCCGAGCCATACGACCTCCAAAGGAACGTGCTTGGAGGGTATGCAAGCGCGGTGCCTGAGGAAAGCGGGCTTTGTCCGTTCGTTGTCTGTAAAATATGGAATTTGTCTGCGAATCGTAGATGCTACGCCGACACGGCGATGCCCGCGGGCTCCACCGGGGGGTCCTCGGCGAGCACGGACGGCGTAATCGGCTGATTCGCGCTCTCTTCTACCGGCTCGCGCGCCACCTCGGACAGGGCGTCTAGCTCCCGATTCTTGCCGGATTGCGCCACGGCTGCGGGTCGGCTGCCAGGGGCCAGCAAAACGACCGGCGCCGTCATGCCAACGCCGGGTAGCCGGCGGTGCACACTCGGCTCGAAGGCCGTGGACTCAGCCAGACGCAAGAGCCCGTCACGCGTGGGAGGCACCGGGCCATATCGGGTGCGAAAGGCGCGATGATCGGCTGCGGTCGGTGTCTGTACACGCGCCTTGGCACCCAACAACACATCCGCTGCCAGGCGCACTCGGAACCCGGCGAGCCGCGCACGCAGGGCCCAGTCATGGGCAGCGAGCCCGCCAAATTTGGGCTCCGGACCTCCTATTTCATCGAGCAGGGTGCGACGGACCATCGTGCGATTCAGGGCGACGTGAGCGGGCCACGCGTGTTGACCCCGGTGATCAGCCGTGAACGAGACCGCAGCCGCGTCCAGATCCGACCGCGCGCGGGCGCCCAAGGCCGCCACCATGCCCACGTCGGGCCAGGCCTCCATGTGCTCCAGGGTTCGGGTTCGCCATCCGGGCGTGAACAGCACATCGTCGTCGCAGAGCAAGACGCAGGCGCCAGAGGTGTGCGCGATGCCACGTTCCCACGCATTGAGCGCAGAGGTACCTGGTACAACCTCGATCTTCCGGATGTCCTTGGCGCCGGCCAGGTAGCGACCTGGCTCCCCCGCATGCACCACGACCACCTCGACCGGTCCGGCCGTGTTCTGTCGCAATCCCTCCAGAATCGCGCCTAGCTGCGCATCTGCGCCCTCTGCCACAGGGTCATGAACCAGCACGATGGAGGTGGTGCGCAACGCGAGCCCGCCCACGTCCACGCGGGTGCTTGTGGCCTCGATCAGCCCCCGGTGGTGGGCATCATCGCCGATGATCTGAGCCAAGCGTAGGGCCCGGTCGACGGCCCCTTTGCGAGCCTCAGGATCTGCGGGCAGCTTGGCGTGGGCCAATCGGCGCAGGGCGTGGCGGGCCTGGGCGACCGATGGGGCGCGAGCCTCCACGACGGAGCGGAGCGCATCGAAGGTGGAGGCTGGAAGAGCAGATAGATCTTGCCCTTCTCCGAAGGCACCATGCAGCGCATGGAGCGCCCACTGAGCGCGCCCACGGGCCACCGCCTGGGTCTCCCAGGCGACCAAGTCCGTCCGAGCATCTTGGCCACAGTGCAGGTCGAGCCGCCGAATCAGGCTCACCCCCGCGCGCTGCATCCGGAGCCCCAGCTCCACGTCATCGTAGACACCATCGGGGAAGGAGTCGGCGGCGAAACCGCCTAACTCGCGGAGCACGGCGCGGGGAGCGCTCGTGTTTTGAACGGCGAAGGCGCTCCAGTCCAGCTCCTCTCCGAGCGGCGAGGCGGTGCGTTGAGGGTGCAAGACGCCGGTGTCCACCACGTGGTCCCACACCGTGTGTCGATGCCGCTCCAACAGGCGCATCCCACCGACAAAGGCGGAGGCCGTCTCGGACATCGCCTGGGCCACAAGGTGAAGTCGGGCGCAATCCAAAGCCGGCCGTGCCGTGTCCGTCAGAAACCAGATCGACTCACCGCGGGCTTCTTCGATCCCCGCATTGAGAGCGGCGGCGGGGCTCGGGCTCGAAGCGCGGACCACCCGCAGCGAATAGGGACGATCCCCAAAAGAGATCCGTTCTAACGCCTTTTTGTCTCCATAGTGTACGAGTACAACTTCCATGAGGGAGGGCGGCACATCTTGCAGGGCCAGGCGGTCGAGCAGCGCTTCGGCCACGCTCGGACCCGCACAGGTGGCCACCACCACGCTCAGCCGAGGCCGCGACACGGTGTGGCGCCGCGTTGCGCCCGCCAGGATGGGCAAGAGCGCCTGAGCCTTGTCCGCATCTTCGGCCCCGTCGACCGTGTGCACGCCCGAGGGGGCCGGCCCAAGGCCCACCCACACCACCCGATGCCCCCTTCGAGCACAGGCCTGGATCCAGGCGTCTGCCTCGGGGTGATCATCGAGAAGGACCAAGGTTGGCGACACCGCATCGAGCCACGCCAGCCGCTGCGCGCGGGGGTCGGCATCGAGCGCCATCATCAGGTCGCCATGAGGCAACGCGGGCCGACATCGGCCCAGTCGCACCTGCGCCGCCAAGTCTTCCGCACGGGCATCCGACGCCACAATGGCCACCGATGCGCGAGCCGGTCCTTCCACGTCCAAGGCCTGCAAGAGCGTGCGCGCGTCCGGACACTCCTCGATCGCTAAGGCCGCGCGCGCCTGGGTCGTGGCGTCCACCACATGCCCTCCGGCCCAGTTGACCGCCGCGAGCTGCACCCGCAGGTCCGACCGCTCCGGGGCGAGCTCCACCGCCATGCGCAAGGCCAAGGCGGCCGGCTCGGACGCCCCCGCCTCATGAAAGACCACGCCGAGATCGTTCCACGCCGCCACATCTCCGGGCTCGCGACGTAGGGCCTCGATCAGCAGGGCGTGAGCTTGTTCGGGCTGCCCATGGGTCGCCGCGGCCTCCCCATCCAACCTGGGATGTTGCACGTCTGGCATCGGCGATGCCTCCCCGGTGAGCCGATCGCGGACCGCACCCGCCGCGATCAGGGCGCGCAGATCATGGAGCCGTCGCCGCCGATGAGGCGCGATCAACCCGTCGGGCAAGCGCTCCTCGGCTCGATCCACAAAAGCGAGCGCATCCAGCGTGCGACCGACCCGGTGCGCCGCATCCGCCGCCAGAATCCATCCGTCAGCACCGCTATTTTCAAGGCGATGCACCAAGAGTTTCAGCGCTTTATGAGGCTCGTCCGCGTCCAGGGCCGCCTCGGCTTGGAGCAGCCGCCCCGCCAAGGTTCGTCGCGTATTTGGAGCCATCGGAGCCATGATCTTCTGCATCTTGTCTCGCTGACCCTGAGCCGCCACCGCCGTGGCCAGACCCACCCGTGCCGCCGACGAGGTTGCGCCTGGCAAGGGGCGAACCGCCTGGCATTCCCCATCGCGGTCCAGCGCGGCGCGCAAGTGGGACTCCGCCATCGCTAGGCTCTCATCCGTGTCGAGCTCTAGACCTGCCAGACCCATAAGCAGGTCTAAATCTGGGTGATCGGCGCCCTGTGCCCTGCCCTGCCGCAGCAGGTCCAGCGCCTGGGCCGGCCGGCCGAGCTGAAGTGCGCACAAGGCCGCAGCCACCGTCGCCTCGACCAGACCCTCGTCCACCGTGGCGACGCTGAGCGCTTTGTGTGCGAGGGACTCCGCCAGGGAAAGACGGCCGCGGTCCACCATTCGTCGCGATGCTTTCGCGAGCACCACCGGGTCCATCGGGCCGGTGTTCGCCGCGCGGATCCAGGCCTCATCCACCGCCTCGGCGTTTTGGGTCTCCCGGATCATCGCAGTCGACACAATCCAAGCCGCCGCTGCCAGGATCTGCTCTCCGGGCACCTCAACCCGAGGCTCCCTCACCCCTCGCCAGGTACGACAGAGGTCCTTTCGAACCACACGCAGGGGCCACCCCGGCTCACCGAGTCGACCGGCACCCTGAACCACCGTCGGCACGTTCGGACGGGCCGAGTCAGACTCCACGACGGGGAGTCGGATGCCCGCGGGCTCACTCTCCAGCTGGGCGAAGATCGCGTCGAGCGCCCCGGGGGCCACCACGTCCGTGCCGTCCAGGTAGAGCACGTGTGTGCCGCTCGCGACCAGCGCGGCGCGCTGCCGAAGTCGGCCCTCGTCTCCGTCCCATGGGGGCCGCACGACGGGGATCGACTCGGGCACGCTGGGCGGTCCGAGCTGCTCGCCGGTGTCGATGACAACAAGGTCACAGCGGGGGTCGTCGACGCTGCGTAGGCAGGCGTGGAGGGCGTCGCAGTCTCGACGAAACAAGACACAGATGGAGAGGGTGGCCATGAAGAACCTCCGAGGGGGCTTCCCTCCGTCGGTTGGACCTACGCCGGCTTGAGGGTACAACCTCAACCTCAGGCGACGTCGTCCCGGAGAGCTCGTGTCGACCCCCCCCACCCCGTCCGCAGGTCGCGGCGGAAACCTGCTCGCTCTGGCGATCACCCAAGTGGTGATCACCGCCACGGGCTTGGCGCTGCAGATCGGGTTGGCGCGGGTGCTGGGCGATGAGTCGTACGGCTCGTATCGGTTCCTGGCGATGCTCGCCGGAATGTTCGGTTTCCTCGCGGACTTTAGCATCCCAACCCTGCTCGCCCGCCAGGTGGCGCGAGACGAGTCCTCCGCCGCTGAGCGCCTGGGTACCGGCCTTGGCGCCATCGCCCTCTTGGCCCTCGTGCCCATCGGGTTGACCGTCGCCTACACCGCGTTCGCCGATGGCCGCGCCTGGATGATCGTGGCCGCCGTCGCCGCGGGATCCACCATGGGTGCCCTGGCCAGCCGAGGGGTGACCGAGTCCATCTTTCAAGGCCTGCGACGCATGCAACCGCTGGTGCTGGCCAATGCCATCGGGCGGGTGGTCTACCTGGTGGGCGTCGTGGCGGCCTTGTCCGTGGGCGCCGGGATCGCCGGCGTGTTCGCCGCCGCCGCCGCCGGGCCCATCGTGTCAGCGGGCGTGCTGCTCGTCCGGTTCGTGCGCGACGTGGGCCGACCCATCGTTCCGAGCCTCAACCACGTCACCACACTCATCCGAGATGGCGTGCCCTTCGGCCTGCACCGCGCCTTTATGGGCCTGTACCTCGCCGGCGACCTGCTGGTCATTCAGGCCTTCTGGGGCGAGGCCGAGCTGGGCGCCTATGGCGTGGCCACGCTGCTCCTGATTCAGCTCCCCGTGGCGGACGTGCTCGTGAGGGCCGCCTACCCCACCCTGGCCCAAGCCGTCGGAAGCCCAGACCGCGCAGGCGAGATCTTGGGCCGCCTCCTGCGGCTGCTCCTGACCCTAGGCCTGCCCATCGCCGTGGGGGGCCTCTGGGTCGCACCCGACCTGATCCCCGCCGTGTTCGGTCCCGACTATGCCACCGCCATCCCCCTATTCTGCGTCGTGCTGTGGGTGCTGCCGCTGCGCTTCGCCAATGGCGCCGCAAGCGGAGCCCTCGCCGCCCTCGACCGCCAGCCCACCCGCACCCGAGCCATCATCGCCATCGCCCTGTTCAACCTG
>JBGCER010000691.1:0-20824 GCA_045106515.1 Myxococcota bacterium
TCCGGCGGCAGCACCGCAGCGACCACCCTTCCTTTTGTCTGTTTAGGTCTGACCCAGGTCATCAACTTCGCCGCCGAGCTCTTTGTCGACCCGGGCACGCCAGTGATCGTGCCCCGGCCGCGCTGGGGCAACTATGACCAAGTTCTAGGCATGCGGCGGGGGGCGAACCTGGTCGAGGCGGATCTGTTCGTGGATGGCGAGTACAGCCTCGCTCCCTTGCTCAAGACGCTCCAGCAGACCGATGGGCCGGCCATGCTCGTGCTCAACTTCCCCCACAACCCCAGCGGGTTCACACCATCTGCGCGCGAATGCGCAGAGCTCGTCGACGCGGTGCTGGCCCACCCTGGTCCCCTGACCGTGCTGGTCGACGACGCCTACGCTGGCATGATGTGGGGCGATGATCTGCCTGAACGCTCCCTTTTCTGGGAGCTCGCCGAACGGCACGATCCCGAACGCCACGTCATTCTGCGAGCCGATGGCGTCACCAAGGAGCTGTTTTTTTTTCCGGGGCGCGTCGGGTTCCTCACCGCCGCCATCGATCCCGAGAGCCCCGCTGCTGCGGCCCTCGAAAGCAAGCTGGGTTCGCTGGCTCGCTCCGGCAATGGCTCGCCACCTGGCCCCAGCCAAGCCGCCGTGCTTGCCGCCCTGCAGGATCCGACCCTAGAGGCTCAGATTGCCGCGGGGAACGCCGTTCTTGCCCACCGGTGGGCGTTGCTTGAAGCCGCTCTGGATGAGGCGTCAAGCCCCCACCTACGCCCCTACCCATTCAACTCTGGTGTCTTCGCCATGGTGGGCCTGGCAGATGGAGTACGAGCCGATGAGGCGCGCCTGCGCCTGATCGAAGAGCAGGACGTGGGGCTGGTCAGTATCGGCGCGGTCAACGCGCTTCGAATCGCGTATTGTAGTGTTGCTGCCGAGGATATCGTGCCGCTCGTTCATCGGCTGGCCCTGGGCCTTGCTCCCTGAGCGGCGGAAGCCGACTACGTATGCAATGATATTGCGGAGACTAGGAGCCACCCGTGAAAGTTCGCGTCGCCTTGATAGGCGCTGCCTTGCTCATTGCATGCAAGCCACCGCCTGAAGTGCAGTTGGGCGGAACCGACTCGCCGGCCGATGAGTCTCCCCAGATCCGCATCATCTACCCCCCTCAAAGCCGAGATGGTGGGGGTGGCCCCTTCGAGCTTGCCTCGGAAACACCCGGGGGAGACTGGTTGCTCACGATCGCGTTCGACATCGACGACCTTGAGCTCGTCGATCCCTATAGCGATCCGGATCCACCGATCGTTGAAGGCGAGGGCCACTGGCACCTCGACTCGGACAACAGCCAGTTCGGCACCGTCGTCGACTTCGTTCGGTTCGCAGAGGTCCCGATCTTGCGAGGCGACGCCGGCGTACAAGAAAACGTGATCATCACGGTGACCCTGCGGGACAATGACCACGGAGCGCTGCCCAGCATCAACGGGAGCAACGTGGAAGACACCGTCGAGATTAAGCTGGTCGATCCGTGAGTCCGTCTCCCAACGAGACCTCCAGCGGGGTTCGCCGGAAGTTCCATCTCAAGGAGAAGATCGGAGCCGGTGCGTTCGGTGAGGTCTACCTAGCGGAGCAAGACTCCGGCGCTGGCTTCCTCAGGCCAGTGGCGCTGAAGGTCTTGAACGCCAATGTGAGCGGCTCCAAAGAAGCTGCCCGAAGAATGAGGGATGAAGCCCGTATTTTGGGGCGCCTCTCCCATCGAAACATCGTCAGCGTCTTGGATTTGGTGCTGCTGGGGCAGCGCTGGGCCGTCGTGATGGACTTCGTTCCAGGAGCGGACCTTGAACAAGTGCTTCTCGCTCTCGACGCGTCGAAGGCAGAGTTCCCACCCGCCGCGGCTATCGAGATTGGGGCCTCCATTTTTCGTGCATTAGACGTGGCGTACCACGCATCTGATGGTGCTGGCGGCACCTTGCAGGTCGTCCACCGAGACATCAAGCCGTCCAATGTGAGGCTCACGGTCGACGGCGAAGTCAAGGTGCTGGACTTTGGCGTGGCCCGCGTCGAGATGGATACCCGCGAAGCCCAGACCCAAGCCGCCGGCTGGATTGGCACAGAGCGGTACATGGCGCCCGAGCGGATCCTCAACGAAGGCGATGAGCCTTGGGGCGATGTCTACGCTGCGGGCGCGACCATCGTAGAGCTCATCTTGGGTCGCCCCCTCGGACGCACGCCGGTGCTCACCGATCGGCACCAGCCCGTCGTCGAAGCGGCGATGGACGTGGTTCGCGAGCGGATGACGGGGCCAGAAGAGGTGGTGGACACGGTCTGCGACCTCCTGGAGCGGTCGATTCACGCGGAGCCTCAGGAGCGCCCGACGGCCCAAGAGCTGTGCGACACCTTCTCGGACCTGTGTCGACGACTCGAAGGTGAGTCTCTAACGCAGTTCTCTCGCCGATTTTTACCAGACGTGCCCACGGTTCTTGGCACCACCACCGAGCCGGCCACCGGCATCTTGTCGGAAGGCACGGCCGTCTCGGCCCCCACCCTCGGCGGCGCCTCCGGCAATACCTTCATGCCCGCCCCGGAGGATCCGCCAGAGGAAGAAGCCCCGAATCGGCGACCGCTGCTGTTCGGTCTTTTGGGGGTAGCCATCGCCGTGGCCTTGGCTGTGGCCGTCCTGGGGCTTGTCACGGTGGCGATCGTGGCCAGCCTGCAGTTCTCCGATATGGCCGCCACACCTGCCACTGTCGCGCCGCCTGCAGACCCGCAGGTCATCACCGTTGAGCCACCCCCCGCCGAACCCGAGACGCCCAGCGTCGCTCCCCCTGAGACGGTGGAGCCGGTCGAGCCGGTCAAGCCCGCCGTGGACACGACGCGCACGAAGCCCACCGAGCGTCCGCCGAGCACCACCCCAGCCGCCACCGACGCGAAGGTCCCTCCGGTAGAGCCGCCTCCATCGAACGGACCCAAGGTCGACGCTGCCACCTTTGCGGTGCAAGACGCCAGCTCCATTACGGTCACCTGTGGTGACGTGACGCGCTCCGGTACAAGTTCCGTGCGATTGCGCGGGTTCCCCGCGGGCTCTTGCACCGTATCTGCCACCTATGCCGGACAGCGGGTTTCCGGTTCCATAGACGTGCAACGGCGGCGCGCAGTTCGATGCGAAGCTTCCGGAGGAGCCTTGAAATGCGGTGGATAATCCCCTGTATGGCCGCGCTAGTGCTGGCCCCCCAGGCGTTCGGGGCCGAGGTCGTCTACCTCACCAATGAGCTCACCCCAGAACTGAAGGCCGCCATCAGCGAGGCCTCCAAAGGCTCGGGTAAGGCGCTCACTTCGGCCGATATGTTGGCCGCCACCGGCCAGGCGGTCAGCGCCGACAGAAAGGCGTACGTCAACCTGGGCAAAAAGCTCAAGGCGGTCCGGGAATTCGAGACCCGTCTCGACGGTGAGCTCATCATCATGGCCGACCTAGAGCGAGCCCTGGCCGATGTGGAGTTTGTGGGCTCCACCGAAGACCGAGACAAGCTCTTCGCCGCGCTCACCTACCAAGGCTTTGCCGTCCACCGGTTCTTCGAGGACACCATCGGCGATGACGCCCAGGCTGAGCCCTATCGGGTCGAGGTCAATGGGCTGCACTATGTGCGGCCCTGGGCCCAGGCGCTGGCTCTTGAACCCCAGCGAGACATCTCCCCGTACGAGGTCGCTGAGGCGCCACAGCGCATTGCCTACGTGTCACAAAAAGACACCTATGGCAGCGAAGTCCTGCCTGGAACGCTGATTGTCGATGATTCTGGCTGGCTGGACAAGGGCGCGACGCTCTACGTGGACGGCCGCCCCGTCGAGGGCACGGATCATCGGTTGCTGCCGGGTCGCCACTGGGCCCACCTGACCCTCGACGGTCGGGTTTTGGACGCAGGCGCGGTGCAGATCAAGCCCGGGCAGACAACGCCATGGTCCATTCCGCAGACGCCCAATGGGTGGCGCTCCTGGATCCGTTCCGTGTCGATCGGCCAGCTCACGGCCCCAGATGCCGCCGTCAAAGAAGACGTGCAGGCCCTCGGTGGCGAGGTCTGGTTCGTGGTCAACGGCAAGGGCGGGCCTCGGATCAACGCCTTGGCCGTCTCCGCAGATGGGGACCCCCAGTGGCGCTCAGTGGATGTGCCCAAGATGGCTGGTTCGGGAGGTCGAGACTCCAATGACGAGGACGGCCTGAGTGTCGGCGTCGGCGTCGGCGGTGGCTGGGTGTACAGCGGTGACTTCTACACTCAAAACCCGCTGAACGTGGACTACGAGAACAAGACGGTCAATGCGATCTCGACCGATCTCGACGTGCATGTGGCCTATGACAAAGGCCTGTTGCGGGTCGCGGCCGGCGTTCACACGGCCGTCGTGTTCGGTGAGGACCACGCCGCTCTTACCGGAGACACCGCCACCCGGTTTCGGCCCTACTTCTACGCTGCTGCAGGGTTGCCATGGGTGCAGATGAGCTTCGGCTATCTGCTGCCGTACCACCCGACGTTCGGACCCCAGGTCACCCTCCCCATCTGGGACGACTTGGAGCTGCGCGGCAGCTTCCTATTTGGCATTCCGACCAACCTGGATCCTAGGAATGGTGCGGACTACAAGACCCAGCGGTATACGAGTTTAACCGCCGGTGTTGCTTGGCGCTTTAGGTAGGCGCACCTTCGCCTGGCCCCTAGTCGCGGCACGATCCGTTCCGTGTGTGAACCGCCCACACGTCATCGGTGTGGGACCGCTGCCAACAGCGGTGCGCATCGAGCGCATCCGCGAGCGCGCTATTCTGCAATGCGCAGGTCCATTGCACCTTTCGTCGATCGAGCAGGGCGGACCAGCCCGGCTCAACGCGCTCCAGGATGCGGTGCTCATCCATCAGGTACCACGGGGTGTTCGCGTTGAGGGCGTGTAGGTAGACGCTGGGGAGCGCCGCTGTGTGCAGCAAGTATCCGCTGGCATCATAGCCGGCGTATCCCCTGGATTTTTTGACTTCTGGGTGTTCGTTCAACCACGTGGCGACATCGGTCGGCACCGCTCGCCCAGACAGCTGTGGTGGCTGCAGCGTCGTCCAGGTGAGGCCGGCCATCACGACGCCGAGTGCTAGGACCCACCCGCCCCGCCCTCTCTCCTCTGCGGCGAGGCGGGCGCCAGACGCGAACGTGCCCTCGGCCCCGCTGGCCGCACGCATGCATCCCGCCAAGGCGCCCGGGGCCATGGGGGCCGCAATGACGCCCATCAGCGGAAGGTTCCGCATGGACGTGGCCCCCATGGCACAGACCACCACCACGAGGATCCGCTCGGTCCACGCCACGTGGCGCCAGCGCATGAGCGTGGGAACCGCGATGGCCACGCCCAGTACCACCAAGGTCAGCAGCGTCCCCGAGGCCAAGTCTGGCGGACCAAAATCCGCTGCCACGTTCTCTGATGTATGGCTCAAAAACCCCACAACGTGCGCATGCAGGTGCCAGCCTGCGGGGTTGACCAGGCTCCCAAGAGCGGCGCTGGCCAAGAGCGGCGCACCTTGCCACCAAGAGACCGGCCGGGTTGGCGCGAGCACCGACCCAACCCAGTGGACGCCGATGAGCAGCGCGGCGACCAGGAGCCCGCCTCCGTGCAGGTTGGCCCACAACGCACCCAAGCCAAACACCGCTGCACACGCGTCCCACCAGCGCCAGTTCCCCGACTGCCAGCGAGACAAGACCCACAGTAGCGCCACAACCAGCACCCACGTGAACAGGTGCGGCCGAGCCAACTGGTGAGAGGCGAGTCCAAAGTACACGAGTAACGCCGAGAGCAGTGCGACCCAGACGCCGTGCTTTTGGGCGATACTACGCCGGTAGGCCAGCCAAGGCAGCCCAGCCACCACCACAGCCAGAAGCACCAGCGGCCCCGCGAGGCCGTAGGCGGCGTGCAAGACCACGAACAGGACCTCGGAGGCCCATTCGTGCAGGATCAGCGCGTCCCCAACGGTGGTGGTGAACACCACGGGGTCTTGGGCCGGCACGCCGCCCGCATCGAGCAGCGCTTGGCCATAGGCCATGTGGATAAAGAGATCCCCATCGGCCCCGAGCAGCGCTCCGCCGCGGAACAACGTGACGGCGAACACAAGCAGAGCCACCACCAGGCCCAAGGTGGGGGCGAAGGCTCGGATCACCCGAGGGCCATCATGCGCTCCAGCGGGGCGAGCGCCTTCAGCCGAAGGTCTTCGTCCATCTCGATCCGGGGCTCCAGGTCCCGCAGACACAAGTAGAGCTTCTCGAGGGTGTTCAAGCGCATGAAGGGACACTCATTGCACGCGCAGGACTCGTCCATGCCCGGCAGTGGGATCAGGTGGGCGTCGGGGTTGGCCTTCTGCATCTGGTGCAGGATCCCGCCTTCGGTCGCGACGATGAAGGTTTCAAAGCCGGAGTCGCGGGTGAAGGCCAACAGGCTCGATGTGCTGCCGATGTGGTCGGCATAGGCCAAGATGTGGGGTTCGCACTCCGGGTGGGCGATGACCTTGGCGTCGGGGTGTTCGCGCTGCAGCTCGATGAGCTTCTCTTCATTGAAGGTCTCGTGAACGATGCACGTGCCCTGCCAAAGGTCCATTTTGCGCCCGCTCTCACGCTGGACCCACGCGCCCAAATTGCGGTCCGGTGCAAACAAAATGGGCTTGTCGGCCGGAAGGCTCTCGACCACGCGCACCGCGTTGCTGCTGGTGCAGATCACGTCGGACAGGGCCTTGGTCCCGGCGCTACAGTTGATGTAGCTCACCACCAGGTGATCGGGATTCTTTGCCTTCCACGCAGCTAATTTGTCGGCCGGGCAGGAGTCAGCCAGGGAGCAGCCGGCGTTCATATCGGGCAGCACCACCACCCGGTCCGGGTTGACGATCTTGGCGGTTTCGGCCATGAAGTGCACGCCGCAGAACACGATGACGTCCGCTTCGGTGTCGCGAGCGGCCTTGGCGAGTTGCAGGGAATCCCCAATAAAATCGGCCAAGTCCTGGATCTCGGACTCCTGGTAGTAGTGCGCCAGGATCACCGCGTTTCGTTCCTTGCGGAGACGTTCGATGGCCTCGAGCAGGGCGTCTCCGGTCGGCAGGTCGGACGAAGCGGTCTTGAGCAGCATGTGCACTCCAGTTCAATGAGGCGATCTACACGCAGGGCAGGCCCTCGGCAACGCCGGAGAGCCCCACCGTTCCTGGACACTAGATTCGCGTTCTTGGGTCGGAGTCTGGGCGGCTATGTGACGATTCGTAGGCACGCGTCGAAGGACCCTCGATGATTGCGCTACATGCGCCCCGACTGCGGTCGCTGGTGCTTGCCTTGTGGTACCCAACGTCCCAGGCCAGAGGTCTTCTTGGGCGCGCTAGAGCTCACTTTCATGATCATTGGGTTCACGGTCGCGTCCTACTCCATCGTAGGTAACGACGCGATCCAGACCCTCGGCACGTTCCTAGCCAGCAATGAGAAGCGGCCCTGGTGGCAGCTTTGGTTGTTCGCCTCTGGGATCATGACCGCCGTGCTCGTGTACGGATGGGTGATGGGCGACGGCGATCCGGCGTGGGGGCGACTCGAAAAGTACCCTATGCCCGAAGACTTCTCGTGGCTCTACGTGCTGCCTCCGCTCGTGCTCTTGGTACTCACCCGCTTCGGGCTTCCGGTGAGCACAACCTTCTTGGTGCTCACGGTATTCGCCTCGAAGAACCTGCCGAGTATGCTGATTAAGTCCTTCCTGGGCTATGGCCTCGCCTTTGTGGTTGGTGGCGTGGTCTATGTGCTGGTGGCCAAGGCCTTCGAAAAGTCGGCGGCCGCGCGGTCCAAAAAGCAACCCAGTATCTGGTGGGTGGTGATCCAATGGCTCACCACGGCCTACCTGTGGGCCATGTGGCTCATCCAGGACTTGGCCAACATCTATGTGTACCTGCCTCGAAAGCTGAACCTGACCTGGCTGCTAGGTAGTCTTGTGGTGATGGTCGGCATTCAAGCCTATATTTTCTATACCCGTGGCGGGACGATCCAGCAGATCGTGACCAGCAAGACCAATAGCCAAGACATCCGGTCGGCCGCTCTCATCAACTTCCTCTTTGGCACCGTGCTCTTCGTGTTCAAAGACGGATGGGTCATGTGGCTGGTCACCGGTGAGACGGCCAAGATCCCCATGAGCACCACGTGGGTCTTCTTGGGATTGCTCGCCGGCCGGGAGCTGGGCATCAACATCCAGCTCAAGCTGCGGTCGTGGCGGGGGCTCTTCGGGGTCATCGGCGGCGATATCTGGAAGGCGGGAATCGGCCTCGCGGTCAGCGTCGTCATCGCCTTGGTCCTGCCCTGGGCCAAGGACCAGATGGAGGGCGCGATCGGCGTTGGCACCGCGGCGGAGGTCCAGGTCGACCCTCCTGCCACAGACGCTTCTGAAACACCTTAGCGACCTCTCGGGTGGTGGTCCCGGTGCAATTTGCGAAGTCGAACCTGCGCTACGTGGGTGTAGATTTCTGTGGTTGAAATATCGCTATGCCCAAGGAGCGCCTGAACGCTTCTGAGATCTGCACCGTGTTCTACAAGGTGTGTGGCGAAGCTGTGCCGCAGCACGTGGGGGCTGACCTTGCCGGAGATGCCGACCGAGACCGCGTGCTTTCGCAGGCGCTGCCACGCGTTTTGACGGGTCATCTGTCCGCCTCGCCGCGTCACAAAGACCGCTGGGCAGCGGCTTTCCGGGTCGAAGAGCGGTCGACCCGCTGAGAGCCATTGTGAGATGCGCTCCACCGCGCGGTCGCCTAGTGGAATCAGTCGCTCTTTACTGCCTTTTCCACGGACGAGGGCCAGCCCCTCTCGCAGATCGAGCCCGCTCAAGGGCAAGGAGACGAGCTCGGTCACGCGCAGGCCAGCGCTGTACAGCGTCTGCACCATGGCCCGGTCCCGCAGGCCCAAAGGCCCCTGCCCTGGCGCTTGCAATAGGGCATCGATCTGGGTCGTCGATAGCACCACCGGCAGCGGCTTGACGGTTCGGGCGGCATCGATGAGTTCGGTGGGGTCTCCTTCATGGCCCAGCGTCTGGCGCGCCCACACAAACCACTGGCGCAGGGTCGTGCGGGCTCGGTTTCGACTGCGGGCCGATAGGCCTTGGGCGTCCAAATACACCAAATAGGCGCTTACATCGGTATGTGTGACCTGGCTCAACCGAACCAGGCCGCGCGGGGTGGCCCACTTTGCGAAGCGTCGCGCGTCCGAGAGATAGGCCGACTGCGTGTGCGGCGAGAGCCCGCGATCGATGGCGAGCCAGCCACGAAAGCCCTCTAGCGCCGCGTCCAGCTCGGGATGGATGCTCACCGAACTAGCGCTTTGAGGCGGTAGACCAGCTCGTGAGCCGCCCGTGGCGTCAGATCGTCGGGGTCGATGGTCTTGAGCAGCGCATCGGCGGCGCTCGGCCTTGCAGGCGCGGGCTCTTCCTCCACCGTGGCCACGCCCATCGATCCGAAGAGAGACAGCTGCTTCCGCTCGTTTCGAGGGGCGTGCTTCTCGAACTGCGTCAGCAGTGACCGAGCCCGGTCGACCACACCCTCGGGAAGTCCCGCAAGGCGGGCGCATTGGATCCCATACGATCGACTGGCTCCGCCCTCTTTGAGTGTACGCAAGAAGACGATCTCATCGCCCCACTCGCTGACCGCGACGGACTGATTCACCACCCCTGGAGCCGTCTGTTCTAACTCGCAAAGCTCGTGGTAGTGCGTGGCGAAGAGGGCTCGGCACCTCACCCTCATCGCCAGGCCCTCAGCGACGGCCCAAGCGATGGATAGGCCATCGTAAGTGGAGGTTCCACGTCCAATTTCATCGAGCACTACTAGGCTGCGCGCCGTGGCGTGGTGCAAAATGGCGGCGGTCTCGCTCATCTCCACCATGAAGGTCGATTGACCCCGAGACAGGTCGTCTGACGCGCCAACGCGGGTGAAGATCCGATCACACAGTCCGATTCGCGCACGGTTTGCCGGGATAAAGCTACCGATCTGAGCCAGCAGAACGCAGAGCGCGACCTGGCGCATCGTGGTGGATTTGCCCGACATATTGGGCCCTGTCAGCACCACCAGCCGACGCTGCTCAGGGTCGAGCGTGCAGTCATTGGGCACAAAGGCCGCGTCTTCGAGGAGGACCTCGACCACGGGGTGCCGCGCCTGCTCCAGTTCTAGCTCCAAGGTCTCGTCGACCTGCGGCCGGACCCAGGAGTGCTTCTCCGCCACCTCGGCGAGCCCGGCCACCACGTCGAGCTCGGCGAGGGCCAACGCCAGTCTCTGGAGCCGCTCCGAGTGCGCTGCCACTCGAGTGCGCAGCTCGGCGAACAGCGTGTATTCGAGCTCTTTTCGCCGCTCATCTGCGCCTAGAACCTTCTCTTCGAGCTCCTTAAGCTCGGCCGTGATGTACCGTTCGGCATTGGAGAGCGTCTGTTTGCGGCGGTAGCGCTCAGTGGGCACCTTGTGGATGTGGGCGCGGGTGACCTCGATATAGTAGCCAAACATCCGATTGCGGCGCATTTTCAGCGTTGCAATACCTGTTTCTGCGCGCTCACGTTCTTCGAGGCGAGAGATGGCTCCCACCCCATCCAGGGACCAGCCGGTGATCTCATCCAACTCCTCGTGTAGGCCCCTGCGTAGCAGACCGCCGTCGGTGAGCGAGATGGGCGGGTCGTCGACGAGCCATGCCACCAGATCTTCCGCCACATCTGCGCATGTGTCTGCCGGGATCCGTGCAGCGAGGGCGTCGAGGTGCGCGATGGCAGCCATGGCCTGCGGCAACGCCACCAAGGAGCGTCGGAGGGCCGCCAGGTCCCGTGCGTGGGCGGTGCCCGAGGTGATCCGCGCGCCGATGCGTTCGATGTCCGCCACCTCTCGAAGGTGGGTGCGCAGCGACTCCCGCGCTACCGGATCGACGATGAGCGCGTGCACGGCGTCTTGCCTGGCTTCGATGGCCGCCACATCCAAGAGTGGGAACGCGAGCCAGTTCTTGAGCGCGCGGGAGCCCATGGAGGTAGCGGTGGCATCCAAGAGCCAAAGCAGGGTGCCCTTCCGACGATTTCCAAGGAGGGTGCGGACGATTTCCAAGTTCCGACGGGTGGTATCGTCGATGACCATATAGCGCGCGGGCCGGTAGACTCGCAGGTGGTGCACATTGCGCAGCTCGCCCCCGCACACGTCTTGTCCGTACCGGACCAATGCTCCGGCTGCGCGGACCCCCGCTTCGTCTTCGTCGGCTCCAAACTCCGCGAGGTTTGTCACCGAAAGCTGCTTTCGAAGTGTCTTCACCGCGGAGGCTGTGCCCCAAGCTTCGGGGTGAACCGCCGACACGAGGCAGTCATGCCGTTTGAGGGCCGCCGACACCGCGGCCTCGGCATCCAGCCCAGGGCCGAGCAAGGCTTCGCGCGGTTCGAACCGATGGACCTCGGCGATGGCGGCGTCGAGGTCGCCGACGGTGGTACATCGAAGATCACCGGTGCTGACGTCCAAAAATGCAACGCCAAAGTCGTCTTCTGCCCGGACGATCGCAGCCAGGTGGTTGGCTTCTCTTGCGGCCAGCTTCGTGGGGTCGAGCACCACACCGGGGGTGACCACGCGCACGATCTCGCGCCGAACCAGGCCCTTTGCGGCGACGGCGTCCTCGACCTGTTCGGCGATGGCCACCCTGTAGCCGGCCTCGGTGAGCTTGGTGATGTAGCCAGCGGCGGCGTGATGAGGCACGCCGGCCATGGGCACGGGGTTGGGATCCTGCTTGTTGCGAGCGGTCAGCGCGATGTCGAGGACGCGGGCGCACAGCTCCGCGTCTTCGTAGAACACCTCGTAGAAGTCGCCCATGCGGAAGAACAAGATGGCGTCAGGCCGACCCTGCTTGAGTGCATGGTACTGCTGGAACATCGGAGTCAATGGGCTTCCTACGAGCGGACGAGCCGGGCGGCGTAGTGCGCGTCTTCATGATTCTTGGGCGGCGCAAAGTTCAGTTCGCGCTCTAGCGAAAAATCTGCGTTCTTGGCCAGAAATCCAGTGACGATAGCCGAGCCCTCTTCCGGTTCCGGGCTGCACACGGCGTACACCAAGACGCCGCCAGGGCGCACGTGCCGGCTCGCAGACTGCAGGATGGGCCCTTGCACCAATGGCATGGACAAGATGTCGCTGATTTGGCGGCGCCAACGGATCTCAGGGTGCCGTCGCACAGTGCCGAGGCCAGTGCAGGGCGCGTCGACGAGGACGGCGTCGAATGGGTCGACGTCGGGCAGCTCGCCTTGGGTCCAGTCGTGGTGCCGCACGGTCGCCTGGCGCTGCAGACGCGCCAAACCCTCGCGAAGGCGCGGTAGCCGGTTGCCCTGACTGTCGACGGCGGTCACCACCGCACCTGATGACAGCAAGCGGAAGGTCTTTCCTCCGGGGGCCGCACACGCGTCCAAGACCCGATCGCCCGCCTTGGCGCCTACCAAGTCAGCCACAGCCACAGCGGAAGGATCTTGGACCCAGAACGCGCCGTCGTGGAAGCCGGGAAGCTCCGGCACTCCGCCATCACTGCCATCGATCCGCCACACCCCCCGAAGCGGGCCTCCGGCGAGCTCGACCGCGGTGGGGTTGAGTCCGGCGTCGCGCATGGCGTCGATCCACTGTGGATCGAGGCCATTGTCGACGACCGCGAGAGGTGCGGGCTCCGAATTGCTCTGACACCAGGCGTGGGTCGCCTCTTGGCCATAGCGGTCGACCCATCGGGACATGAGCCAGGCGGGGTGATTGAGCGCATCGTGGGGCGGGAGATTTTCGACCGCTTGAACCCGTCGAAGGACGGCGTTCACCAAGCCTTTTGCACGGCCAGAACCCAGCGCCTTTACGACCTCTACGGCCTCGTTTACAGCCGCGTGGTCCCCTGCCCGGCCGAAGAGTTTTTCGAAGCATCCCAGGCGAAGAGCGGCGCGGACCTCGGCGTCTAGACCCCCGATGGGCTGGGACACGTGGGCGCGCAGCGCAGCGTCGACTTGGCCCCGGTGCCGAAGCACTCCCATGGCCAAGAACCAGGCGTGCGCCCGATCCCTGGGGTCCGCCGGAGCGGAGCGTGCGAGCACGTCTTCGACGTGGGAACCGCTGTCGACCGCGACCAGGGCTCGCGCTGCAGCCACACGGCCGGCACTCACCCGAGGGGCGCCTCGCGCAGGACCGCGCTTCCCCCCACCCCGGGTTTGGGCGGGCGTCTTGCGACGGCGAGGTACGACTTCGGGAGGCGGCTGAGGCTTTCGGGTGCTCACCAGGCCTGCTCGCCCTCGGAACCAGCGGTTCCGGGTTGCAGGTATGGGTTGTCCGCCGGCTTGCTTCGGTTTCGCGAGCGACCCGAACGCAGGGCCAACACCAGGACCAACGCCAGCACGAAGCCGGAGAGGACGCAGATGCCCATGAGCACGGGCACGGGCACGGGCTCGGCCAAGGCGAACTTGGCCACACCCAGGTTGAGGGAGAGCATGACCCCCCGAGCGCTGTTCTGAAGCCAGAACAACGTGCTTGTGCCGACGGCAGCTAGCACCGCGAGCAACACAATAATCCAGCCAATAGCGCGCGGGCTCATGAGCGGGCCTCCGTCGGCGCAGGCTAGCCGGGCCGGGTTCCCAGAACAAGGCCGGAGAGTCGCTCCGCAACGCACTCACGCCGCCGACCTCTGCACAGCGCTGGGCTGATCGGAGGACGACGGCGTGTGTGGGACCTTGCGCCGTCGAGATGTCGACGCAAGGATACGCTAGGTACTGAGCCTACTCTTCGGAGTCGGCCACATCGGCTGCGGGCTCGGATGCTTCCACTTCGGCTGCGACGGGAGCGTCGGCGGCTGCCTCGACCTCTTCGGCCGGAGCGTCCGCAGCGAGCTTGCGACCGAGGTCGCCCATCACGTCGCCCAAGCGAGCGGAGCTGCTGCCCTGCTGCTGCATGAAGTTCTCGACATCACCACCGTCGACAGACTCTTCGGCACCCGCTTCGGACAGGCTGATCTTGCGATCGTGGCTGTCGATGTGGATGACTTGCGCCTTGATCTTGGTGCCGGCCGGGTAGTGCGACTGCCAATCGTCGCCCGAGTGGGCGAGTTCGGACAGGTGCACGAGGCCTTCGATGCCCTGCTCAACCTCGACGAAGACGCCGAAGTCAGCGAGATGCACGACCGGACCTTCAACAACTTGGCCGAGGAAGTAGCGGCTGTGCACGGTGTACCAAGGCTCTTCGGAGAGCTGCTTGATGCCCAGGCTGAAGCGCTCGGCTTCCTTATCGATGGCGAGGACGCGAGCCTCGACCTCGTCGCCCTTGTTGTAGAGCTCCGAGGGGTGACCGACGCGCTGGCTCCAGGACAGGTCCGAGATGTGGACCAGGCCATCGATGCCGTCGTCGACCGCCACGAAGATGCCGAAGTCGGTGATGTTCCGGACTTCGCCCTTGATGACTGCGCCGACAGGGTACTGCTGCTCGACGATGTCCCAGGGGTTGGCTTCGAGTTGCTTCATGCCCAAGCTGATGCGCTTGTTCTCGACGTCGATGCCGAGCACCTTGGCCTCGACGGTGTCGCCGATCTCAACGAGCTTGCTGGGGTGCTTGATGCGCTTGTTCCAAGTCATCTCGGAGATGTGGACCAAGCCCTCGATGCCGTCTTCCAGCTCGATGAACGCGCCGTAGTCGGGAATGGAAACGACCTTGCCACGGACGATCGCGCCGATGGGGTACTTGAAGTCCGCGTCGGCCCATGGATCGGGGCGGATCTGCTTGTAGCCCAAGGAGACACGCTGGCTGTCTCGGTCGAACTTGAGGACCTTGACTTCCACCGACTGGCCGACTTCGAACATCTCGCTGGGGTGGTTGATCCGGCCCCAGGACATGTCCGTGATGTGCAGCAAGCCGTCGATGCCGCCGAGGTCGATGAACGCACCGTAGTCGGTGATGTTCTTGACGACGCCGGTGAGGATCGAGCCCTCGTGAAGGCGCTCGACGGTGAATGCGCGCTTGGACTCGCGCTCGTTCTCGAGCAAGACTCGACGAGAAAGCACGATATTGCCGCGCTTCTTGTTGAACTTGATGATCTTGAACTCGTAGGTCTGACCGATGAGCTTGTCCAGGTTTTTGACGGGACGAAGGTCGACCTGTGAGCCGGGCAGGAAGGCCTTGACGCCGATGTCGACGGAGAGTCCGCCCTTGACGCGGGCGATGACTTCGCCGCTGACGACCTCGTCGGCCTCGACGGCCTTGGAAATCTCTTCCCAGGCCTTCATCAAGTCGGCCTTTTCCTTGGAGAGCAGCAGGACGCCGTCGTCGCTGTCAACGCTGCCCAGGTACACGTCGACGGTATCGCCGACCTTGATGGTCATCTCGCCTTCGGGCGACTTGAACTCGTTGGCCGGCACGATGCCTTCGGCCTTGAAGTTGATGTCTACGGTGACCCAGTCATCGCCGATGCGGATGACTTCACCTGATACGACAGACTGCTCACGGACACCTTTCTCGTCCATAAGGTTGTCGAAAAAGTTCTTGAAGTCCTCGTCGCTGATCTGATTCAGGGGGAGGTCTTGGATGTTCTCGATTGACGTCATTGTTCCTCTGGGGGAGGGCCTGCAAGGGCCCCAGCACCGCTGGCTTGTCGGAAGAAGGTTCCACACGCCATCACGCCAGAATTGGCGTTGACAGCGGCCTCTTGCGTGCGACGGGACCGCACCAGCGGTGCCGAGAGGCGTGACTTCACGCGCTCCCAGGATCGGCGGTACCGAGGTTCCGCAAAGAGGGGCGGGCAATAATGCGCGGTTCCTGCCGTGTCAACGACACCATCAACCCGTTTGCAGAGCCGTCGCGAGCTCGATGACTCGCGCCACCGCTTGGGGGATGGTCAACTCGGTAGAATCCAGGATCACCGCATCATCTGCGGGTTTGAGCGGCGCCACTGATCGGCTGCGATCCCGGTCATCACGCTCGGAGAGATCCGCCCGCACCGAATCAAAGCGCGCCGCCTCGCCTCGACGAACCAATTCTTCGTGTCGTCGGCGGGCTCGTTCATCGAGGTCGGCGTCCAAGAACACCTTGAGGTCGGCGTCGGGCAAGACGACGGTTCCGATGTCTCGGCCGTCCATCACCACCCCGCCGGCGGTGGCCAGCGCTCTCTGGCGGTCGAGGAGAGCGGCTCGAACGGCAGGAAGAGCGCTGACTTTACTGGCCCCCTGCCCTACGCGCTCGGTTCGGATTTCGCCGGTGATGTCCACATCATCAACCCGAAGGCGTAAGAAGTCGCCGTCCCAGACAAACTGGAACTGCAACCGGTTGGCCACGTCGGCCACAGCGGGCTCGTCGGACCAGTCCACGCCTTTTTGAGACGCGAGTAGGGCGACCGCTCGGTACATGGCGCCGGTGTCGACGTATTGCAGGTCGAGCTGTCGAGCGACGGCCTTGGCTACCGTGCCTTTGCCCGACGATCCGGGGCCGTCGATTGCGATGGTCGGCTTGCGAGGCGATGAGGTCGATTCAGGCACGCAGGGCCTCTAGGTCCGACCAAAATCCGGGGTAGCTGGTGCTGCTATCGGCTTGAAGGAGCGTCACAGGACCGGCTGCGAGCCCTGCGACTGCGAAGGCCATCGCGATTCGATGATCGCCGGAGGCATCGACGACACCAGGGCCCTTCGGGGATCCGCCTTGGATGATCATGCCATCCGGCTGCTCATCGACCTCTACGCCCATCGCCTTCAACCCGTCGACGGTGCGGGCGATCCGATCCGATTCCTTGACTCTAAGCTCGGCGACATCGCGGATGATGGTCTCGCCGGTCGCGAAGGCCGCTGCGACGGCCAGGACAGGCAGCTCATCGATGGACCGGAGGGCGAGATCCCCTTCGATGGTGGTTCCGACGAGCTCGCGGGCCTTGATCCTGAGGTCCGCTGTGGGTTCGCCGTCTCCGGGCAAGGTCTGCACCTCGATTCGGGCGCCCATCTGCTTGAGGGCGTCGATGACCCCGGCGCGAGTGGGGTTGATGCCCACGTTGCGCAGGACAATCTCGGAGCCAGGAATAATGCTGCCCGCCACCATCCAGAAGGACGCGGACGACAGGTCGCCGGGCACCATCACGTCGAAGGGGTCGAGTGTCTCGAAAGGCCGCAGCTGCATCCACCCATCGGGCGTGGTTTTGAGACGCGCGCCCATCTGTGTCAGAAGGCGCTCCGTGTGGTCGCGGCTGCTCCGGGTCTCCCGCAGAGAAACGCCGACGTGACGTCCTCCCAAGAGCAAGGCGCTCTTGACCTGTGCGGACGACAGCGGCAGATCGTGCGCCATGGGTCTTGTGAGGGGCCCGCGAATGCAAAGAGGCGCTTTAGTATTGGACAACCGGCCTTCGATCTTGGCTCCCATCAACCGTAAGGGGCCAACGACTCGGCTCATCGGCCGGCCTCGTAGGCTCGCGTCTCCGTTGAGGACCGCGAAGACGTTTTCGGCCGCGATCAGCCCAGTGAGTAGGCGAATTGTTGTGCCGCTATTTCCACAATCGATGACGTCACTCGGGTCCGCGAAGCGCTCTGGCGGCGTCAACACCACCGCGTCTCCGTCGATAGACAGGGTTGCACCCAAGGCTTCCATTGCGTGTGCGGTGGCTCGAACGTCGGCGCTGTCGAGCAAACGGCGCATGCGAACCGGCCCGTTTGCGAGGGCGCCGAGCATTAAACACCGGTGCGATATGGACTTATCGCCGGGAGGAGTAATCTCCCCCGTCAGCGGTCCGCACGCCTCTACGACTCGATCGCATGCTTCGCTCAAGCCTTACTCACCCTCGATGAAGGAACCGAGAACACGAAAGCGCTCATAGCGAGCGGCTCGCAGGCCGTCTACGCCCACCTCGTCGAGCTCGGCGAGGTGGCGCTCCAGCGCTGTGCCGATGGACGCGACCGTTGCGGCGGAGCCCCGGTGCGCACCGCCAGCGGGCTCCATCACGACTTCGTCGACCACGCCGAGGCGCTTGCAGTCGGAGGCCGTGATCTTCAGGGCCTCGGCAGCCCGGGGGCCCTCGGCTCGGTCGCGCCACAAGATGGCCGCGCAGCCTTCGGGGCTGATGACGCTGTAGACACTATTCTCAAGCATGAGGACGCGGTTAGCCACCCCGATGGCCAGAGCGCCTCCGCTACCGCCTTCGCCGATCACTACGGCGATGACCGGGACAGTGAGCCGGCTCATCTCAAGGATGTTCCTGGCGATCGCCTCGGCTTGGCCCCGCTCTTCTGCGTCGATACCGGGGTATGCGCCCGGCGTGTCAATGAAGCAGAAGATGGGCATGCCGAAGTCATCGGCCAGCTTCATGGCGCGAAGGGCCTTTCGGTAGCCTTCGGGCCTGGCCATGCCAAAGTTCCGAACGATGTTCTCTTTGGTGTTCCGGCCCTTTTGGTGGCCGATAATGACCACCGGGCGCCCGTTGAACCGAGCCATACCCGTAATGAGCGCCCGATCATCATGTCCGGCACGGTCACCGTGGATCTCTCGGTACTCGGTACAGAGGCCTTCCACGTAGTCCAAGGTATACGGACGCTTGGGGTGCCGCGACAGCTGGGTGCGTTGCCACGGGCTCAATCGCCCAAAGATCCGCTCTTGAAGCTTGTCGGCCTGGTCTTCGAGCTGCACGATGCTGGCAGATAGATTGATGCCATCAGCGCCTTCGAGTTCTCGAAGTTCGGCGATCCGCCTGTGCAGTTCTAGGATAGGGCGCTCGAAGTCGAGCACGATGTCCACAGGGACCTCCGGGTCGGGATGCCGCGTATCCTGAGATCCCCAGATCGGGCCACGTGCGTAGCAACTCCGGCATGGGCCCCAGTGTCCGGCTACACTATGTCCATGTCATTGGCCGTTGCCCGATCCCCCGACCACGAGACCTGGACTTGGTCTGACCCCGAGCTTGGGTCCGCTGGGGCCTGGCTTGGACTGGGGATCTTCTCGGCGGTGGTCGCGGCCGGATTCCTGAGCGCGTGGGCGGTGTGCCGGTCCTTGCCGGACCCGAGCGTGGCGTGGCTCCTGTTGGTGTCGGCGCTCGGCGCGACTGTCTTTTCGCTGACCGGGACCTTCCTTGGGATGTGGGGTCGTCGGCGCAAGCGAAGGCTCGCCCCCTCCTCGGTCCGGGTCGACCCTGCGGGGTTGGCCTGGGCGGATCTGCGCTGGGCGTGGTCTGCAGTCCGATCGGTCGGCGTCGGAGAGCGCGAGGTCGACGGCGGCCGAAAGGTGCCCTGCGTCGTCGTGCTCCATCAAAGCGGCGCCGAAGTCTGGCTGGCAGTTCACCAGGTCGATGACGACCAACGGGCCCTCGCTACGCGCCTGCGCGCGGCGTGGAGCAACGGAGCCAGGAGTGGGACAGGCCCCGCTGGCGGGCCCCGCTTAAGATTGGTTCGACACAGCGAGGATAGTCATGGACGCTGAGCGCGTTCGAGAGTCCCTTCATGCCCCATCCATTCCGGCCGGCGTCACCCGCCAGCCCATCGCCGATGGTGTGGAGTATCAGCTCAAACGCACCCATGACCCAGGCTTTGGCATGGCCGCGGTGGTGCTGATCGTCGTGGGAGTCGGCGTTAGCGTCGCCGGCATTGCGGGTGGTTTTCAGCTGGTTGCGCCCATCATCTCGGGCGTGTCGTTGGTGGGCTCATACGGGCTGTACCAAGCGCGGCAGAACTGGATGCGACGTCCTGCGCAGAAGGTGAGCGTCACCCAACAGGGCATCGCGGTTGACGCCGGGTTTATCGCGTGGACCGAACTGCAAGCTGTGCATCGGGGTCATGGAAACTCGGGTGGAAGCCTGATCGTCCAGAGCGTTGACGGGCGGGTATTGAGCATTGGCGGCCGCATGAGGCCGTCGGGAGTGGACTGGTTCGAGGGGGAGATCGACGCGCTCCGCCCCCGCCAAGGCATGCCCCGTTTTCGATGAGATCGATGGTCTTCTCACGAACTCTGGGGTCGCTGTTCGCTATGGCGCTGTTGGCCGTGAGTTGCGACTCTCTCGGCGAAGATCCGGACGCTGCCGAGATTCGGACGCTTCCAGACGCCAGCGAGCTGCCTCCGGTGGCGGACACTCGGAGCGGCACCTGGCTGATCTCCAAGGGCGTGTGGGATGAGGTTGAGGTGCGGTCCTCCCACATCAAGCCGGCGCCACAGGGAGTGGACCCGGATGCGCCTGCACCACGCCTGTCGTTCGACGACGCCTGCTACGGATTCGACGACTCCAAGCGAGCGGCTGCGGCCCAAGAGTTCATGGGCATGTGCGACACCCGAATGTGGTGCGACTGGGTCGTACCTCAGGCCCTCGATGCAACGGGCGTCCAGCGAGACAGGCTCGCCATGCAGGCCGTCGGCTGCACCGGTAGTGATGCGGTCCGCTTGTTCTCGGAGCAGAGTGGGCTTTCGACGTCTACGCTGGCAGCTCGCCTGTCGTTCGACTGGACCGCTGGGCCTGTGCATGCCCCCGCCGAGGTTGTCCGCGCGTCCATGGGCCTCGATCGCTCGGACTCATGGGAGCTCTCGCGGATCAGTCGAGAGAGAAGTATCGACGCCAAGATTTGGGCCGAAGAAGTGATGCGGGTGAGGCGTTCTGCGGCCTTGCTCGCCGATCGTGTACGAACGGGAAAGGCGATGCTCGGCATTGAGGGCGAACAGGCCGTCCGGATGTACCAAGAGGCCTGCGACGCCGTCGAGAGCGGGTGCCGAGGGGCTCACGGTCCCCTCCCCGACCCTGAATCCGACCTCATGCCGAGCATCTTGCATCAAGGGAGCGCAGGTTCTCAGAGCTTTTTGGGATGGCTGACCCGATTCAAGACGGCGTACCCGAACGTGGACCTCATCGAACCCCTCACGGCCTGCGCGCTCTCGCCA
>JBGCER010000692.1:0-3846 GCA_045106515.1 Myxococcota bacterium
TGAACAAGGTCGACCAACGCATGGGCTTCCGGCGTTCCGGCCTCGAGACTCTCGGCACCGATGCGGCCATCAAAGCGCGGCGAGCCGAGCATGAGACCGCGATGCGCGACCAAAACGGGTTCGAGGCCGATCCCGCCGGAAGAAAAGGCGTTCCCGACAAGAGCATCCTGCACCCAGGCCGAATCTACGACGCCGTCGTGCTCGAAGCGCAGCCCAAGTGGGTCAAGGTCGGAATCGGCGCGCACGAAGCCATCATCCCCATTGGCTGGTCCAAGTGGGTCTACGAGCCCAACCCCCGCAAGTCCTGGCGCCGCAGGGTCGCCACGGATCTGACCGCGACGGTGAACGGCTGGGAAGAGGACGTCGAAAAGGGTGGAACGCTAGTCCGAAAGGGCGATGTCGTACTGGTCAAGGTCGAGGCCCCATCCACCGCCGCCGGCGATGCCGATATCAAGAAGGCCATGTCCGGAACCCCGGCGGCAAACACCGACATGGTCGCTGCGAGGCTCTGGCAAGACCCGCAGGTCGAAGCCTCGACCATGAGCTTCGAGCTAGGCACCGGCGCCGTGCTCGGCATGGTCGGCGGCGCGAACTTCGAGAAGTCCGAGTTCAACCGAGTCACCCAAGCCAAGCGACAGGTGGGCTCGACGTTCAAGCCCATCGTCTACTCGGCCGCCGTCGATACCGAACGGCTCACGGCCGCCAGCATCGTGCCCGATATCCGAGGCGCGAGCTACACAACCGACGCCGGATTCGTGTGGAAGCCCGACAATTACGGCTCCGACTACATGGGCGACATCACCATGCGCCAAGCGCTGGCCTTGTCCAAGAACACCTGCACCATCAAAGTGCTGGAGTCCATGGACCCAGGCATGAACCGCGACAGCCTATATACCTTCGCGCGAAAGCTGGGAATCGGCGGCCCACCGTCGCACACCCTGCCCGAAGACCACATCACCACTCCCGAAAACGACCACCTGTGCCCTTGGGTCCGCGAAAAGCGCGACTCCACCATCTGCATGGATCGGTACCCCGCCAAAGACCCCGACCTCTCGAACACCGCTCACCGGGCACAGCTCGGACCCGACGACGTGTACTGGTGTCGCGCCTGCGACATGTCCATGGGCCTGGGCAGCGCCTCGCTCACCATGGAAGAGCTCCCCCGTGCCTACACGGTGTTCGGCACTGGCGGTCGCCTGGTTCAGCCGTACTACATTCAGAAGGTCGAAGACCGCGATGGCAACGTCCTCGAAGAGCACCAGGTCGTCGAATATCCACAGGTCATCCGCCCCGAGGTCGCCACCATCGGTGGGTGGCTGCTGCAGAACGTGGTCAACTCTGGAACGGGCGCGCCGGCGCGACGAGCCCTCAATATGCGCTTCGGCGGAAAGACTGGGACCACGCAGGACTACAAGGACACCTGGTTCGTCGGGTTCAGCAATGACGTGATCACCGGCGCCTGGGTCGGGTTCGACGATCCGCGCTCTCTGGGCGTCTCCAGCACCGGAGGCCGAACAGCTCTGCCCATCTGGATCGATGTCATGCGCGAAGCCGCGCCAAAGAGCACCGATCGCCCCTTCAAGGAGTTCGGCGACCTTACTTGGGTCGGGATCGATGAGAAGCGGGGCACCCGAGTTACATCGGGTGGACGCAACTACCCCTTCATCCGCGGCACAGTGCCACCCGATAGCGGCGTCGCAGCCGGTGCGGTGTCCGTCAAAGACTTCACGGAGCTCTAGATGCGCGGCACGAGTGCCTTCCTCGCCATTGGATGTTTCGTTTGGACCGGCTGTCCCGAGGCAGCCACCGCCACGTTTGAACAGTGTGAGCTGGTCGTCTCTCTCGATGCGGAGACCGCCGCAGCCGGCGATACGATCACCGCGACCGGCCGCCCCTACACCGAAGCGCTCGACACCGTCGTTCGGGTGGGTGCCTCCGACGCCCCGTCGGTCGACGTGGACATCACCGCCAGCGAGTGCGCAACGTGCAACACCTGCAGGTCCGCCGAGGCATGCGGGGTGTGTGAAACGTGCGGCGCTTGCGCAGAGGCATGTGATCCGTGCGTGCAAAACATCACCTTCGAAGTGCCATCCCTCGATGCCGGGCCAACCACGGTGACGGTGTTCAACGCCTATGGCGCGAGCGCACCCCTGCCGCTCGAGATCGTCGAAGACGACGCCGAGTGAAAGCGCCCATGAACAAGGGTCGCAACCGCTACACTAGACCCACGACTGGCGAACCCGGCGCAGTGACCCCTGCCGCCAGGTCACTCACTAGTTGACCAAGACCGGAGCCTGGTGTACAAGCCCAGGCTGACCCTGACGGAGTCCTCATGCGTTTCGCGCCCCTCAACCTTGTACTCGTCGCCGGCCTAAGCGTCGCCGCTCTGGCTGCGAGCCTGGCCACTCCGACCCTCGCGGTCGCTGGCGGAATCGGCGTGGTGGGCACCGGCGGTATGTTCTCGGACCGCGTCTACTACTACGATGCCGATGACAACCAGTATCGTCAGAACCAGATCATCCCCACGTTCGGCACCGGCCTGGACCTGGTCGTTGGCGACCGTGACGACCGCATCGTTGGCATCGCACGGTTCTACTGGCAAGCGGACGGCGCTGAGCGCAACCCGGCAGACAGCAGCGGCATCCCCATCGCGGGCTCCGAAGTCACCGCGGCTCCCCGGGACTCCACCCGCAACACCGGCGTCTTCGCCGTTGGCCTGCAAGGCGGTCTCATCGGCGACCCAGACAAGGCCATGCTCGTCATCAACGGCACCGTCGGCTCCGGCTTCATGACGCCCGACCACACCGAGTACGTCTTTGGCGAACTCGGCGTCGGTGGCACCGTTCGGGTCGGCAATCAGATCGAGCTGTTCGCCAACGTCAACGCTCACATGCGCTTCCGCAAGTGGCTGCGTCCAGGCGCGACCACGTACGCCGGCGCCCGAGTATTGTTCGACTAGGCCCCCCTGAGCCGACTCTCCTCCGGAGGCCCTCATGCGCGTCACCGCTCCGCCCCTCGCGTTGGCGGTGCTGTGTGCGGCGTCCTGCGGACCGGCTCCCGCACCTTGGTATTCGCAGCTAGAGCCCGACAGCCCGTGCTACCGCGTCGACCTGATGGATGGGTTGGACGAGCAGAGCACCGCCGAAGTGCAGGATCTCTTCGGCTGCGTCAACCACAATGGGCATGTGCAGCCCTTGGCGTCTACGGCACAGGCGCTGGAAGAGAGTACGCCTGCCGGCGAGCCCGCAGGCATCACCGTGGCCAAGATGGCCAACGCCATGCCCACCGCCGATGTGCAGCTGCTGGACCTGGTGACGGGCTCCCTCGCCCTGGTGAAAGATGAGCCGCTCTCCATCGCGATGCAGAACATCTTTCTGGAGGCGATCTACGGCGAGAACCACGTCTTCATCCGTAGAGACGGCTACGACCTGAATCGCGCGGACGCGATCGAGCAAGGGCTCATCACGCCCCTCACCCCCGTGATTCCCAAGGTTGCAGCATCTCTTCAGGCCGATGATGGCGAGGCCATGAACCTGGCCGCCGACATCTTGGAAGACCCGGAAACCCACCGGTGGATTTGGACGGTCGAAGGCTGGGTTCGAGCCGACCATCCCGACGTATCCGGCCCGGTCGATGGGCTGATTCCGCACCTGGGGGATGCCATCGTGGCCTCCAAGAGCCCCGCCAACGACCGGTGGCGAGGGGCCTCGGGGCACAGCATCAAGGACCTGACGCTCACCTTGACCGAGGGGGACCGCGACCTCGTCGCAGCGATCGGTCCAGATCTTCGACGGGTGCTCGCCGATCAGACCGTCCGCGCGGCCCTTCCCGACCTCTTGGTGCGGC